>CAZIKH010000429.1:0-1512 GCA_964539755.1 uncultured Dinoroseobacter sp. | reverse complement strand
GGTCCGCAATTGCGGGCGCACACCGACCGCGTCCCGCTGTTTCAGGCGCGCGGCCACTTGGCCCAATTGCGTGTCGCCCGCGCTGGTCGCCAACCCGTTCAGGAATTGCGCCAGATACATGCGGGCGTCGGGGTCGTCTGCGCTGTCCAACAGGGCGACCGCGTGGGCCAGATCGTCTTTCAGCGCCATGAGGTCGGGAAAAACCTCCTCGCAGCTCAGCGCGCGGGGGCCGCGCACCTGCAAGGCATCGGGCAGGGCGTCGATCACCGCCCTCTGGAACTGCGCAAGACTGCCCAAAGGTTTTTCCAGGAACCCAACCGCGCCAGCGGCGCGCGCCGCCTCGGCCCGGTCTGCATCGCCGCTGACCGCAAGAATACCGCAGACCCCCACGCGGGCGATGTCGCGGATCAGACCTTCGCCCGGCCCATCTGGCAAACCCAGATCGACAATAACGACCGCGGGTTGATAGGCCGCCAGATGCCGCTGCGCGGACGCAAGGCAATCGGCCCGCCGCAAGCGCGCCCCGCTGCGCAGACACATCAGCCGCACCGCTTCGGCGGCAAAACGGCTGTCTTCCACCAGCAAAATGCGCAGGCCCAGCAGCGGGCGTCCGGGCGGCGGCTTGCGGCCAAGGGCGGGCAAGGGGGCGAATGGGTCTTCGTCGGTCATGGCAGCCTCTCTGTTCCTTTGTCGCCAGCAAGCCATGGGAATGGTGAACGCCGGGTTAACGCCGCGATGGAAAGCCTGCGCCCTGCGCGGTTGCGCCGCTTGCAGGCGGGGCAGGCGTTCTACATAACGCGCTAAACCCGTCTTGATGGAGGTCGCCCGATGATCGGACGCTTGAACCATGTCGCCATTGCGGTCCCCGATCTGGAGGCCGCCGCAGCCCAATATCGCGATACGCTGGGGGCCGATGTCGGGCCCGCGCAGGACGAACCCGATCACGGGGTCACCGTGATCTTCGTCACCTTGCCCAACACCAAGATCGAATTCCTGCATCCCTTGGGCGAGAACAGCCCGATTGCGGGGTTCTTGGAAAAGAACCCCTCGGGCGGCATTCACCACATCTGCTACGAGGTGGACGACATTCTGGCCGCCCGCGACAAGCTGGTGGAAACCGGCGCGCGGGTCTTGGGGACTGGCGAGCCGAAGATCGGCGCGCATGGCAAGCCGGTCTTGTTCCTGCATCCCAAGGATTTCACCGGAACCTTGGTCGAACTGGAACAGGTCTGAGCGATGGGTATCACATCGGCATTGGTCTTGTTGGCCGTCTTCTGGTTCATGATCCTGTTCATCGCGCTGCCGATCAAATTGGAAACCCAAGGCGACCGGGGCGAAAGGCTGGTCGGCACTTCGGCGGGATCGCCCGAGGTGACCCATTTGCGCACCAAGCTGCGTTGGGTCACGATCATCGCGCTGGTGCTTTGGGTGCCGACCTGCGCGATCATCCTGTCGGGGGTGATTTCGGTCGATGATTTCGACCTCTATGCCCGGTTCGGACCGGGGTCGTAG
>CAZIKH010000428.1:0-1516 GCA_964539755.1 uncultured Dinoroseobacter sp. | reverse complement strand
CGCAATTGGCGGGTCGGGTCCGCCGGGCCTTGCGAGACCCAAAGCTGGCCACCGGGCACCGCCAGCGCCGTCAGCCCATCTGCGACCTCGCCCGTCGCACGCGCGGGCAACAAGGCCCCGATCGCGTCCTTGCCCAAGGTCTGTGCACTGGCCGGATCGCACAGCACGTCTTCGGCGGGTCCGGCCTGGACGACCCGTCCATCGCGCAGCAGCACCAATGTGGTCGCAAGTCGAATGATCTCGTCCAAGGCATGGCTGACATAGACAATCGGCACCTCGGACGCGTCGCGGATCTGTTCCAGATAGGGCAGGATTTCGTCCTTGCGGTCGGCGTCCAGCGCCGCCAGCGGTTCATCCATCAGCAACAGGCGCGGCCCAGACAACAGGGCGCGGGCAATGCCCACGCGGGCGCGTTCGCCCCCTGACAGCCCGCCGATGCGTCGGTCCAGCAATCCGTCCAGACCCAGCAAGTTGACGATCTGGGCGCGCTTTTCGGGATCGCGCGGCTGTCCCCGCACCCAGCGGCCATAGTCGAGGTTCCGAAGCACGGTCATGTGCGGAAACAGGCGGTGGTCCTGAAAGACATAGCCAATGGCGCGGTCCCGCGGCGGGCGCCACGCCCCCGAGGCGGTGTCCGACAAGGCCCCTTTGCCAAGGACGATGCGACCTTCGTCGGGGGCCAGCAGCCCCGCGATGGCGTTGATGATCGTGGTCTTGCCCGATCCCGACGGACCGATCAGCCCCGTGATGCCCATGGGCGCGTCGAAGCGCGCGTCCAGCTGGAACCCCGGAAACCGATGCTTGATATGCACGGACAGGGTCATTGGCCTGCCACCCGTCTGGCGGCGCGCCGTGCGAACCATTCCGACAGGGCCAGCGCGCCCATGGCGATGGCCACGGACACCAGCACAAGGCGCAAGGCCGCGCTTTCACCGCCGGGCACCTGCAGGAAGGCATAGATCGCGGAGGGCAGGGTTTGCGTTTGTCCGGGAATGTTGGACACGAAGGTGATGGTCGCGCCGAATTCCCCCATCGCCTTGGCAAAGGCCAGGATCACCCCCGCCACGATGCCGGGCAGGATCAGGGGCAGGGTAATGGTGAAAAAGATGACGATGCGCGGCGCCCCCAGCGTCGCGGCGGCCTGCTCCAGCTTGGGATCCACCGCTTCGATGGCCAAACGCATGGCGCGCACCATCAGGGGAAAGGCCATGATCGCAGCGGCCAGCGCGGCACCGGTCCATTGGAAGGCGACCGTGATCCCGAAGCTGTCCTCCAACAGACGGCCAACCGGACCGCGCCGACCGAACGCGACCAGCAGCAGATAGCCGGTGACCACGGGGGGCAGGATCAGCGGCAAGTGGACGATGCCATTCAGCAGCGTCTTGCCGGGAAAGCGCCAGCGCGCCAAAGCAAAGGCCACCAGCAGACCCAGCGGCAGGCTGGCCAAGGTCGCCCAGAACGAGACTTGCAAAGACAGAAGGACCGCCTGCCATTCTGCAGGTCCCAGACCCAGCAT
>CAZIKH010000427.1:0-1522 GCA_964539755.1 uncultured Dinoroseobacter sp. | reverse complement strand
ACAATTTCGAAAAGCGCGGCGAGGATTTCGCCGCGCAGGTGGCGAAGGTGCTGGGCTAGCGGCTTGGGTCCGTACGCTACCAGTTGCGCGTCGGGCGGTGCAGCGTCAGGTTCACCCCGACCGTCTGATCCCGTTCCTGGATGTGGTTCAGCGTCAGCGCCCCGATATCTGCAACACCATTGCCGTCGAAATCCCCGGTGATCATGTTGCGGCCCTCGTACCCCTCGCCGATCCAGCGCGGGTCCATCGGCGCGAACCGCCCTGTGCCGTCATTCACCGCGACGGTGTAGGGGTATTCCCCGAGGGTTTCGCGAAACACGGGGTTCAGCGTGTTCGTCACCAGATCGAGATCGCCATCATCGTCGAAATCCACCAGCGTGGTTTTATTGGCGAAAGTGATTTCTTGCAGGGGGGCAGGGGCGCCTTGCGGCCAAAGATACTCGGCGCTGCGGTCTTCCCAGCCGTCATCGGTTTGCACCAGCGCCTGATAATACCCGCCACGCCAACTGCCATCCCGGGTCGATTGGGTCAGGATCAGGTCGAGACGTCCGTCGCCATTCAGGTCAATGGCATCGGCATCATTGGTGAAGGTCCGGTCGCCCCAACGATCGGTCGGCAATTGGACCATACGGTCAAGCGGAAACTGCCCCGTGCCGTCATTGTAGAACAGAAGCGACGTGCGGATCGTCGCGTTTCGGGTGACGCGCGACGGGGTCTCGCCGCGCGCCAGCAAAAGCAGGTCCAGCGCGCCGTCCGTGTTCAGGTCAATCAGGCGCACGGTCGAATATTCCGCCTCAAACGGATCGTCCGCGCGGTACATGTCGATCACCTCGGGCGCGATGCGGGCGCTAAGATCGCTCATCGCAAACTCGCCCGCCCCGTCGTTCAGCAGCAAGTAGGGCAAGACGCGGGCTGCCCCCTGATTGGTCAGGACCAGAATATCCGTGTCACCATCCGTATCAATGTCGCCCACGGCCACCCCATGCGCCATGTCATCCAGTTGGGGCAGGTGGGTTTCGCTGGCATCAACGGGGCCATCTGGCCCCGACAGGATCAAGACATTCTGTTCGCCCGGAAAGGGTTGGGTATCCAAGCCCTGGGCTGCAATGAACAGATCGTCGACACCATCCCCGTTGAAATCCGCTGACACCGCCTCGCGCGCATGCACCCGGTTGGGGCCCACCAACAATTCGGGTTGCCGCATGGTGGGGGCGCCCTTGGGGTTCATGCCGTAAACACGCAGCGGGCTGGCGCGGTCGATCACATCATAGTCCGCATTGCTGACATGCTGGTGCAGGATAACGTCATCCGCGCCATCGCCATTCAGGTCTGCCGAACCGAGGAGCATCGGTGTAACCGTGCATCGGTCGCAATCGCTCAGGTCCCGGCGGATATCGGTGGTGGCGTATTGATCCTTCGGCAGGGCAAAACGCTGCTCGATGACATGGCCAAGCGCCATCGCGTTGCCAAACCGCCCCCGATGCACGACTTCCACCCGCTCCAGCATCGCACGGCTCAGGCC
>CAZIKH010000426.1:0-1526 GCA_964539755.1 uncultured Dinoroseobacter sp. | reverse complement strand
CCAACATGCGGAACGGTTGCGCCAGCCACCATTGCGGGAAGGTGTTGGTCGAATAGCGCTGGTGGTAAATCGCAAACGCGCTTTCAAACCGCGCATCCATCAGGTCGGGGTAGAAGACCGCGACATCCTCGGCCAGCATCATGCCCTTGTAGATGATCGACCGGCAGGACAGCGAACAGATATACAGCCCCGTCACCTGCGCGGCGGCGGCGGCTTTTTCGATCCGGCGGCGGATGACATACAATTCCCGTTCAAAGGTTTCGTCGTCGATGCCTTTGCCATTGGCGATGATGATCTGTTCGATCTCGGGGCGGGTCGCTTTCGCCTTGTCCCCAAGGCAGGACACATCGACCGGCACATGACGCCAGCCATAGATGTAATGGCCCATGCGCAGCACTTCGGTTTCAACGATGGTGCGCCCGGTTTCCTGCCCGCCGAAATCGGCGCGCGGCAAGAAGACCTGCCCGACGGCGATCTTGCGGCCATTGGGTTCGTGCCCGGTCTTGCGGATCTGATCTTCGAAGAAGGCTTGCGGGATTTCCAGATGAATGCCCGCGCCATCGCCGGTCTTGCCATCGGCATCGACCGCGCCGCGATGCCAGATCGCCTTCAGCGCGGTGATCCCCGCATCGACAACCGCCCGCGATTTGCCGCCCTTGATATCGACGACAAGACCCACGCCGCAGGACGCGTGTTCGTCCTCGAACCGGTACATCCCGGCTTCGGCCAGTTTGGCGCGTTTGGCTTCTTCCGCTTTCACCCAGTTCTGATCGTATGTGGTCATCTCGGGTCTCCTTCCGGGGCCGGGTCGCCCGGCATGTATGTCAGCAAGGCTGACCTATTAACAAATGGGATGGGCGGCGGGGGACAGACCCGATACCGACATTTTACCGACGCGATACCGAGGCCCGTTCCGGGCTATTCCGCCGCCACGCGGGTGCGGGCGTTAACCTTGTCCAGAATGGCTTCGGCGGCTTCGCGGCCATCGCGGATCGCCCAGACCACAAGGCTGGCCCCGCGCACGATATCGCCCGCCGCATAGACGTTTTCCAAACTGGTTTCATGGGTGCGGAAATCGGCCTTGATGGTGCCCCAGCGGGTTACCTCCAGCCCGTCCACGCCCCACAATTTGGGCAGGTCTTCGGGTTCGAACCCCAAGGCCTTGATCACCAGATCGGCGTCTTCGACATAATCCGCGCCCTCGATCACTTCGGGGGCTTGGCGGCCCGTGGCATCGGGCGGGCCAAGGCGCATTTTCTGCACCATGACGCCTTCGACCGTGTCCCCGGTGAAGCCTTTGGGGGCGGTCAGCCAGACGAATTCGACGCCTTCTTCTTCGGCGTTCTGCACTTCGCGTTGCGATCCGGGCATGTTGGCACGGTCGCGGCGATAAAGGCACTTCACCGACTCTGCCCCTTGGCGGATCGCCGTGCGCACACAGTCCATCGCCGTGTCGCCGCCGCCGATCACCACAACCTTCTTGCCCGCCGCGTTCAGCTTGCCGCTGTCGAACTCGGCAACCTCGT
>CAZIKH010000425.1:0-1539 GCA_964539755.1 uncultured Dinoroseobacter sp. | reverse complement strand
TGAAATACCCGCATCTGGAGCGGATCAACCACATCCACCACGCGGGCAACTCGTCCGGCATCGTGGACGGCTCCGCCGGCATCCTGATCGGCAACAAGGCATTCGGCGAAGCCCACGGGCTGAAGCCCCGCGCGGTGATCCGCGCCACCTGCAAGATCGGCACCGATCCGACCATCATGCTGACCGGCCCGGTCCCGGCGACCGAGAAGATCCTCGCCGATAGCGGCATGAGTATCAACGACATCGACCTGTTCGAAGTGAACGAGGCGTTTTCCAGCGTCGTGCTGCGCTTCATGCAGGCCTTCGACGTGGATCACGACAAGGTCAACGTGAACGGCGGGTCGATCGCCATGGGCCACCCCTTGGGGGCCACGGGCGCGATCATCCTTGGCACCCTGCTGGACGAGCTGGAACGCAGCGGCAAGGGCACGGGCCTTGCGACGCTGTGCGTGGCGTCGGGCATGGGTGCGGCCACCATCATCGAGCGCGTCTGACATGGCCGACCCGGACGCCACCCGCATCTACAAGGAAACCATTGATGCCGCCTCGCTGGCGGCCTTCAATGGCGATCTTGCCGGATTGGTCCAGCGGATCGCCGTGCCCTGCATGTTCAACATGGCCGACCGCAAGGCCATCGCCACGACCTCGGAAGAACTGGACGTGCTGTTGCAGGACTATGCGCACAAGCTGGCCGCCAGCGGCGTGGTGGAAGAAGTCGAGACCGACCATCAGGCCAGTTACATGCTGGGGCGGCGGGACATGATCTCGGGCAGCCATTTGACCGCTTGGCACTATCTCGACGGGACCAGCCGCGCACCCTTCGGCAACCGGATCGTGTTGCTGCACTATCCCGACGGCTGGCGCGTCATCTGGTTCGAGGCCGAATTGGCCTGCGCGGAAATCGACCTGATCAGCGCCGACTTTCTGGCCACCCAAACGGCCATGCTGGAACATCTTGCGCGCCCGCGCCCCTAGCGCCTGCGCCCCCATCTGACACGAATTGACCCATGACAAGGGAACCGACCATGACTGACTTCACCCTCGAAAAACACGCCGATGGCGTTGCCATCATCACCTGGGACTGCCCCGGTCGCCCGATGAACGTGCTGACCCGCGAGGCGTTTTCCCTTGTCGAAGACATGCTGGACGACTGTCTGGCCGATGACGCCGTCAAGGGCATCGTGATCACCAGCGGCAAGCCCGATTTCGCCGCCGGTATGGACCTGAACGTGCTGGCCGCCGTGGCTGCCGAAGGCGGGGACGCGCCCGAACAGGCGACCTTCGATTTCATCATGAACGGCCACCGCATCCTGCGCAAAATCGAACGCGCGGGCATGGACCCCAAGACGCTGAAAGGCGGCAAGCCGATTGCGACCGCCATGCCCGGCACCGGTCTTGGCATCGGGTTCGAAATTCCGCTGGCCACGCACCGCATCTTCGCCGCCCCGAACCCCAAGGCCCGGATTGGCCTGCCGGAAATCCTTGTCGGCATCTTCCCCGGCGCGGGCGGCACCACGCGGCTGGTGCGCAAGATGGGCG
>CAZIKH010000424.1:0-1543 GCA_964539755.1 uncultured Dinoroseobacter sp. | reverse complement strand
GCGCCACGGGTTAACCAAGGACCGATATACCCCTGATTCCTTAACAAACCGCAAACGCGGACCGGGTTTTATTGGTCCAGCGCCCAGGTAATCGACACATTGGCGGAAAAGCTGACCTCGCCTTCGGCAATCGGGACGGGCATCGCATCGGCGGACATCGCCATCGCCGCTTCGGCCCGCATCATCACCGGGCGCATCCCCCCGCTTTCGCTGACCGACAGGATCGGCCCCAGTTCGACCGACAGCGCATCGGCATAAAGGTCTGCCTTGGCGCGCGCATCGGCAACCGCGGCGCGGCGCGCGGCCGCCAGATGCGGTGCCGGGTCCGAAACCCCGAAGCTGAGCCCCTGAAAGCGGTTGCCGCCTTCGCGCACGACCGCGTCCAGAACGCCCCCCAGACTGTCCAGATCGCGCACCAGAACGGTGACGGTGTTCGTCACGGTATGGCCGACAATGCGGGGCGGTTCGTCCGACCCGCTGCGCTGGCGTTCCCAGATCGGGTTGATCGAAAACCCGCTGGTCTGGCGATCTTTCTCGGCGATCCCGGCCCCGTCCAGCACGGCGAAGACCTGCGTCAGGCGGGCGGTGTTTTCAGACAGCGCTTCGGCGGCGCTGTCGGCTTGGGTGACCACGCCCAGCGTGATCGTCGCCTGATCCGGGGCGGCGCGGACCTCGCCCTGCCCCGACAGGGCCAGCGTTCCGGCTGTCAGGCTGCTTTGCGCTGCAACCGACTGGGCCAATCCCATCAAAACAAGGGCAAATGCGGCGATCCAAGCCGGGGCGGTTCGTTGGATTTGGGGCATGGGGGTTCCTCCTTTATCGTGACAGCTAGGCATGATTCCCCTGTGAAACAATCCCGCATTGCCTTCCCCTTTTGTTTTGCGCAGGGTAGGTTTCGCATCAGGGAGGCCCCTAGGGCCAAAGCAGTCAAACGAAGAAGCCGAGGGCCCATGAAACCGAGCTTCGCGCTCAATTTGTCTCATGACGGAATCGGCCTGTTGCACCGGGGACGGGGCGGCTGGCTGAGCGTCGGCGAAGTTTCGCTGGATGCCCCGGACATGGCCGACCAGATGGCGTGGTTGCGCAAGACCGCCGCCGCGCTGGCGACGGGCGGCGTGACCACCAAGCTGATCCTGCCGAATTCCGAAATCCTGTACGACGAATTGCCCGCCCCCGGCCCGACCGACGCCGACCGCGAAGCGCAGGTGCGCGCCGGGTTGCAGGGCCGCACGCCCTATGACGTGTCCGAACTGGCCTATGATTACGTCGTGCGCGACGGGCTGGCCCGGGTGGCGGTGGTTGCGCGCGAAACCTTGGCCGAAGCCGAAGCCTTTGCCATCGAACATCGCTTCAACCCGGTGTGTTTCGTGGCGATCCCGCCTGCGGACGCCCCCGAGGACTGGTTTTCGGGCGAGCCGCTTTTCGGCATGACGCGCGCCGCCGAAACGCTGCTGGACCCCGAAGACCCGCTGGAACGCGAAAGCGAACCGGTGCGCATCGTGGGCAAGGCGAAAACGCCCGCCGGGCCGGGCAGTGATGCGCC
>CAZIKH010000423.1:0-1551 GCA_964539755.1 uncultured Dinoroseobacter sp. | reverse complement strand
GTAACGAAACGCATCCCGAAGGCACGCCCTTGATGCATGTCGACGGGTTCGTGCGTGGCAAGGGGCGGTTCATCGTCACCGAATACGTGGCGACGGACGAAAAGACAGGCCCGCGCTTCCCGCTTTTGCTGACCACGGGCCGCATCCTTAGCCAGTATAATGTCGGCGCCCAGACGCGGCGCACGGAAAACACCGTTTGGCACGAAGCGGATCTGCTGGAAATCCACCCGCATGACGCTGAAAATCGTGGCCTGAAGGACGGCGACTGGATCCGGCTTGCCTCGCGGTCGGGGGAAACCACGCTGAAGGCGAAGATCACCGACCGGGTCAGCCCCGGCGTGGTCTACACCACCTTCCACCACCCCGACACGCAGGCCAATGTCATCACCACCGACTATTCCGACTGGGCCACGAACTGCCCCGAATACAAGGTGACCGCGGTGCAGGTCAGCCCGTCGAACGGCCCCAGCGATTGGCAAGAGGATTACGCCGCACAAGCCGCGCGCGCGCGGCGCATCCTTCCGGCGGCGGAATAAGGCGATGACAGCCCCCGCCACCCGATCCTTGCCCGGACACTCGTATCAGGCCGACGGCGCGCGTGCCGTGCATCGGACCTTGCCGGACGAGGTGCCGCTGGCGGTCGTCTTCAATGGCTCGACCCTCGCCGTGATGATGGCCACGCCGCAGGATGTCGCCGACTTTGCCTATGGCTTTGCCCGGACCGAAGGCGTGATCGCGCAGGCCGACGAGGTCGAAAGCTTCGAGGTGGTCCCCCATGCCCAAGGGATCGAAGCGCGGTTCTGGCTGCGCGACGACCGCGCCGCCGCTTTGGCCGACCGCCGCCGTTTCATGGCCGGGCCGGTCGGGTGCGGGCTGTGCGGGATCGACAGCCTTGACCAAGCGATGCGCCCCTTGCCCCGTCTGGCCGAAGGCGGGCTGCAGCTGTCCCGGGCCGAGGTGGCCAGCGCCACCGACGCCCTGCGCCCCAGACAGGCGCTGCATGCCCAGACCCACGCCACCCACGCGGCGGGGTTCTTCGTGCCGGGCCAGGGGATCGCGCTGGTGCGCGAAGATGTGGGGCGGCACAACGCGCTCGACAAACTGATCGGGGCGCTGTTCCGCGCAGGCCTTGACCCGGCATCGGGCATGGCGGTCATGACCTCGCGCCTGTCGGTCGAACTGGTCCAGAAATGCGCGATGGCGGGGATCCCCGGCCTGATCGCCGTCTCCGCCCCCACCGCCCGCGCCGTCCATCTGGCCGAGGAGGCCGGGGTCACCCTGGTCGCCTTCGCCCGGGGGGGCGGCTTTGACATCTACACCCATCCCCACCGCATCGCTGACGAGGTCACCCATGTCGCCTGAAAAGATGATCCACATGGCCAATCAGATCGCGACGTTCTTCAAAAGCCAACCCGGCGACGCGGCCGAAAAGGTCGCCGCCCATATCACCGATTTCTGGGAACCCCGAATGCGCGCGCAATTGCGCGACCACGTCGCCCAGAAGGGCGGCGCGGGTCTCGACGCCGTGGTGGTCGAGGCCACCGCGCGGGG
>CAZIKH010000422.1:0-1554 GCA_964539755.1 uncultured Dinoroseobacter sp. | reverse complement strand
CTGCTGGAAAACCCCGACCTGCCGCGCCCGACGATCCGCATCGCCTTCACCCCGGATGAGGAGATCGGCTTTGGCGTGGACCCGAATCTGCCACAGGATCTGGGGGTCGATTTCGCCTATACCTTCGACGGCGATGTCCCCGGCACCCTGAACTATGAAACCTTTTCCGCCGACCTGGCGAAGGTGACCGTAACGGGCGTGTCCATTCATCCGGGCGCGGCGACGGGCAAGCTGGTCAATGCCATTCATCTGGCCGCGCGCATCGTCGAAACACTGCCCCAAGCCACGCAAACCCCCGAAACCACCTCCGACCGGGATGGGTTCCTGCACTGTGTCGATCTGCGCGGGGATGCCGCCGAAATGACCCTGCACCTGATCTTGCGCGATTTCGAACGGGACGGGCTGGCGCAGAAGGGCGATATGCTGCGCCAGGTTTGCGCCGCCGTCGCCGCAACCGAGCCGCGCGCCCGGATCACGGTCGAGATCACCCCGCAATACCGCAACATGCGCTATTGGCTGGACGACAACCGCCTGCCCATCGACCTTGCGATGGCGGCGATGCAGGACATGGGTCTGGACCCCCGCGCCGAAGTGATCCGGGGCGGCACGGACGGCTCGCGCCTGACCGAACTGGGCGTGCCCTGCCCCAACCTGTTCACGGGCCAGCAGAATGTGCATGGCCCCTTGGAATACATTTCCGTGCAGGACATGGCGAAGGCCACCGATCTGATGCTGCGGATCGCCGCACGCGCGACAGGCTAGGTCCCGGACTGTCCCCCAAAGGACCGAGTCGCCCCAAACCCGGCCCCGATAGGCGGCTGAAAACCCATAAGAACCGCCGAGTCGCGATATTTGTGATCACGCTTTTTCGCGGTGTGATCACAAACTGCAGAAAAGCACCCCATGCGGCGAAATGCCAATTTATCCGTATGCGTCGGTATGCTTAGCCCGTCAGGAACGAGAACCAAAGACGGGACAGTTTCATGAACATTCATGAGTATCAGGCCAAGGCTCTGCTGCGCTCTTACGGCGCGCCAGTGTCCGATGGGCGCGTTGTGCTGAAGGCGGAAAACGCCAAAACGGCAGCCGGGGAATTGGATGGCCCGCTTTGGGTTGTGAAGGCCCAGATCCACGCCGGGGGCCGCGGCAAGGGCAGCTTCAAGGAAGCCGACGCTGGCGAAAAGGGCGGTGTCCGCCTTGCCAAATCGGTCGAAGAAGCCGCCACCGAAGCCAAGAAGATGCTGGGCCGCACGCTGGTCACGCACCAGACGGGTCCCGCCGGCAAACAGGTCAACCGAGTCTATATCGAAGATGGCAGCGGCATCGAAACCGAGATGTATCTGGCCCTGCTGGTCGACCGTGCCTCCAGCCGCATTTCCTTCGTCTGCTCGACCGAAGGCGGCATGGATATTGAAGAGGTTGCCGCCGCGACCCCGGAAAAGATCCTGTCCTTCACCGTCGATCCGGCAACCGGGTATCAGCCCTTCCATGGCCGCCGCGTGGCCTTTGCGCTGGGTCTCAAGGGCGCACAGGTCAAGCAATGCGTGGGCCTGA
>CAZIKH010000421.1:0-1562 GCA_964539755.1 uncultured Dinoroseobacter sp. | reverse complement strand
GCGGCGGCGGGCGGCAGGCCGTTCAACAGGCCTTCGGCGCGAATGGCGAAAAGCTTGGCGGCAAGGCTTTCGGGGCGCGACAGGGTTTCTTCGACCGCGTCGGAAAAGGCCGCGCCGTCCCAGCCATCCCCCATGGAATGGCGCAGGACCGAGTGCTGGGACAGCAAGCCGAACATCTCGCCCGTCAGGAAGCTGCGGAAGCTGACGACCTCGCCCGCGCTGATCTGGGCCCATTTCGAATGGGTGCCTGGCAGCACGATCACCCCGTCGAAGCCGGGGCGCAGGGCCAGCGCGCCCGCGATCTGGGTTTCTTCGCCGCGCATCACATCCGCCGGGCTGGTCTGTTTCAGGCCCGAGACGATGCGCACGCGCAGGCGCTTGTCTTTGGTCGGGGCGGTGGTCAGCGCGGCGCTGACGGGCGCGCAAGGCACGGTGGCATAGCGCGCTTCGACCCAGCCTTGGCGCGCGCCGACCATGCCACAGGCAAGGATATCAACGGGTTGGGTGCTCAGCCATGGGGATATGACCTCCAGAAGGGCGGGTTCGAACTGGTCGGGGGACAGGCTGCCCATGCCCGCGTCCGAGCTGGCTTCGGTCAGGACCTGACCGCTGGGGCCGATGGCCCAGGCGCGCAGATGGGTCGTGCCCCAATCGACCGCGATCCAGTCAAGCGGGCTCATCCCGTCACCACCACGCCACCATCGACCACCATCGCTTGGCCGGTCATCGCACCGGAGGCCGAGGAGGCGAGAAACAGCATCGGCCCGACGATATCGTCGGGGGTCAGATGGCGTTTCAGGCACATCTTTTTCATATGATCGTCAAGGGCTTCCGGGGTGGTCCACATATCGAGCTGCTTTTGCGTCAGCACCCAGCCCGGGGCCAGCGCGTTGACGCGGATATTGTCGGGGCCGAATTCGCGGGCAAGGCTGCGGGTCAGGCCGTTGATGCCGGAATTGGCGGTTGTATACGCAGGGTATCCGGTATTGCCCATCATGTAGCTGATCGAGGTCGTGTTGATGATCGACCCGCCGCCGGCGGCCTTCATGCCGGGAATGACCGCTTGGCAGGCGAAGAAATAGGCTTTCAGATTGATGGCTTGGGACCAGTCCCAGAAATCCTCGGTCACCTCGGCGGTGGTATGGCGCTTGTCGTTGGCGGCGTTGTTGACCAGCACGGTGATGGGGCCGTGGGCGGTGGCGGCTTGGGCGATGCAGCTTTGCAACTGCCCCATATCGGTGATGTCGCATTGCAGGAAAAGCGGCGTGTTTCCCGTGGCTTGGCGCATCTGGTCCACGAAATCCGACGCGTCCGAGCGTTGCACGAACGCCACCTTGGCCCCTTGCCGCAGGAAGCCTTCGGTCAGGGCGGCGCCGATGCCGGACCCGCCCCCGGTGATGAAAACGGACGCGCCCGCAAGGTCTGGATAGGTCGCGTGGGTCATGCCAAATCCCCCGAAAAACGGCGTCGGTCTTGCGTCGGTATCACGTCGGTCTTGCGTCGGTGCATCATCAGTGGCTTTCCCGCGTCACAAGCCGCGTGTCCTTGCCGACGAGGAAGTC
>CAZIKH010000420.1:0-1581 GCA_964539755.1 uncultured Dinoroseobacter sp. | reverse complement strand
GCTTTGCCGAGGTGCTGGGCCCGATGGCCTTCACCTTCCATGGCATCGCCATCGGTCTGCGCGATCTGGGCATGACGATGAACCCGCAAGCCGCGCATTACACGCTGATGGGCATCGAAACCCTGTCCCTGCGGATGGAACGCCATGTGCAGAACGCCATGAAGATCGCCGCGTGGCTGGAGACGCACGAGGCGGTCGAGGCCGTCACCTATGCCGGTCTGCCCTCGTCGCCCTATAACCACCGCGTCGAAAAGGTCTGCCCGAAAGGCGCGGGGGCCTTGTTCACCGTGGCGCTGAAGGGCGGATACGAGGCCTGTGTGAAGCTGGTGGATTCGCTGGAGCTGTTCAGCCATGTCGCCAACCTGGGCGATACGCGCAGCCTGATCATCCATTCGGCCAGCACCACCCACCGCCAGTTGACGCCGGAACAGCAGGTCGCCGCCGGGGCCGCGCCCAACGTGGTGCGCCTGTCCATCGGGATCGAGGATGCCGACGACCTGATCGCGGATCTGGATCAGGGGCTGAAGGCGGCGTCCGCCTGACCGGATCGTCCTGAAGACGCAAGCCCCAAGACGGGGTCGCGTGCGACGCGGCCCCGTTCCTTTTTTCTGGACAGGGCGGCGCGCCAAGGCTTTTCTGACGCGGCGGGCCCTGCCCCGCATACCCCCTAAAGACCCTGTCCCGGAAATCACGATCATGACGCATTACACGACCCCGGCTTTCGTCCTTGGAAGCGCCCTGCTTGCCCTGCCCGCCCTTGCCCAGGAACCCCTGTTGCGCGTTCTGATCTGTTCGCCCGGCGGGTGCGAGATCGGCACGACCGCGCTGACGGCGGAAGACTATCGCGCCTTGACCGGCCAGCCCGATCTGCAGATCGATCCGGCGCGCCAGACGATCCTGATCACCGACATGCCCGGCAGCAAACCCGTTCTGACCGACGCCGCGCCGGAAGATTTCGACAGGGTGTTCGGCGGCGACGGAACGGTGGTCGAACGCGTCTTCACCCCAGACGATCAGGGCCGGGTCCCGATCCCGCTGTTCGACGTGGCCGAGGGCGGCGATGCCGGGGCTGATGGCGAGATCGTGCCGCTGGATGGCGCGTGGCGCATCACCTCGGACGAACAGGTCTTCGAAGGCTGCCCCGCCCAGATGGAAGCGATGTTCCGCAGCATGGGCGGCATCGACCAGCAGGACGAAACCCACACCATCGCCTGGGGCGGCAAGTTCGATCCCGATGTGCTCGACTTCCTCGACGGGGACGGGCAGGAGGTGACCTGGACCCGCACCGGGCCGAACAGCTTCGAAGGCAAGCTGTTCGAGGTCGCTTCGGGCGCGGGCGGGATCGGCGCGGATGTCGGCATGGAAATCCTGTCGCCCACGCAGATCGCCAGCTATTCGGTGCTGGACATTGCCCTTCTGACGGGGGGCGTCGATCTGTCGGTGATGCCCGGCATGGCCGATTGCAAGATCACGATGACCTTCAACATGACCCATGTGGGGGGCTAGGGCCAGGCCCCGACAACGGGGGCGGCGCAGGACACGCTGTCAAGCTGGGACCGGTACACCAGCTTCCTGATGTCC
>CAZIKH010000419.1:0-1582 GCA_964539755.1 uncultured Dinoroseobacter sp. | reverse complement strand
ATGGAGGCGCATCTGGACATCGACGGCCTGCTGGCGCAGGCGCGCTAACGCGGGGCGAACAGGGCCAAGGCGACCACGATCAGCATCGAGGCGGCCATGCCGATATTGATCGCGCGTTGTTTCGCGGGCGGCAGGTCCAGACGGTGCAGCGCCACCCCCGCCCACAGCCAGCCCAGATGCAGCGGTATCCAGATCGCGTTCATGATGGCGAACTTCAGGGCCAGCTCGGTCAGGGGCGCATCGGGCAGGAAATGGAACCCCGCAAAGAAGGTGGTGTTCACGGCATAGGCCTTGGGGTTGATCGCCTGCAAGGCCAGCCCGCCGCCGATGCCGGGCGGGGCGGCCTTTTCGATGAAGGCGATCTTGGCCCCGGCTGTCGCGATGCGGAACGCCAGATAGCACAGGTAACAGACCGAGGCGATCAGCAGCGCCCCGCCCAAGCGCGGGTCGGCCAGCACCGCCGCCGCCACGCCCGTGACCACCGCCAAGGCGACGACATTCGTGCCGATGCACAGGCCCGTCACATAGGCAAGGCCCGCGCGAAACCCGAACCCCGCCCCGATGCCAGCGGTGGACAGAACCCCCGGTCCGGGGGTGATGATCAGGAAAAAGACGGCCGCCGCAAACGCCAGCATCTAAAGCACCCGCGCCAGAAACGCTTTGGTGCGCGCCTCGCGCGGGGCACCGAAGACCGCCTCGGGCGGACCTTGTTCAAGGATGCGGCCCGCATCCAGAAAACACACCTTGTCGGCCAGTTCGCGGGCAAAGCCCATCTCGTGCGTGGCCAGCACCATGGTCATGCCTTGGCGGCGCAGGTCGCGCAGCACGTCCAGCACCTCGCCCACCAGCTCGGGGTCGAGCGCGCTGGTGATCTCGTCAAACAGCATGATCTCGGGCGCCATCGCCAAGGCCCGGATGATCGCCACGCGCTGTTGCTGTCCGCCGGACAGTTGGTCGGGGTAATGCCCCATGCGGTCGCCAAGGCCAAAGCGCGTGAACAGTTCGGTCACGCGCGGGCGCAGCGCGTCGCGGGTCAGGCCCTTCACGCGGCGCGGGGCCAGCATGACGTTTTCTTCCGCCGTCATATGCGGAAACAGGTTGTAGGACTGGAACACGATCCCGATGCGCTGGCGCACGGGCTGCGGGTCCAGCCCCGGTTCCGCAATGTCCTGCCCGTCCAGCAGGATCGTGCCATCGTCGATGGGTTCCAGCAGGTTCATGCAGCGCAGCAGCGTGGATTTGCCCGACCCCGACGCGCCGATCAGGCAGACCATTTCGCCTTCGCCGATATCAAGGTCGATCCCCTTGCAGACCTCGTGATCGCCAAAGCGTTTGCGCACGCCGCGCAAGGACAGTTTCGCGGTCATGTGCGTTGCTTGTTCTGTTTGTTCATCAGGTAATCGGCATAGCGCGTGGCCGGGATCGTCAGCACCAGAAAGATCAGCGCCGCCCCCACATAGGGCGTGAAGTTCGCATAAAGCGACTTGTAAACGCCGGCCTGCCGGAAAATCTCGACCGGGCCGATGAAGGACAAAAGCGCCACGTCTTTTTGCAGCGCGATGAACAGGTTCATGTTGGCGGG
>CAZIKH010000418.1:0-1582 GCA_964539755.1 uncultured Dinoroseobacter sp. | reverse complement strand
TAGCCCAGCCGCAGCCCGCCATCGCGCACCCCGTCCCCGATCTGGCCGAAATCCAGATCGACGACCAGCCGCCCGCCATTGGCATCGACCCGTTCCGCCCCCAGCGCGATCCGTGGCGAGAAATAGCTGCTGGCCGCCGCGCGGGTTTCATCGGCCCAGCCATATTCCGCCCCCGCGGTCACATAGGGCGTCATGCCCGCCACTTGCATCGCGCGCGGTTCCATCCGCACCATCGTGCGCAGGTTGAAACTGCGCACCTCGTTTTCCGCCGTCGCGCCATGGGCGGGCTGCACTTCGCGCATCGCCCGCAGATCGACGAAGGGTTCGGCGTCCGCCCCGAACCACATCCGTTGTCCCGCCAGCCGCAAACCCAGCGACCGCCGATCCGCCACGAAACTGCCCGTTGGCCCGTCGTAATCGACCCGGCCAAAGGCCAGAAACCCCGTCGCGGTCATGTTCCCGCCAAAACGCTGGATGAAATACGGCGCAATGGACATAGCCCGGCTTTGGGTCGCGCCCGAGGCATTCGCCGCCTCCATCCGGGACGCGTTGCCCAAGACGCCCACCGCCGTGTTCGCCCCCACCAGCCAATCCACACCCGCCGTCGCGTCAAAGGCGTTGCCTTCGAAATTGCCCTCGAACCGTCGCCCTTCGACAGCCGCAAAGACGTTCATGTCCCCGCCCCGCGTTGTCGGCGCAAAGGCCAGATGGCTGCGCGAGGCCGAACTGCCCGCCCCGGTCCCGCCGAACCGCCCTTCGGACCCGTGGCCCAAGGCATTCAGGATCGCGTCGTTCTGGATCAGCGCCCCGGTCGACCCCGGCGTCAGCAAACCGCAGCGCACCGCCACCTCGAAGGGTTCCAATTCGGCAAGGCTTTCGAAGGTGATCGTATAGGCCCCCGTCACCGGGATCGTGTAATTCGCCGGCCCGCGAAACGGCGGCGCCTGCACAGGTCCGGTGATCCGCACCTCGACCGAACGCACCGGCGTCAGGAACAGGGTGTCGCCCGCTTCCAGAAAGAACGGACCGCTGACCAGATTGGGCGCAGGGCCAACGCCACTCCAACGCAGATCAAGCGCGGAACAGGCGCTGGGTTGGCCTTGGGCCAGCGCGCCCCCCGCCCAGGGCAGCTGCATCCCCAGCGCCAAGACCGTTGCCAGAACGGCGGCCCCCAATCCCCGAAACCTGCGCAGCATTGATCCGATTCCCCCCCAGAAGACAGACCCGTCCAAGGTCCAGTCTACCCGAGGGCGCACATCAAGATCACGCGCTAAGCCCCTGATTAAAGGACAGGAAATGCAGAAATACCTGTCCAAATCGAACGAAATTGCAGGGATCGAACATGGCTTTATCCACAGCCCTGTGGACAAAGAAAAAGGCCGTCCCGCGAAACAGGACGGCCAGGTTCGCCGATCAGGCTCTGTCTGTTAACCGCCCGAGTTTTCTGCCTGCGGCCTGACCCGCGTCAGGGGAAAGCGCACCTTCCCCGGAAGTCTGGCCCTCCCCCTCGCAAGATCGGGCCCTTCGACAAACGCCAGGCGGGCACTCGGGCTTCGGCTCCCGCCTGACGTATCTGGTTTAG
>CAZIKH010000417.1:0-1583 GCA_964539755.1 uncultured Dinoroseobacter sp. | reverse complement strand
ATACGACCCCGTTGCGCGCAAGCATGTCGAATACAAGGAAGGCAAGATCAAGTAAGATCGCCCCTTCAATCCCGATCGGAACGGCCACGCCTTGTGCGTGGCCGTTCGCGTTTTCAGACCCTTGAAATTGAATTGCAGGTGCAGGCCATGCCCCAAGAAGGTCATTTCACCAATCGTGCCGTCTGGTTGCGGGCCATGGTGCTGGGGGCCAATGACGGCATCGTGTCCACCGCCAGCCTGTTGATGGGGGTTTTGGCCGCAGGCATGGATCGCTCGGGCGTTCTTTTGACCGGGGTTGCGGGCCTGACAGCCGGGGCCATTTCGATGGCGGCGGGCGAATATGTGTCCGTCGCGGCCCAAGCCGATTCCGAATCCGCCGATCTGGCGCGGGAACGCAAGGCCTTGCAGGAAAACCCCGAAGGGGAATTGCAGGAACTGGCCAGCGGGCTGGAGGCGCGCGGGGTCTCGCAGGCCTTGTCCCGCAAGGTGGCCCAGCAGATGACCGATCATGACGCGCTGGATGCCCATGCCCGCGAAGAACTGGGGCTGACATTGGGCGGGCGTGCGCGCCCCCTCTTGGCCGCGTTTGCCTCGGCCATGGCCTTTGCTGTTGGGGCCGCGCTGCCGATCCTTGCCGTGTTGGCCTTGGACGGGTCTGCGGCCTTTGTCGGCGTGCCGGTCATGTCGATGCTGGCCTTGATCCTGCTGGGTGTGACCGGGGCCCGCGCGGGCGGCGCGCGCGTGGGGGCTGGTGTGGTGCGGGTTCTGTTCTGGGGGTGTTTGGCCATGCTGGTCACAGCGCTTGTCGGGCACCTCTTCAACGTGGTCGTCTGACAGAATGGCAAAAGGGCCGATCCTTTCGGACCGGCCCCCGCCTACAAGCTTTGGCTCAAGCTTCGTTATTCTTGCTGGCCCATGAACATCAGCAGGAACTGGAACATGTTCAGGAAGCTGATGTAGAGGCTCAGCGCGCCGTCGATGGCGGCTTTGTCCAGCCAGTCCTGATCGCCGTGCATCGCGTGCGCGACATAGGTGTTCTTGATGTCCTGCGTGTAGAACGCCGTCAGACCGGCAAAGATCAGGATACCGATGAACGAGATCGCGAACATCATCGCAGGCGACTGCAGGAAGATGTTGATGATCATCGCCACGATCAGGCCGATCACACCCATGATCAGGAAGGTGCCCATCGCCGACAGGTCCTTCTTGGTGGTGTAGCCATACAGGCTAAGCCCTGCAAAGGCGATGGCCGTCACCAGGAAGGTCTGCACGATCGAGAACCCGGTGAAGACCAGGAAGATCGAGCTCATCGACAGGCCCATGAAGGCCGAGAAGGTGAAGAAGCCCAGTTGTACCGTCGCTGCCGAGCCACGACGCATCAAGGCACCCCAGCCAAACAGCAGGAACGCCAGCGGGGCGAACATGATCACCCAGCGCAGCGGCGTTGCGAACAGCAACTCGCCCAGCCCGGTCAGGTACTGACCTTCGCGCAGCGCAACGGATGCACCGGTCGGGTCATTGGTGACCGACAGTCCGGCGATGGCCCAAGCGGCCAGCGCGGTCAGCACCATGCCGATCGACAT
>CAZIKH010000416.1:0-1592 GCA_964539755.1 uncultured Dinoroseobacter sp. | reverse complement strand
TCGCGCGGGTGCTGTCGGTCTGCGGGGCGCATGTGGATTTCGCCACGGTCAATGTCTCGTCGCCCAACACCGAAAAGCTGCGCGACCTGCAAGGCCCCGACGCGCTAAGCGCCCTGCTGGACGGGGTGCTGGCGGTGCGGCGCGACTTGGCCCGTCCGATCCCGATCTTCCTGAAAATCGCCCCCGACCTGACGGCGGCGGAAATCGACGCCATCGCGGCGATTGCCAAGACCAGCGGTATCGACGGGATCATCGCCACCAACACGACGCTGGCCCGCACCGGGCTGCGCAGCCCGCACCACTTGGAAAAGGGCGGTTTGTCGGGCCAACCCCTGTTTGATCGCGCGACCCGGGTTCTGGCCCGGCTGCGCCATGCGGTCGGACCGGACCTGCCCTTGATCGGTGTCGGCGGGGTGGGCAATGTCGAGCAAGCCTATGCCAAGATCACGGCGGGGGCGACGGCGGTGCAGCTTTACACGGCGATGGTCTACCAAGGCCTGACGCTGGCCGCCCGTCTGGCCGAAGGGCTGGACGCGAAACTGAAATCCGAAGGCTTTGCCACGGTGGCAGACGCCGTCGGCACCCAAACCGAGGACTGGCTGTGATGCCGCTGACCATCTGGCACAACCCGCGCTGTTCGAAATCCCGTCAGACGCTGCAATTGATCGAGGCGGCGGGGCACGAGGTGGCCATACGCCTTTATCTGCAAGACCCGCCCGATGCCGCCGAAATCGCGGCGATGGCGGCCCGTCTGGACCGCCCGGTGATCGAGATGATGCGCACCGGCGAAGCGGCGTTCAAAGCCGCCGGTCTGACCAAGACCAGCCCCGAGGACGCGCTGATCGCGGCGATGGCCGCGCACCCGATCCTGATCGAACGCCCCATTGTCACCGATGGCCAGCGCGCGGTGATCGGACGCCCGCCCGAAGCGGTGCAAACCCTGCTCTGAACGAAGGAGACCCCATGTCTGCCCCCGGCCCCCGCGCCCAGAAAATGAACGCCAAGGACAAGGTCCGCCGCAACGTGCTGAAGCACTTGGGCGAGATCAAGACGGTGGCCGAAATCGGGGTCTGGCGCGGGCGGTTTTCCGAGATTCTGCTCGAGATGCTGAACCCCGAAAAACTGTACCTGATCGACCCGTGGCGCCCCACCGATGGGGGCGGCTATGGCGATCATGCGCTGACCGCCGACAAGAACGCGCAGGACATGGAAAACGTGTTCAGCTTTGTGCAGAATCGGTTCGCGGACCAGATCGCCTCGGGTCAGGTCGAGGTGATCCGCGCCTTTTCCGGCGAAGCGATGCCGCGCTTTGCCGATGACAGTCTGGACATGGTCTATATCGACGGCGACCACGCCTTTGACGGGGTGATGGCCGACCTGCATCTGGCCTATCAAAAGGTCCGGTCAGGCGGGTTCATCGTGTTGGACGATTATCACATGCGCGGCTGGTGGGGGGATGACGTGCAGCGCGCGGTGCATCAATTCATCGCCCAGCACATCACCAGCATCCGCATCCATGTCGTGATCGGCGCGCAGGTCGCGCTGGAAAAACGCGGGCCGGATTGGACGCCGCCCAGCTAGGGTCTGGACCC
>CAZIKH010000415.1:0-1599 GCA_964539755.1 uncultured Dinoroseobacter sp. | reverse complement strand
AACAGGCCATGGACGATCAGAACGGGGCGATGGCCTGCGGGGCCGGGGGTCAGGACGCTGTGCAACATGAGGCTGGGGTTAGCGCGATCCGCGATCCGGTTCCAGAGCGATTGTCGCCGCCCGTCGCGCGCGCTAGGGTCGGTGCATGAGTGTTGCGCCGTTTGACAAGTCCCTTGAAACCACGCTGGAAAAACTGGCGACGCAGATGCGCAAGCGGCTGCGGGCTGGGGGCGATAGCGTGCCCGCCACGCTGCGCCGGGGGCGGGGGTATCTGAACGCGCGCCATCAGGCCGAGATCGACCATATTCTGGAGGCGCTGAACATGATGGCGCATCCCAAGATCGCGCGGCAGGTCGATACGGCGCGGATCGAACGGGCCGCAGACGACATCATCGCGCATTTGCAGACCGTCAATCTGCGCCGCGACCGGGAACGGCGCGCCTTTGACATCGGGGTGACGGTCTTTCTGAACCTGTTCGTGCTGGCGGCCTTGGTGGTCGCGTTCCTGATCTGGCAAGGCCTGATCTGATGCGGGCCAGTCGTATGCTGACGGTGGTGGACGCCCATGCCGAAGGCGAGGTCGGGCGCGTGATCACCGGCGGCTTGCCGCCGCTGCGCGGGGCGACAGTCTTCGAAAAGATGCAGGATATGGCCGCGCGCCATGACGACCTGCGCCGCTTGATGCTGCGCGAACCGCGCGGCAATCCGGCGATTTGTTGCAATGCGTTGGTGCCCCCCTGCGATCCAAGGGCGGATGCGGGCTTTGTCATCATGGAGCAGACCGAATACCCGCCCATGTCGGGGTCCAACACCATGTGCGTGGTGACGGTGCTGCTGGAAACCGGGATTCTGCCGATGGTGGAACCGGTGACCGAGTTGGTTCTGGAAGCGCCCGCCGGGCTGATCCATGTGACCGCCAGTTGCGCCGACGGGAAGGTCACGCGCGTGGCCTTGCGCAACGTGCCCGCCTTTGCGGCGCATGTGGACGTGCCGTTGCAAGTGCCGGGCTTTGGCACGCTGCGCGTTGATATCGCGTGGGGCGGGATGTGGTTCGTGCTGGCCGAAGCCGCGCAGGTCGGGATCGACCCGGTGGCCGAGAACGGCGCGGCCATCGTGCGGGCGGTCGAGGCGATGCGGGCGGCGGCGGTGGCGCAGTATCCAGTCGTACACCCAGAGAATACACATATAACAGGGCCGACTATCGGCGGTCTTTATGCCGACCCGGTGGCGCCGGGCACGCAGGGTCGCGGCGCGATTGTCGTGTCCTCGGGCGGTTATGACCCGGCGGCCAAGGGGGCGATTTCCGGGGCGCTGGATCGGTCGCCTTGCGGGACCGGCACCTGTGCAAAGATGGCGGTGCTGCATGCCAAGGGGCAGTTGGCGGTGGGCCAAGACTATGTGAATGCAGGCCCCTTGGGCACGACCTTCACGGGCCGGATCGAGGCGGTGACGCAAGTGGGCCCCTATCCGGCGATTGTGCCCAGCCTGTCGGGGCAAGCGTGGATCACCGGGGTGTCGCAAGTCCTGCTGGACCCGACCGATCCGTTTCCAGCGGGGTTCACGGTCGGCGATATCTGGGGCTGATGGGCTGTGCCTAGG
>CAZIKH010000414.1:0-1629 GCA_964539755.1 uncultured Dinoroseobacter sp. | reverse complement strand
TCCCCTTATACGTCTATCGATGAAGCGCCCCTGATCCAGGGGCGCTTTTTGCATGTTCCGTGAACAGTTTGTCCCCCGAAAGCCCACTTTCCACCTTTTGCGTCCGGTTCGGGGTTCGGCTATGCAGTTTGCGGGGGTATGTTATGCAAAGTATCGCGCTTTTGGCGTTCAGACCGTCAGGGTGGTACCTGACCGTCGGAACCGGGAGCCGGACCGTTTCCTAAGCGGTTCGCCTCTCTCTTGGAAACGCTGCGTTTCCTTGTCAGGCTATCGAATCGAGGGGCTTTAAGTGGAAAAAATCCCTTGGCCCGCGTAGGTTCGTGGCCTGTAACGGAGAGTAGTGTGTCCCAAGATCAGATCCCTGTTCCACCGCTCGATGACATCGCCGGGTCGGGGGACCCGACCGAAGCGCTGTATCGCGCGTTGCACAAGGACGCTGGGGCCAACGGTTTCTTCGATCGTTTGGGGCCGGATCATGCGGCGCAATTCACCGACGGGGCGAATGTTCTTCTGGTCGCCTTCGAACAGACCGAAGCCCTGATCCGTGGGCCGCGCCAAGCCCGCCCCTTGGGACGGGGTGTTCAGAACCGTACCGATATTGCGCAACTGACCTTGCTGGCGCGTCGTGAAACCTGGTTCCGCGCGCCCGAGGTCTATCGCTTCTTCGATGACCTGATCGACGATGGGTTTTTTGACGGTTTTGAACGGGTGGTCTTTTATGGGGCGGGGGCACAAGGCTATGCGGCGGCAGCCTATTCCATTGCGGCCCCCGGGGCCGAGGTGGTGCTGTTGCAGCCCCATGCCACGCTGACCCCCTCGGCCACAGGCTGGGATACCCGGTATCCGCAAACACGCCGTATGGATTTCACAAGCCGCTATGGCTATGCGCCGGCCATGATGGAAACGGCGTCGCGCGGCTTTGTCATCGTGGACCCGGCGGTGCGCGAAGACTTCATGCACGCCCAGCTTTTTGCCCGCGACGGGGTGTCGATCCTGCACCAGCGGCACTTGGGACCGGACGCCGAGGCGCGGTTGGACAATGCCGGGCTGATCGCAAACCTGTTGGATCTGGTCGTGGCGGGCGGTGCGACCGAAGCGGATATCGTCAAGGTCCTGCGACCAAGGCGGCGGCACTATGCGCATCTGAACCGGGTGCTGTCGCTGCTGGAAAGGTCCGGTCAGCCCCGCCGTGCCGCCGTCGTCGCCCGTGTTGCGGCGGAACTTAGCGATCATCCCCGCTTTGGCGCGGCGCTGGCCGGCGCCGAGGCCGAACTGGCCCAACGCGGTGAGAACCTGCCTGAACGCCGTGACCCTGTGAAACCCGATACGCCCAGTGCCGCCGCCGCCGTGCTGGCTGTTGGCGGGGCCTTGGGGGCCGCCGCTGCGGCCAAGGGGGCGCTGGATGTCGCCCCCGATCCGCCGGAAATGCCCGACCTGGCCCAGCCTGACCTGCGCCCGGACACAGAGGCAGACATAGGATCGCCGCCGGATGCGCGCCCGTTGACCGCTGCCTCTGACGATACCACCAAGGGGGACCCGAGCCCGGACAAGGAGGTCACCGACCACGACGTCGCGGAAGTCGCGGAAGTCGCGGAAGTCGCGGAAGTCGCGGAAGTCGCGGAAGTCGCG
>CAZIKH010000413.1:0-1640 GCA_964539755.1 uncultured Dinoroseobacter sp. | reverse complement strand
GGGGATGGCCTTGGCCGTGCTCTTCGGGTTGCGCGAATATTCCGCCTATCTCTTTTCGACCCAAGGCCCCAGCTTCAAGTTCCAGACCGTCGCCTTGGAAGGCAAACCGGGCCTGCCGCCCAGCGTGCGCGGGCAGCGCGCGGTGGTGGCGGGCTGTCTCGAGGCCTTGTCGCCCGCCGCGACCGCCTTTCAGGTGACCGAAGATGTGACGCGTGTTGCCGCGCGCTGTGCCGAAGTGGCCGAGGCGGCGCTGGCGACCTCGCCCACCTTGTCGGTGGCGCATCTGCTGCGCGCGCAGGCTGCCGCCGCGCAGGAGGATTACAGCATTGCGGTGCCCGCCTTGCAGGCGGCGGCCCAAACGGCCCCGCGCACCTTGTGGCTGGGCGTGCGCCGGGTGCGGCTGATGCGCGATCTGCCCACAGCGGTGCGCCCCTTGGTGGACGAGGTGTTGCGCGCCGATCTCGACCTGATGTTTGAAAGCGACACGGGCCTGCGCGTGGCGGCGGCGCTGTATGAAAGCGACCGCGCCTTGCGCCCTGTGCTGCTGGAGGTGGCCGAGGCCCGCCCGCCCGAGGACCAGCGCCGTTTCCTGTCGCTGACCCGGCGCGCCTTGCAGCGGGGGATCAGCGGATGAGCCTTTTTGGCGAAACGACCCCCGCCCCGGCGAAGGATGCAAAGGACGGGTTCGTGTTCGAATCGGTCGGGGGCGCGGCGCAGGGGGACGGCCCCGCGCAGCCCCCGGCACCCGAGCGGACCGGCCCGGATCACAAGGCCTATGGCAAGCTGAACACCGTCATGGGCTGGGTCCTGGTGGCGGTGGTCTTGCTGGCGGCGATCCCCGCCGCATCGAATCGCCCGGTCTTCTGGATGGGCTGGGCGGCGATCCTGATGGGACTGGCGCTGGTGCATCTGGTCTTGGGCGCGCGTCTGGCGCCGGGGCGGCCTTTGCGGCTGTGGGATCACAAGGCGCTGCTGGCGGGCATCGCGGTCCTGCCGATCTGGGCGGTGATTCAGGCGGTGCCGGGGCTGGGCGGCTTGGCGGGCGATCTGCCCGTGGCCGAGGGCTTGCAGCCCGGCACGATCTCGGTCGCGCCGCAGGCCAGCCTGATCGCGGCGCTGCGGATCACGTCCTATCTGATTTTCTTCGCGCTGGTGCTGGAAGTGGCCAGCCGCGCCGACCGGGCCGAACGTCTGGCTTGGGCGGTGTTTTTCGGCGTCGCGGCGCTGACCTTGTATGGTTTGGCGTCCCTCAGCTTTTTTGGCGATACGTTCTTCTGGGGCGACAAATCGGCCTATGAAGGCTTTGCCACCGGCACCTTCATCAACCGCAATGCCTTTGCGTCCTTCATCGGGATGGGCATGTGTCTGGGGCTGGCGCTGACCCTGCGGCGGGTGCGGCGCAAGCAGATCCGCGACAGCTACGGGCGGCACCGGCAGAAGCGGCAATTGATCAGCGCCGATTTCGTGGTGCTGGCGGTGCTGCTGGCGCTGATGGCGATCACCCTGATCCTGACCGGATCGCGCATGGGCACGGCGGCCAGTGCGGTGGGGCTGGTGGTGGTCTTCGTGACGATGGAAGCCAAAAGCGGGGTGCGCCTGTCCTTGATCGCGCTGCGCATGGGCGCGATTCTGGCGATCCT
>CAZIKH010000412.1:0-1650 GCA_964539755.1 uncultured Dinoroseobacter sp. | reverse complement strand
AGCCATGCATCATAGAGCGCGGCAAAGACCAGCGTGCCATAGGTGATCGGCAAGGTCAGGGTCGCATCGGCATTGCGCATGGCCTGCAAGAAACAGGTCTGCGCGCAGGCCATCAAGACGCCCAAGCCCGCCAGCGCCCCCCATTGCGCCGGGCTCGGCACCTGCCAGACCGCAAGAACCGCCAGCGTGGCGATGCACAGCCCGATCGCGTTGTTGACGATCAGGATCTGCAACGGGGCTTCGGCGCGGGTCAGGCGTTTGATGCAGATCACTTCGACCCCCATCATGATCGCCGCGCCGACCGCCAGAAGGGCCGCCACCTGAAACGTGTCCGCCCCGGGACGCAGCAGCACCAGCGCGCCTGCCAGCGCGATCCCCGCCGCGGCCCAGCGCCATGGCCCGACCCGTTCGCCCAGAAGCGGGATCGCCAGCATCATCGCAAAGACCGGGTTCAGAAAGCTGATGGCGGTCGCGTCCGACAAGGGAATGCGCGCGGCGGCGGCGAACATCAGGCTGACCCCCGCCCAACCGAAAAGGCAGCGCGCCAGATGCAGGCGCAGGTTCGGCGATTGCAGGCGCGGGCGCAGGATCAAGGCGGCGGTGCCGATGGCGATGGCGGCAAACAGAAAACGGCCATGGCTGACCTGAAACGGATGCAGGGGCGGGCCCAGCGTCGCGGTGCCCAGCGCCTTGGCCAGAAGGGTGGTGCCCGCCAGAAAGGCCGTCGCCAGCAACATCGCGCCCACCGCATAGGCGGGCCGATGGGGGCGGTCGATCAGGGCTGTCATGGGCAAAACCGGAATTGAAATTCGCGCGTGGCGCAGCCATACTGCGCGCAACAAGAAAGCGACAGAGACAATCGCGAGCAGATGATGAAACGAACCTTCCTGTCCACGGTCTTTCTGGTGGCCGTCACCCTGCCAGCGCAATCGGGTGTGATCGAACGGGCCTGCCTGAGTGCGGCGCGCGATGCGGCAACCCCGCAGCTGTGCACCTGCATCCAGTCGGTGGCCAACCAGACCCTGCGCAATTCCGAACAACGCAAGGCGGCGCGGTTCTTCCGCGACCCGCACCGCGCGCAAGAAGTGCGCCAATCCTCGCGCCAGTCGGACCGCGTGTTCTGGGATCGCTATGTCGCCTTCGGGGCGGCGGCGGAAACCTACTGTTCCTGAAGCCGCGCGATCAGCCCGTCTGCCGCCGCCTCGATCAGGGCATAGGCGCGGGCAAAGCCGCCATCGTAATAGGGGTCGGGCACATCGCGCGTGCCCAGTCCCGGCGCGTCGTCCAGGCATAGGCGTAGGTCGGCTTGGGCGTCTGCGGGGCGCAAGCGCCTCAGCGCGTCCAGATTGCTGCGATCCATGGCAAGGATGTGGTCGAAGTGGTGGAAATCTTCCGCCGTCACCTGCCGCGCGCGCAGCCCGCGGATGTCGATGCCGCGCCGGGCGGCTTCGGCCACGGCGCGCGGGTCGGGCGGGTCGCCCACATGCCAGCCGCCCGTGCCCGCGCTGTCGATCACCCAGTCTTTCGGCGCACGGGCGCGCAGCACCCCTTCGGCGGTGGGCGAGCGGCAGATATTGCCCAGACAGACATAGAGGATACGGGTGGTCATGGCCCCTCGCTGCGGTAAGGTCCGGGCAGGATAACGCAAGG
>CAZIKH010000411.1:0-1666 GCA_964539755.1 uncultured Dinoroseobacter sp. | reverse complement strand
CGCTGCACATCATGCGCGCCGAGAAGGGCTTTATCATGATCGGGGATGAGACCGATGGCACGGTCATCCCGCAGGATCTGGGGCTGAATTGGGCGATCTCGAAGAAAAAGGACGACTTCATCGGCAAGCGCGCGCAGGAACGCAGCCATATGACCGATCCTGCCCGCTGGAAGCTGGTCGGTCTGGAAACCGTGAACCCGGCCGAGGTCTTGACGGATGGGGCCTATGCCAGCGGGGCTGGGACCAATGGCAATGGACAGACCGTGACACAGGGGCGGGTGACCTCGACCTATTTCAGCCCGACGTTGGAGCGCGGCATCGCCATGGGGCTGGTGCTGAACGGGCCGGACCGCATGGGCGAGGTGCTGGATTTCCCGACCACCGATGGGCGGGTGATCAAAGCGAAGATCGTCGATCCGGTCTTCTACGACAAGGACGGGGAGAAGCAGAATGTCTGACACGCTGACACCGCTGGCCACCATCACCGCGCTGCCGCCCACGGGCATGGTCACGATCCGGGGCACGCTGGCCGACCCTGCCTTTGCCGACGCGGTCCAGACCGTCACCGGGATCGCCGTGCCGGACACGCGGCAGATCACGACCCAAGGCGACCGCGCGCTTGGCTGGATGTCGCCGGACGAGCTGCTGCTGGTGTGCCCCCATGCCGAGGCATCCGATCTGGCCGGGCAGCTTGGGGGGGCCTTCGGCGACCAATTCGCCATGGCGGTCGAGGTGTCGGATGCCCGCGCGGTCTTTGACATCAAGGGCCCGCAGGCCCGCGAAGTGCTGGCAAAACTGGCCCCGGTGGACCTAGCCCCGGGCGTGTTTGAACCGGGCGAGTTGCGCCGCACGCGGCTGGCACAGGTGGCAGCGGCCTTCTGGATGACGGGGTCGGACAGCTTTCGGCTGATCGCCTTCCGGTCGGTCGCGCAATATGTCGAGGACTTGCTGAACACGGCGGCCAAACCGGGCAGCCAAGTCGGGCTTTTCTAGGCCCGACACCTTGACGTTCCGGCGCGGAACCCTCTTATACGGGGCAAGTTGTCACACGACCAACAAGGAGTTTTCTGATGGCATTTGAGCTTCCCGATCTTCCCTACGCCCATGACGCGCTGGCCGCCCATGGCATGTCCGCCGAAACGCTGGAATACCACCATGACCTGCACCACAAGGCCTATGTCGACAACGGCAACAAGCTGATCGCGGGCACCGAATGGGAAGGCAAGACCCTCGAAGAGATCATCGTTGGCACCTATGATGCCAATGCGGTTGCGCAGAACGGGATCTTCAACAATATCAGCCAGTTGTGGAACCATAACGAATTCTGGACCATGATGGGCCCGAACAAGACCGCGATGCCGTCCGAACTGGAAAAGGCGATCGTCGACAGCTTTGGGTCGGTGCAGAAATTCAAGGACGATTTCGCCGCTGCGGGCGCGGGCCAGTTCGGGTCGGGCTGGGCGTGGCTGGTCAAGGACGCCGACGGCGGCCTGAAGGTCACCAAGACCGAAAATGGCGTGAACCCGCTGTGCTTTGGTCAGACCGCCCTTCTGGGCTGCGATGTGTGGGAACACTCCTACTATATCGACTTCCGCAACAAGCGCCCGGCCTATCTGGCAAACTTCCTCGACAACCTTGTTGATTGGGAAAACGTGGCATCGCGCCT
>CAZIKH010000410.1:0-1676 GCA_964539755.1 uncultured Dinoroseobacter sp. | reverse complement strand
GCCAGCACTTTCGCCTCGATATCGCCCGCGTTCAGCCCGGCGATGTCGTACATGTCGCGCGGGCTGGCCTGGTCGATATAGCGGTCGGGCAGCACCATGGACCGGAACTTCAGCCCGGTGTCGAACACGCCCGCGTCGGCCAGCAATTGCGCGACATGGCTGCCGAACCCGCCAACGGCGCCTTCTTCGATGGTGATCAGGGCGTCATGATCGGCGGCCAGTTGCAGCACAAGATCGCGGTCCAGCGGCTTGGCGAACCGGGCATCGGCCACGGTGGGGGTGATGCCGCGGGCGGACAGGGCCTCGCACGCGGTCAGAACCTCGGCCAACCGGGTGCCGAAGGACAGGATCGCAACCCCTTGGCCGGGCCGGATCATGCGGCCCTTGCCGATCTCCAGCACCTCGCCGCGCTCGGGCATCTCCACCCCGACCCCTTCGCCGCGCGGAAACCGGAAGGCAATCGGGCCGCTGTCATGGGCCACGGCGGTGGCCACCATGTGCCGCAACTCGGCCTCGTCGGCGGCGGCCATCACCACCATGTTCGGCAGGGCCGCCAGATAGCCGATGTCGAAGCTGCCCGCATGGGTCGCCCCGTCCGATCCGACCAGCCCCGCGCGGTCGATGGCAAAGCGCACGGGCAGGTTCTGCAACGCGACGTCATGCACGACCTGATCATAGCCGCGCTGCAAGAATGTCGAATACATGGTGCAGAACGGCTTCATCCCGCCCGCGGCCAGACCCGCGCAGAAGGTGACGCCGTGCTGTTCGGCGATGCCCACGTCGAAGGTGCGGCTGGCGTAACGCTTGGCAAACAGGTCCAGACCCGTGCCCGACGGCATCGCCGCCGTCACCGCCACGATCCGGGGGTCGCGCGCGGCTTCGTCGATCAGCGTTTCGGCAAACACCTTGGTATAGCTGGGCGCATTCGACGGGGCCTTCTTCTGTTCGCCCGTGACCACGTCGAATGTCGCGGTCGCATGGCCCTTGTCGGGGCGGTGTTCGGCATAGCCCTTGCCCTTGACGGTGATCGCATGGATCAGGATCGGCCCGTCCGCGCGGGCCTTGACGGTGCGCAGCACCGCCAGCAGTTGTTCCATGTCGTGCCCGTCGATGGGGCCGACATAGGAAAAGCCCAACTCCTCGAACAGGGTGCCGCCAACGGTCATGCCCTTCAGCATTTCCTTGGCACGTTTGGCCCCATCCTGAAACGGTTGCGGCAGCAGCGACACCGCGCCCTTCGCGGCCGCCTTCAGTTCCTGAAACGGCGCGCCCGCGTAAAGGCGGCTAAGGTAGCTGGACATCGCACCGACGGGGGGTGCGATGCTCATGTCGTTGTCGTTCAGGATCACGATCAGGCGTTTGCCCAGATGGCCCGCATTGTTCAGCGCTTCATAGGCCATGCCGGCACTCAGCGCGCCATCCCCGATCACCGCAATCGCGTCGCCAAGGCCTTCGGGGCAGGTGCCGCCCAGATCGCGGGCCACCGCGAAACCCAGCGCCGCCGAGATCGAGGTGGACGAATGCGCCGCGCCGAACGGGTCATAAGGCGACTCGGTCCGCTTGGTGAACCCGCTCAGCCCGTCCTTCATCCGCAGGGTGCGAATGCGGTCGCGCCGCCCGGTCAGGATCTTGTGCGGATAGCACTGGTGGGACACGTCCCAGATGATCTTGTCCTT
>CAZIKH010000409.1:0-1685 GCA_964539755.1 uncultured Dinoroseobacter sp. | reverse complement strand
TCGCGGGCGTTCAGGATCATGTCCTTGGGGCCAAGATTGACCTCGACCACTTCGCCGTCCTTTTCCCAGCCGACGATCAGGGTGCCGTCGATGATCAGGAAGCTTTCTTCGATCTCGTGGCTGTGGCAGGCGGCGTATTTGCCCGGTTCCTTGTAGATCAGGCTGAGCGTGAAGTTTTCGGGCTTCAGCGTGCTGGTATCGCCCACCTTGGGCGACCCGCCCGCCCCGATATAGCGCATCTGGGCACGGGCCAGATCGGGATAGCCTGCATTCGACGGAAACGCGTTCCAGTCAAACGTTTTGTCGGTGAAACGGCCCGTGCTGGCCGCAAGATCGGCCTCAAGCGCGCTGGGCGTGCCTTTCATCATGTTCATGTCTGTCTTCCCCTGTGAAAAACCTTGACCCGAGATTAAGCATTGATGTTCCCTTGGGAAGAAAGTGTTTTGCGGGTGAAACATCATGGCGACCGACAGTGATCCCTATACCGTGCCGGGGCTGGTGCGCGGGCTGGCGGTCTTGCAGTGCTTCACCCCGACCACGCCCGATATGACCTTGTCGCAGATCGCCGCCGCCTTGGGCATCACCCGGTCCGCGGCGTTCCGCACGGTGCATACCTTGGTCAGCGAGGGCTATTTGCTGCCGACGCGGGGCGGGCAGCATTACCGCCTTGGCCCGTCGGTGTTGCGGCTGAGCTATGGCTATCACGCCAGCCGCGAATTGCTGGAGGTCGCCCAACCCGTGCTGGAGAAGCTGCGCGATGCGGTGGATTGGTCCACCCATCTGGGGGTGCTGGACGGGCGGCATGTGCTGTATCTGTTGCGCTTGCCTGCCACCCAAGGTCTGTCGTCGCTGGTGCATGTGGGCAGCCGCTTGCCGGCGGCGACCACGGCGATGGGGCGCATTTTTCTGGCGCAGAAATCGGAACGGCAGGTGCGGCAGCTTTATGCGGACCTCGACCCCGGGGCCTTGCGCCGCATTCTGGACACCGCCCAGCGGGACCGCGCGGCGGCGCATGTCCAAAGCATCGGGCAGTTCGAAAGCGGGATTTCCAGCGTCGCGGCCCCGGTTCTGGACATGTCGGGGCAGGTGGTGGCGGCCATGAGTGCCACGAATGTCACCGACACCGTGCCCGAGGCGGTGATCGAGCAGGTGGTGCAAGCGGCGGGCGCGATCAGTCTGGGCTTGGGGTGGCGGCCGGATTAGGGGCGATACAAAGAAAAAGGGCGACCCGAAGGCCGCCCTTTCGTGAACCCGTCGCTGCGGATTAGCAGCTGTAATACATCTGGAATTCGACCGGATGCGGGGTGTGCTCGTAGGCGTAGATCTCTTCCCACTTGAGTTCCATGTAGCCTTCGATCTGGTCTTTGGTGAACACGTCGCCTGCCAGCAGGAATTCGTGATCCTTTTCCAGTTCTTCCATGGCTTCGCGCAAGCTGGCGCACACGGTCGGGATGCCGGCCAGTTCTTCGGGCGGCAGATCGTAGAGGTCCTTGTCCGAGGATTCGCCCGGATGGATCTTGTTGGTGATCCCGTCCAGACCGGCCATCAGCAGGGCGGCAAAGCACAGGTAGGGGTTCGACGAGGGGTCGGGGAAGCGGGCTTCCACACGCTTGGCCTTCGGCGATTCCGCCCACGGGATACGCACGCAGCCCGAGCGGTTGCGGGCCGAGTAGGCGCGCAGAACG
>CAZIKH010000408.1:0-1703 GCA_964539755.1 uncultured Dinoroseobacter sp. | reverse complement strand
GCACTTTGGCGATGTTGTTGATCAGTTCCATGATCAGAACCGTCTTGCCCACGCCAGCACCGCCGAACAGGCCGATCTTGCCGCCCTTGGCGTAGGGGGCCAGCAGGTCGATCACCTTGATGCCGGTCTCAAGAACCGCGCTTTCGGTCGATTGTTCGACAAAGGGCGGGGCTTCGGCATGGATCGAGCGGAATTCGTCCGCGTTCACCGGGCCGCCTTCGTCGACGGGCTCGCCCACGACGTTCAGGATACGGCCAAGGGTGGCGTTGCCCACCGGGATGGTGATGGGACCGCCGGTGTCTTCGACCTCTTGGCCGCGCACCAGACCTTCGGTTGCGTCCATCGCGATGGCGCGGACGGTGTTTTCGCCAAGGTGCTGAGCCACTTCGAGGATCAGCGTCTTGCCGTTGTTATCGGTCTTCAGCGAGTTCAGGATTTCCGGCAGGCTATCCTCGAACTGCACGTCGACAACGGCGCCGATCACCTGGGTGATTTTGCCTTTTGCATTTGCCATGTGGTGTCTCCGGTTCCGTTAGAGCGCTTCCGCGCCCGAAATGATTTCGATCAGCTCGTTGGTGATGACGGCCTGACGCGAACGGTTGAATTCGATGGTCAGCTTTTCGATCATCTCGCCCGCGTTGCGGGTTGCGTTGTCCATGGCGGACATGCGCGACCCTTGTTCGGACGCAGCGTTTTCCAGCAATGCGGCGAAGATCTGCGTTGCCACACCGCGTGGCAGCAGATCCGCCAGAATGGCTTCTTCGCTGGGTTCGTAGTCGTACAGCGTGCTGGCTTCGCCCGTGTCCTCGAACGCAGCGGGGATGATCTGCTGCGCGGTCGGCACCTGGCTGACCACATTGACGAAGCGCGAGAAGAAGATCGTCGCCACGTCAAACTCGCCCGCGTCGAACCGGGACAAGACGTCCGCAGCGATGTCGCGCGCGTTTTCATACCCGATCCGCTTGACTTCGGTCAGATCGACATGGCCGATGAAATGGCTGCTGAGATCGCGCTTGATCGCGTCGCGGCCTTTCTTGCCAACCGTGATGATCTTCACGGTCTTGCCGGCGGCTTTCAATTCCGCCGCTTTGGCTTTGGCCAGCTTGGCAATGTTGGCATTGAAGCCACCACACAGCCCGCGTTCGGCGGTCATGACAACCAACAAATGCACCTGGTCGCTGCCGGTTCCCGACAGCAGCTTGGGCGCATTTTCCGACCCACCGGCTGCGGCCGCGAGCCCACCCAGAACCGCGTTGAAGCGTTCCGTGTAGGGGCGCGAGGCCTCGGCCGCTTCTTGGGCCCGCCGCAGTTTTGCGGCGGCCACCATTTGCATGGCCTTGGTGATCTTGCGGGTCGATTTGACCGACTCGATCCTGTTTTTCAGATCCTTAAGGCTTGGCATGATCCAGACCCCTTAGGCGAAATCTGCGGCGAATTCGTCGAGCGCGGCTTTCACTTTGTCAGCGAGTTCGTCTTTCACCTTACGGTCGTTGTTGGTGATGTCGTCCAACAGGTCTTTGTGCTTGCCGCGCAGGTGGGTCAGAAGACCCGCTTCGAAGCGACCGACATCGGACACAGCGACCTTGTCGAGATAGCCATTGGTGCCCGCGAAGATGACGCAGACGATTTCCGCGTTGGTCAGGGGCGAGTATTGCGGCTGCTTCATCAATTCGGTCAGACGTGCGCCGCGGTTCAGCAACTGC
>CAZIKH010000407.1:0-1704 GCA_964539755.1 uncultured Dinoroseobacter sp. | reverse complement strand
GCAATCGCCCCCGGCACCGGGGCCAGCGTGAAGGCATTGGTCAGAACCCTGTCGCCCGGCCCCACGCCCAGCGCCCGCAACGCGCAGCCCAGCCCATAGCCGCCGGACGCCACCGCAAGGCAAAAGCGCGCGCCGATTGCCGCCGCAAAGTCGCGTTCCAAGGCCGAGACCGCGCCGTCTTCGCCGGGCCCAAGATTGTAACGATGCAAGCGCCCCGACCGCAGAACCGCCACCGCCGCCTCGATCGCCGCCTCGGGGATCGGTTCCTGTTGGGTAAAGCTGCCGTCAAACCGTTCTGTCATGGCGCGATGGTGGGGCGCGGACCGGGCGCGGTCAATGGCGGCGGCGAAATGTCGGGGACAGGACAGATTGTCCCGCATTTGCGCGCACCCTGTCTGCATGCACCGCGACCTGACCCCCATTGCCCATGACACCGCCCCGGAACAGGTCCGTGCGCGGTTGAAGATGTGCCTGATCGATCTGATCGGCATCGGATTTGGCGGCGCGCAAACCGATCTGGCCCGGATCATCGCCGCCCATGCCCGCGCGCAGTTCGGCGGATCGCAGCGCCTGCTGTTTGCGTCCGGCACGGCCTCGGCGGCGGGGGTGGCGCTGGCGGCGGGCATGACCATCGACGCGCTGGATGGCCATGACGGGCACAACCTGACCAAGGGGCATGTCGGCTGCGGGCTGTTTGCCGGGCTGATGGCGCTGGCCCCGCCCGAATGCAGCGGCGCGGCCTTTCTGGACGCGCTGCTTCTGGGCTATGAGCTGGGCACGCGGCTGGGGCAGGCCTTGCACCAGACCGCCCCGGATTATCACACCTCGGGCGCGTGGATCGCGCCCACCGTCGCGCTGGCGGGCGCGCGGTTGCGCGGCCTGACGGACCCCATTGCGCGCCACGCTGCCGGGATCGCCGAATACCACGGCCCGCGCAGCCAGATGATGCGCTGCATCGACCATCCGACGATGGTCAAGGACGGGTCCGGCTGGGGGGCGATGGCGGGGGTCAGCGCCCTTTTGTTGGCGGAAGCCGGCTTTACCGGCGCACCGGCCCTGACGCTTGAAGACCCGGCAACCGATGCGCTTTGGGCCGATCTGGGGCAGCGTTGGGCGGTGCTGGAACAGTATTTCAAACCTTACCCGGTCTGCCGCTGGGCCCAGCCCCCGGTCGAAGCCGCGCTGGCCTTGCGCCGCGCCCACGGCCTGACCGCCGCAGACATCACCGGGATCGAGGTGGCCAGCTTCCATGAATCCGGCCGCTTGGCGACCTGCGATCCCGACACCACCGAAGAGGCGCAGTATTCCACCGCCTTCCCGGTCGCCGTGGCCTTGGCGCGCGGCACGCTGGGCCCCGCCGACCTGACCGGACCCGCCTTGCACGACCCCGATATCCGGCGTCTGGCCGCGCTGTTGCGCTTTGTCGAAGATGCCGATGCCAATGCCGCCTTCCCCGCCAAGCGGTTGGCGCAGGTGCGGCTGACCCTGACGGATGGCCGGGTGCTGACATCGGATTGGCACCAACCCCGCTGGGACCATACAGCCCCGCCCAGCCCGGACGAGGTTGCGGCGAAGTTCCGGTCGCTGGCGGACCCCGTTGTGGGGCCGGATCGCGCCGCCGCGATTCAGGCGGCGGTCGCCGATCTGGACCGCCAGCCGCTGTCACGGCTGACGGACCTGATTACCGCGCCCTAGGACCTAGGG
>CAZIKH010000406.1:0-1712 GCA_964539755.1 uncultured Dinoroseobacter sp. | reverse complement strand
TCGCGCCCTGTCCCAACTGTCTGCCTTGGCCCATGAGGGGCGCTTGGCGGTGTTTCGCTTGCTTGTCCGGCATTTGCCGGCCGAGATGCAGCCTTCGGAGATGGCCCCGGCCTTGGGGCTGAAGCCCAACACGCTGTCGGTCTATCTGTCGGCCTTAGAGGAGGCCGGCTTGGTCTCGCGCCGTCGCGCGGGCCGCGCCCTGCATTACCGTGCCGAAATGCCCGCCATGGAGGACCTTGTGTCCTTCCTGACCGAAGACTGCTGTCGCGGGCGCGTGCCTATGTGCCCGCCCGCCCCTGTCCCCCACCGCCCCGAGGATGTCATGCCCCACGATCCCTATCGCGTGCTGTTTCTGTGCACCGGCAATTCCGCCCGGTCGATTTTTGCCGAGGCGCTGTTGCGCGACATCGGCGGCGGTCGGTTCGAGGTGCGGTCTGCCGGGATCGCCCCCGCCGAGGCACCGAACCCGATGGCCTTGGACCTGCTTCTGCGCAACGGGATCGACGTTTCGGGCCTGCGGTCCAAACCGATGTCCGAATTTCAGGGGCCGGGCGAGGCGGCCTTTGATTTCGTGTTTACCGTTTGCGACCAAGCCGCCAATGAAGACTGCCCGCCTTGGCCGGGTCAGCCCTTGACGGCGCATTGGGGGTTGCCCGACCCGGTCAAGGTGGACGGGACCGAGGCGGAACGCGCCTTGGCCTTCGCGCAGACCTTTGGTGCGATGCGGCGGCGGGTTCTGGCCTTCGCCGCCTTGCCCTTCGAAACCTTGGACCGCCTGAGCCTGCAAGCCCGGCTGGACCGCATCGCGGCAGATGCCGACCGGATGCCCGAGGATGAACAGGTGTCGACCGCGCCGGCCCAATAATATTGGGACAGCGGTCTGGCCCGAAAATTCCGTTTCGTTTCAACGCCCAATAATTTTGGCCAATAATTTTGCAAGAATATTGGCCCGTCATTCTGGAAGGAGCCCTTATGCCCCGTATCGCCCTGAACGGCCTTGGTCGGATTGGAAAACTGGTCCTGCGCGACCTGATCGAAACCGGGGCGGGCGGCGAGATCGTGCTGTTGAACGATCCCGTGGGCACCCCGGATCAGCATGCGCTGCTGCTGGAATTCGACACGGTGCATGGGCGCTGGGACGCGGATATCGCCGCGGGGGCGGACAGCCTGACGATCAATGGGCAAACCCTGCGCCTGACGGCCGAGCCCCGGATCGAGGATCTGCCCTTGGCCGCGATGGGCATCGATCTGGTCGTCGATTGCACGGGCGTCTTCAAGACCGAGGCCAAGCTGGCGCCCTATTTCGCCGCCGGGGTTCAGAAGGTGGTGGTCAGCGCCCCGGTGAAGGATGGCGGGGCCTTGAACGTGGTCTATGGGGTCAACCATGCGCTTTATGATCCCGCGCAGCACCGCGTGGTGACGGCGGCCAGTTGCACCACCAATTGCCTTGCCCCGGTGGTGAAGGTTCTGCACGAAGGCTTGGGCATTCGGCATGGGTCGATCACCACGATCCACGATGTGACCAATACCCAGACCATGGTGGATCGGCCCGCCAAGGATATGCGCCGGGCGCGGTCGGCCTTGAACAGCCTGATCCCGACGACCACGGGCAGCGCCACCGCGATCACGCTGATCTATCCCGAATTGACGGGCCGGTTGAACGGCCATGCGGTGCGGGTGCCGTTGCTGAACGCCTCGCTGACCGATTGCGT
>CAZIKH010000405.1:0-1714 GCA_964539755.1 uncultured Dinoroseobacter sp. | reverse complement strand
GGTTAATTCCCCTAAGATTATGGGACGCAGACAACCCCTAGGGGGAAATCGGCGCAAACTGCGGTTCCGGACCCCAAGATATTGAATGGCCCTAACTTTCTTAGGGTTGTTTGATGGCGTTGGACTCGCCCTAAAGGCGAGTCATCCAGTCCGAACCATCAACCGTTCCAGCCCGTGAAAATGGTAGCTGTCGGCGTATCTCGGCGCCTCGGCCAGCGCCAGGTCCGGGCAGCGGGAAAACAGGACAGGCAGCGCCCGCTGCAATTCAAGCCGCGCCAAGGGCGCGCCCACACAGAAATGCAGACCACCCCCAAAGGCCGCATGGGGCCTGACGGGGCGGGCCGGGTCGAACCGATCCGCATGTGCCCAAATCCGGTCGTCGTGATTGGCGGATGCCAATAGCAAACCGACCTGATCGCCCGGCTGGAACGAATGACCCAAAAGGTCAATTTCTTCATAGGCATACCGCGTGAACATGTGCAGCGGTGGATCGAAGCGCATGATTTCTTCAACCGCGGCATCGGTGTCCTCGGGCCAGGCCAGCCCGGCCTCGCGCACCGCTTTGACGCCATTGCCAATGGTATGCACCGTCGCCTCGTGCCCGGCGTTCAAGGTCAGGATGCAGGTGGTGATCAACTCGTCCGTGGACAGACGATCCCCGTCTTCCTCGGCAGCGATCAGATGGGTGATCAGATCGTCGCGCGGATCGCTGCGGCGGTCGTCGATATACCCGCGCAGAAAGGCGCTGAAATCGCGCGCGGCGGTGTTGGCGGCGTCTTCGTCCGCGCGGCTGCGGCCAGCGACATACATGCGCACCATCGCGTTCGACCAGGCCAACAGTTGGTCCGACATGGTTTCGGGCACCCCCAGCAGACGCGCGATGACGATCACCGGCAGCTTCTGCGCAAAAGCGGGCAGCAGGTCGAAGTCACCTGCGGGAAAGGCATCGATCAACTCATGGGCGAGGGCGTCAATCTCGGGGGCCAGCGCCTTGATCCGCCGCGTCGTGAAGGCCCGCAGAACCAACCCCCGCAATCGGGTGTGCCGGGGCGGTTCCAGTTCCAGCATGGAATGCGCCTCGACCGCGTAGAAATCCTGCAAGTGATCGGGCACGTCCAAAGGATGAAGGGGTTCGCGGCCAAACCGGCGGTCGCGCAAGATCGCGTTGACGGCGGTCGCGGTGCTGGCCATCGGCATGCCGTAGTCTTCCCAGAAGAACAGATCGCCCAAGGCCCGGGCGCGCGCATAGAACGGGTAGGGGGATTGCACGAAATCCGGGTCGGTGGGCGATTGCTGAAGCGTCTGCATGTCTTGAGTATTTGGGCCTAGAAGAAGAAAGGGAGGCCGCAGGGGCCTCCCTCCATTGGGTCGAAAGATCGTCCGAAGGTCAATCTGCGCCCTTCACCTCGATCTGCGCATCGGGTGCCGGGTTCAGCAGTTTCTGGATCAGATACAGCAGGCCCACCAGAATGATCCCGGCAAGGTCGGTGAGAAGCCCGCCCGCGATCATCAAGAGCGCGCCGATGATCAAGCCCAGCCGCATGAACCAAGCGACCCGCCCGCCCATGAACCAGCCCTGAATGCCCGAAGACAACAGGAACACCCCAAACAGGGCGGTGACCCCCGCCCGCAGCACGTTGTACCACAGGGCGGATTCGTGGACCAATTCGCCGCCCACCTCGACCAGCTCGGCCCCCTGCATCAGCAGGTTTCC
>CAZIKH010000404.1:0-1741 GCA_964539755.1 uncultured Dinoroseobacter sp. | reverse complement strand
CCCGGGCTGGCCTCGGGGTGGTATTGCACGCTGAAAACCGGGCGGTCGGTCATGCGAATTCCGCAATTCGACCCATCGAACAGCGACACATGGGTTTCCTTGACCCCTGCGGGCAGGGTCTGACTGTCCACGGTGAAACCATGGTTCATGCTGGTGATCTCGACCTTGCCGGTTTCGAGGTCCTTGACCGGATGGTTCGCGCCGTGATGGCCGTGGTTCATCTTGATGGTCTTGGCACCCAAGGCCAGCGCCAGCATCTGGTGACCAAGGCAGATGCCGAAAACGGGCAGGTCGGTCTTGTCCAGAACCTCGCGGATCATCGGCACGGCATAGACGCCCGTTGCCGCCGGATCGCCCGGCCCGTTCGACAGGAACACGCCTTCGGGATTGTGGCTGAGAACCTCGTCCGCGGTGGCGGTGGCAGGCAGGACGGTCACATCGCACCCCGCGCTGGCAAGGCAGCGCAGGATGTTGCGCTTGGCCCCATAATCCACCGCGACGACCTTGCGGCCCGGGGTTTGGCGCGGGGCATAGCCATCGGGCCAAGCCCAGCGCATCTCGTTCCATTGGTAGGACTGCGCGCAGGTCACGTCCTTGGCCAGATCCAACCCTTCCAGACCGGCAAAGCCGCGCGCGGCTGCGACCAAGGCTTCCAGATCGAACTTACCTTCCGGGTCATGCGCAAGCGCGACATGGGGCGCGCCTTGCTGGCGGATCGCCCGGGTCAGACGCCGCGTGTCCACACCGCCGATCCCGATCCGCCCCCGCGCGGCCAGCCAGTTTTGCAAATCGCCCGTCGCCCGCCAGTTCGACGGCGCGGTCGGATCCCATTTGACGACCATGCCCGCCGCCACCGGATCGCCGGTTTCGTCATCCTCGGGGGTGACGCCCGTGTTGCCGATATGGGGAAAGGTAAAGGTCACGATCTGCCCCGCATAGGACGGGTCGGTCATGATTTCCTGATAGCCGGTCATGGCGGTGTTGAAGCACAATTCCGCCTCGGCCTGGCCGGTGGCCCCGAAGCCTTGCCCGTAAAAAACCGTTCCATCTGCCAGCGCCAAACAGGCGGTAGGGCGTTGCTTTGGGCTGGGCATGACGCGACTCCTTGCTGGCAAACGGGGGCAATCTATGCGGCAGCGCGGCAGGGGTCAAGATCGCGGAAAAAATGAAAATGTCTATAAAACAGATACTTAGCCGTTTTCGCCGACGCTTGTCTTTGCAGTGCAGCAGACATAGATTGGCAAATCTGGATCAACAGCCGGGATAACACCATGGGTCTGCGCACCAAGATCACCGATGCCTTGAAAGAGGCGATGAAAGCCAAGGACAGCGCGCGTCTGTCGACGCTGCGTCTGATCAATGCCGCGATCAAGGATCGGGACATCGCCATGCGCGGGGAAGGCAATGCCGAAGGGGCCACCGAGGCCGACATTCTGGCGATCCTCGGCAAGATGGTGAAGCAGCGTCAGGAAAGCGCCCGCAGCTATGAAGAAGCCGGGCGTCTGGAGCTGGCCGAACAGGAAATCGCGGAAATCGCGGTGATCGAAGGGTTCTTGCCGCGCCAATTGTCCGATGCCGAAATTGCGGCGGCGATCAGCGACACGATTGCCGCGACCGATGCCTCGTCGATCCGGGACATGGGCAAGGTGATCGGGGCGCTGAAGTCGAAATACACCGGCCAGATGGATTTCGGACGGGTCGGCCCCATGGTGAAAGAGCGGCTGGCCTGATTTTTTCGGGC
>CAZIKH010000403.1:0-1744 GCA_964539755.1 uncultured Dinoroseobacter sp. | reverse complement strand
CCCCACCCAACGCCTCGACAAATGGCTGTGGATGGCGCGGTTCTTCAAGACCCGCAGCCTTGCCACCAAGCTTGTGGCGGGCGGCGGGGTGCGCGTCAACGGCACCCGCGTCACCAAAGCCGCCACCGCCATCCGGCCCGGCGACACCCTGACCTTTGTGCAGGGCCGTTCCGTGCGCGTGGTGCAACTGAAGGCGGTCGCCGCACGGCGCGGCCCCGCCCCAGAAGCGCAGACGCTTTATGACGATCTCAGCCCGCCCCCTGCGGCCCCGCCCGCCCCGCGCGTCGGCGCGCGCCCGACCAAGAAAGACCGCCGCGACCTCGACGCGCTGCGCGGTCCGGATACGTCGGAAAGCTGATGTCAGGCAGGGTTGACGCTGCGCGCCCAATCTGTCAATTAAAGTTTACACATTGCGACACCATGGCGTCGCATGTTGCTTGCGCCTGCGGCCCGCGTGCCGTAGGCAAACCGAAACGACCGACCGAACCCGAGCCTAGCCCATGACCTATGTCGTCACAGACAATTGCATCGCCTGCAAATACACCGATTGCGTCGAAGTCTGCCCCGTGGATTGTTTCTACGAAGGCGAGAACATGCTTGTGATTCACCCCGATGAATGCATCGACTGCGGCGTGTGCGAACCCGAATGCCCCGCCGATGCGATCCGTCCGGATACCGAACCGGACATGGAAAAATGGGTCGAATTCAATCGCAAGTATTCCGAAGCCTGGCCCGTCATCATCACCAAGAAAGACCAACTGCCCGAAGCCGAAGAACGCGATGGCGAAACCGGCAAGCTGGAAAAATACTTCTCCGAAGCCCCGGGCGAAGGGGGCTGACGCCGCAACGCAGCGCGCCCCGACCGGGCGATTCGTCGAACCGCGTCTTTGATTTGGCGCAAACCGGGCCGGAAGACGGCATTGTTCATCCATTGAACCCCTTTGTTTCAAGGGGTTCTGCCATTGTGCAGCGCTTGCGTCTTTCGCGGGGGCTGTTTTTTTGTTATGTTGCTGTCACACAAGACGGAGACGCGCGCTCCGGGATGCTGCTGCCAGACCCCGGATCAGTTTCGAGACAGTATAAGCTTCTTCCCCGGTCGCGGTCGTGACCGGTGTGGATGCTTCGCCTCGTTTGCAGCGTGCGGTTGCGTCCCGAACAGGAGAAAAGTGCATGAGCAAGTCCAAGTCCCTCGAGTTCCGCCCGAACGAGTACGTCGTCTATCCCGCGCATGGCGTGGGCAAGATCGTCTCGGTCGAGGAGCAGGAAGTCGCAGGCATGAGCTTGGAGCTGTTTGTCATTTCGTTCGAGAAGGACAAGATGACCCTGCGGGTGCCCACCAACAAGGCAACCGAAGTGGGCATGCGCGGGCTGTCCAGCCCCGACGTGGTCTCGAAGGCAATGCAAACCCTCAAAGGCAAGGCGCGGGTCAAGCGGGCCATGTGGTCCCGCCGCGCGCAGGAATACGAACAGAAGATCAATTCCGGGGACCTGATCTCGATCGCCGAAGTGGTGCGCGACCTGCACCGCGCCGACGATCAGCGCGAACAGTCCTATTCCGAACGTCAGCTTTACGAAGCGGCGCTGGAACGGCTGACCCGGGAAATCGCGGCGGTCAACGGCCTCGACGAGGTCGGTGCCCAGAAGCATGTCGATGACGTGCTGGTCAGCCGGGCCGCGGCCGCCTAACCCAGTTGCAAGTGACTACCTCGTGAAGTCTGGCCGCCCCTCGGGGCGGCCCTTTTTT
>CAZIKH010000402.1:0-1767 GCA_964539755.1 uncultured Dinoroseobacter sp. | reverse complement strand
TGTTGGACAATGCCGCGCGGCCTTCGGGGGCGATTGTCTATACCGGGGGGGATGGCGCGGGCAGTCTGAGCCCGGATCAGTTCGAGCGCCTGCAAATGGAGATGGAGACCTACCATCAGGGCGCGCGCAATGCGGGGCGTCCGATGTTGCTGGAAGGGGGCTTGGATTGGAAGCCGATGGGGTTCAGCCCGTCGGATATGGAATTCCAGAAGACCAAGGAAGCCGCCGCGCGCGAGATCGCGCTGGCCTTCGGGGTGCCGCCGATGCTGTTGGGCATCCCCGGCGATGCCACCTATGCCAATTACGCCGAGGCGCATCGCGCGTTCTATCGGCTGACGGTGCTGCCCTTGGCGCGCAAGGTGACCGAGGCCTTGAGCGGCTGGTTGGACGGGTTCGGGCTGGACGGCGCGCGGCTGTCGCCGGACCCCGATGGCGTGCCCGCCTTGGCGGCCGAGCGCGAGGCCTTGTGGAACCGGGTGGGGGCGGCCGAGTTCCTGAGCCGGGCCGAAAAGCGGGCGCTGCTGGGCTTGCCGGCTGAGGAGCAAGGGGCGTGACGGCGCGGGGCGCTGGGGGGTCGCGGTTTCTGTACGAGCCTTTCGACTGCCCCCGCCCGAGCTGCGAACCCGGTCACAAGCTGGAAGCCTATGAACAGGTCATGGCGGAACGCTGGACGGCTTTGGAGTATCGGCTGACCACGCTGGAGGACTTGTTGCAGCGGGTCGAACGACGGGTCTGGCTGATCATCGTGGGCGTGGCCGGTGTGGTGCTGTCCGAGGCGGCGACCTCGCTTCTGTTGCAGAATTAAGAGGAGAGAGTGATGGGCGATTTGCCTTATGGCTCCAGTCTGGAAAGCGGGCTGGAAACGAAGTTTTGCGCCGGTCCGGCCCCGTTGACGCTGGCGGATGATCTGCGGATCGAAGGCTATGCCAGCCTGTTCGGGGCGACCGATCAAGGCGGCGATATCGTCGAGGCCGGGGCCTATGCGGCGTCTTTGGCGCGGGCCGCGCAGGCCGGGCGCAGCATCAAGCTGTTGTGGCAGCACGATCCGCGCGAACCCATCGGCGTGTGGGACCGGGTCGAGGAGGACGGCACAGGTTTGCGCGTGCAGGGCCGTCTGCTGGACGGCGTGGCGCGGGGCCGCGAGGCGGCGGCGTTGATCGCGGCGGGGGCCATCGACGGCTTGTCGATCGGCTATCGCACGGTGCGCGCGGCCAAGGACATGCAGGGCCGACGGCTGCTGCAGGAAGTGGAGCTGTGGGAAGTGTCGCTGGTGACCTTCCCCATGCTGCCGCAGGCGCGGCTGGGCGGAAAGGGCGACGCGCCCGACGCTGGCCTGCGCGAATTGGCGGAGGCGCTGGAAGCGGCCCGTCTGTCGTTGTCGGGACAGGACTGAGCGTCCCTTTTCCCTTCGGCATTCATCAAGGAGAGCGTGATGAGCACACCCGAGGCCCAGTCTCGGGCCGGGGCGGATATGTCCCCGGCCAACGTGAAATCGCACCATCCGGTTCCCGACCTCCGCGAGGCGCTGACCGGATTTGTGCAGGATTTCAAGGCCATGCAGGCCGACTTTCAGAACCGTTTGAAACAGCAAGAAGAGCGAGTTGCCATGCTTGACCGGAAGACCATGACCCAAGTCCACCGCCCCGCCTTGTCGGGTGCCGTGGCCGCCGACGCCCCGCATCAAAAGGCGTTCGAAGCCTATGTGCGATCGGGCGATGACGATGCGCTGCGCGGATTGGCCTTGGAAGGCAAGGCGCTGTCCAGTGC
>CAZIKH010000401.1:0-1769 GCA_964539755.1 uncultured Dinoroseobacter sp. | reverse complement strand
TCGGCGGTCAGCTTGACCGACTTGTGACGCAGATCGGCATGAATGCCGGGAAGCTTCGCGATCACAGCGTCTTCCGGGCCCGTCGTGGTGAAATAGAGCAAGGTGACTTCGCCAAGCGCTTCGGTGATGTTCACCGTGCCTTCAAAGGCAAACGGCCCGTCGCCGTCCACTTCGACGAAATCTTCGGGACGAATGCCGACATTGACCTTCTTGCCCTTGTCGCCGGGCTCGGACGGGTAATTGGAGACCGCTTCGCCCCCGCCTTCGATCTTGACCTTTGTTGTCTCGCCCGTCTCGACAATCTCGCCCGCCAGCAGGTTCATGGCCGGCGATCCGATGAACTGTGCCACGAATTCGCTGTTGGGACGTTCATACAGTTCCAAGGGCGTGCCGACCTGCGCAATCCCCTTGTTCGCCAGAACCACGATGCGGCTGGCAAGGGTCATGGCTTCGACCTGATCATGGGTCACATAGATCATCGTCGAATTCGGCATGGATTCCTTCAGTTGCGCGATTTCGATCCGGGTTGCGACGCGCAAGGCCGCGTCGAGGTTCGACAGCGGCTCGTCGAACAGATAGACCTTCGGGTCGCGCACAATCGAACGTCCGATCGCCACCCGCTGGCGCTGGCCGCCGGAAAGGGCCTTGGGCAGGCGATCCAGATAGGGGTCCAATTGCAGGATCTTCGCGGCCTTGTTCACCGCCGCGTCGATTTCGGATTGGGACTTCTTGGCCAGCTTCAACGCGAAGGACATGTTTTCGCGCACCGTCATATGCGGATAAAGCGCATAGGACTGGAACACCATCGCGATGCCGCGTTCCGCCGGGGGCACGTCATTGACCAGCTTGCCGTCGATTTCCAAGGTCCCGCCGGTGATCTTTTCCAATCCGGCGATCATGCGCAAAAGCGTCGATTTCCCACAGCCCGATGGCCCGACGAACACGATCAACTCGCCCTGTTTGATGTCGAGATTGATGTTGTTCAGCACGTTTACCGTGCCGCCATAGGTCTTTTCGACATCCTTCAGTATCAGATCAGCCATTCTGGTCCCCTCCCTGGTCCCGGTCCTTGCGCCCCTGATGTGTTGGGCTTGTTTCGTTGGTCTGGCGCGTCAGTCGGCGTGCCAAACGGCAATGCAGGGCTGCCAAGGCCCCAATGTGCAATTCCCCTCGGCCGAGACAGCCGCGCTGTTCAACTCGGCCCCGATCTGTATCCAGCGCCCTGCCCCCTTGGCCGAAGCGGGCGCGGCAGGCAGATGCAGGGCGTTGGGCGTTTCGCTCATGTTCAGGGCGAAGAACAAGGTCTGGGTGTCGTCGCGCCGTTCGAACCGCAGCACATCCCCGTCCGAAGCGAGGTTTTCCAAGACCCCTTTCGCCATGGCCGAATGGGCATGACGGAACGAAATCGCCCGGCGGTAATGGTGCAACAAGGCCTCGGGATGCGCTTCTTGCCCGGCAACGGACCGCCCCAGATGTTCGGACGAGACCGGCAACCACGGACGCACCTCGGAAAACCCGCCATAGAGGTTGTCCGCTTCCCAGACCATCGGCGTGCGGCACCCATCGCGGCCTTTGAATTCCGGCCAGAACTGGATCCCATAGGGGTCTTGCAAATCCTCGAAGGCGACATCGGCCTCATGCAGGCCCAGTTCTTCGCCTTGGTAAATGCAAGCCGATCCGCGCAGGCACATCATCAAGGTGATCAACCCGCGCGAGGCCGAAGGCGACAGGTTCCAGCGGCTGGCATGGCGCATCACGTCATGGTTCGA
>CAZIKH010000400.1:0-1771 GCA_964539755.1 uncultured Dinoroseobacter sp. | reverse complement strand
GTGGACGAATGCATCGACCTTGCCGAACGCCCCGAGGTGATCTTTTGCACCTTCGGCGATGCCATGCGCGTGCCCGGCAGCAAAGGCTCGCTGTTGCAGGCCAAGGCGCGCGGGGCGGATATCCGCATGGTCTATTCGCCGCTGGATGCGCTGGAACTGGCCCGCCGCAACCCCGACCGCGAGGTCGTGTTCTTCGGGCTGGGCTTCGAGACGACGACGCCCTCGACCGCCCTGTCGATCCAAGCCGCCGCGCGCGAAGGCCTGACCAACTTCACCGTCTTTTGCAATCACATCACCGTCCCGCCCCCGATCAAGGCGCTGCTGGACGATCCCGATATGGTGCTCGATGGCTTTGTCGGGCCGGGTCATGTGTCGATGGTGATCGGCACCCATCCCTATGATTTCATTGCCGAAGACTATGCCAAACCCATCGTGGTCGCAGGGTTCGAACCGCTGGATTTGCTGCAATCGGTGCTGATGGTGCTGCGCCAGTTGCGCGAAGGCCGGGCCGAGGTGGAAAACCAATATGCCCGCGTCGTGCCCGAAGACGGCAACCCGGTCAGTCTGGCAGCCATCGCCGATGTCTATGAACCCCGCCCCAGTTTCGAATGGCGCGGCTTGGGCGAAATCGACGAAAGCGGCCTGCGCATCCGCGACGCCTATCGAATGTATGATGCCGAGTACAAGTTTCAGGTCGGCTATGGTGCCGGGGCGCCCCGCAGCGTGTCCGAACCCGAAGGCTGCGCCTGTGGGGCGGTGATGACCGGCAAGATCAAGCCCATCGCCTGCCCGCAATTCGGGCGCGGCTGCACCCCGGAAATGCCGCTTGGCGCGCTGATGGTGTCCTCGGAAGGGGCCTGCGCGGCCTATTATCAATATGGCGGGGCCCGCCCGCAACTGGAGCCAGCCGAATGAACATGACCTCTGGCACCCCCTCCGGCGCACAGGCCGTGCGCCCCTTGCGCGACACCCATGTGACCCTGTCCCATGGCGGGGGCGGCAAGGCGATGCGCGATTTGATCGACAGCGTCTTCACCGATGTCTTCGACCCGCCCGGCATGGAAGACCAAGCCCGCCTGATGACCGCCGCCTTGCAAGAAGACGGCGCGCAACTGGCCTTCACGACAGACAGTTTCGTGGTCACCCCGGTGGAATTCCCCGGCGGCGATATCGGCAAGATCGCGGTCTGCGGCACCGTCAATGACCTGGCCGTCGGGGGCGCGCGCCCGCTGTGGCTGTCGGCGGCCTTTATCCTCGAAGAAGGCACCGAAATCGCGCTGTTGCGCCGGATCGTCGCCTCGATGCAGGCCGAAGCCGACGCCGCCGGGGTGCGCATCGTGACCGGCGACACCAAGGTCGTGCCGCGCGGCAAGGCCGATCAGGTCTTCATCACAACCAGCGGCGTGGGCGTGATCCCGGCGGACCGCGACCTGCGCGCCGAAACCGTGCGCCCCGGCGATGTCGCCATCGTCAACGGCGTGCTGGGCGATCACGGCGCTGCGATCCTTGCCGCGCGGGGCGACATGGCCTTGTCCAGCGCCATCACCTCGGATTGCCAAGGTCTGGGTCACCTGATGGAGGCCCTTCTGACCGCCGCCCCCGACACCCGCGCGGCCCGCGATGCCACGCGCGGCGGCCTTGCCAGCGCCTTGAATGAAATCGCCGCCGCCGCTGGCGTGGGGATCGAAATCGCCGAAGACGCCCTGCCCCTGCGCCCCGAGGTGAAGGGCACCTGCGAAATCCTCGGCCTCGACCCGCTCTATCTGGCGAA
>CAZIKH010000399.1:0-1772 GCA_964539755.1 uncultured Dinoroseobacter sp. | reverse complement strand
ATTTCCCCTTTGCAAGGCGGCGGGAAGGCGTCATGCAAGGCCGCAGGACATCAAGAAAGGGACCTGACCCATGGGGATTTGGAGTTTTGTGAAAGATGCGGGCAAATCGCTGTTCGGCGCGGCCGAAGCGGCAGAAGCCCCGCAAGCCGATGCCTTGAAGGCGGAACTGGCGGATCTGGGCCTTGACGCCAGCGGGATCGACATTGCCGTCGAGGGCGACACCGTCAAACTGTCCGGCGCGGCGGTCAGCCAAGAGGTCAAGGAAAAGGTCATCGCGGCGGTCGGCAATGTCGAAGGCATCGCGACGGTCGAAGACGATGTGGCCGGGGGGGATCCGGTGTTCCACACGGTCGAAAAGGGCGACAACCTTTGGAAGATCGCGGAAAAGGCCTTGGGCAACGGTGCCCGCTACACCGAGATTTTCGAGGCGAACAAGCCGATGCTGAAAGACCCCGACCTGATCTATCCGGGCCAGGTGCTGCGCATCCCGCAGGACTGACCCTCGGGACAGTTTCAACAAAGGCCCGCCACCCGTGCGGGCCTTTTTCGTTCGCAAGGTGCCGCGCCGCAGCGCATCGCCCCCCTAGGCGGGGTCAGATCGCTGCGCTAGGCTGATGGACATAGAGTTTCCGACAAAACGGGACCGCAGCGGGAGGACACGCAATGACTTGGACGACACTGGCCGACAAAGGCCGCGTGGAAGGCGAACACCCTTGGCCGCGCGCCAAGCCCGCCACCACGATTTACGAGCTGCTCAGCCAGACGACCAAGAAATACCCGACGCGGAACGCGACCAGCTTTCAGCTGCAATCGGGACCCTCCGACCCCGCCGAAACCCTGACTTGGACCGATCTGCACCATCAGGTGACCCAAGCGGCGAACCTGTTTCGCAGCCTTGGCGTCGGCCAGACCGATGTTGTGGCCTATATCCTGCCCAACTGCACCGAAACGGTGGTGACGTTCCTGGGCGGGATGGTTGCGGGCATCGTCAACCCGATCAATCCCTTGCTGGAAGCCGAACAGATCGCCTCGATCCTGCGGGAGACGAATGCAAAAGTCGTCGTGACGTTGAAGCCTTTCCCGAAGACGGATGTTCCGCAGAAGGCCCATGCGGCGGTCGCGATGGCCCCCAATGTCAAACATGTGCTGGAAGTCGATCTGCTGCACTACTTGACCGGCCTGAAGAGGTTCATCGTGCCGATGATCCGCCCGAAGATGACGGTTACCCACGACGCGCGGGTGCGGGATTTCCGCAAGGCCCTTGCCGGGCAGCAATCGACGAAACTGACCTTCGAGGACGAGAAGATCGACCGCGTGGGGGCCTATTTCCACACGGGCGGCACCACAGGGATGCCAAAGGTCGCCCAGCACAAGTATTCCGGCATGATCTACAATGGCTGGCTGGGCAAGACGCTGCTCTTTACCGAGAAGGACAACGTGATCTGCCCCTTGCCGCTGTTTCACGTCTTTGCCTGTCACGTGATCCTGATGGCGATGGTGGCGTCTGGCGGGCATGTGGTCTTCCCGACACCGCAAGGCTATCGCGGCGAAGGCGTGTTCGACAATTTCTGGAAGCTGGTCGAACGCTGGAAGATCACCTTCATCATCACCGTGCCGACGGCCATCGCCGCCAAGATGCAGCGCCCGGTCGATGCGGATATCTCGACCGTGAAGACGGCGTTTTCAGGCTCGGCCCCGCTGCCGGTCGAATTGTTCAAGCGGTTCGAAAAGGCGACCGGGGTGTCGCTGGTCGAAGGCTACGGCCTGACCGA
>CAZIKH010000398.1:0-1773 GCA_964539755.1 uncultured Dinoroseobacter sp. | reverse complement strand
TAGGACTTCACGCGCGGACTGGTGCCAAAGGCGGTGCGCACCCCGTTCGGGCTGACCAGTTGCACCCGGTCCCCGACCGCAAGGTTCAATTGCTGCGCCACCCCCGACCCGATGGAAATGCCTTCGTCAAACCGCGACAGGTCGCCTTGGCTGTCTGCGGCCTGCGCGATGCCGGGCAGGCTGGCAAGGTCTTCGGCGCGGATGCCGTAAACCTCGACCCCGGCATTGCGGCTGCGCAGCGATGCCATGACCTGACCGCGCACCAAGGGGGCCGCGCGGGTCACGAAAGGCAGGTCCGCCAGCCGCGCGCTGCGCGCGTCGTAATCTTCGATGGCCCGCGTCGTCTGCCCGGTCTCGGTCACGCGCAAGGTCGTGTAGACGGTGATATGGGCATTGGCGCCCAGAATGGTGCCGACGAATTCATGCCGAAAGCCGGACCGCACCGCCAAGGTGGCGATCAGCGCGAACACCGCCAGCGTGATGCCGATCAGGCTGATCCAGGTCATCACGCTGACCCCGCCTTCGGCGCGGCGCGCGCGCAGGTACCGCCACGCGATCATCCATTCGAACGGGGCAAAGGGGCGGGGGGCGCTGGCCATGCGTGGCTCCGGGTTGACTGCTCGGGGCGAAGGTGTGGCCTGCAACACACAAGGTCAAGGCGCGCATCGCCGCCCACAGCCCGGTTGATCGCCGCGGTCCCAAGATCGTAGGCTGGGCGGGCAGCACCCAACGGAAGGCACCGCTTGTGACCCAACCGACGATGGCCGCCGGCTTTGCCGCCGCGTTTGCGACCTATGCCACCCAAGCCGGGGCGGATCGCGCGACCCTGCTGGCCCAAAGCGCGCTGACCGAGGCGGACCTGTCCGATCAGGACAACCGCATTCCGGTCGCGGCCTATCAGGCCTTGATCGGCGCGGCGATCCAGCAAACGGGCGACACGTCCTTGTTGCTGCGCCACACGCTGGACTCGCGCCTCGAAACCATGTCGGTGGTCGGGCAGATCGTGCATACATCCGCCTCGCTGCGCCATTCCATCGACCAGTTGAACCGCTATCTGCACCTGATGGCCGATGTGGACCTGCCCCCCGACACGGACCGCTTTGCCCTGCAGAAAACCGCCGCCGGGTTGTGGATCGTCGATCATCTGGTGGTGCAGGATGCGGCCTATCTGGGGATTGAATCGTCCTTCGCCCGCTTTATCAGCGAATTCCGCCGATCCTTTCCCGGGGTGACCTTCGAGATCGGGTTGGAGGTCACCTATCCCCCGCCGCCCCATGCGGATCGCTACCCCGACTTGTTCCGCGTGCCCGTGACCTTCAACGCGCGCCGCAACGCGCTGCAAATCGACCCGGTCTGGGACAGCCCCGACACCCAGTTCGAACCGGGCAATGCCTATGCCTTCGGGGTCTTTACCCAACATGCCGACAAGCTGCTGGAACAGCTGCGCGCCGACACGTCGATCCGCGCGCAGATCGAAGCGCGCATCCTGCCCAAGCTGCACGAAGGCTCGCAATCCATGGATGCGGTCGCCAAGGATCTGGGTATGAGCCGCCAGACCCTGTATCGCCGCCTGAAGGACGACGGGATCACCTTTGCCCAAATCCATGACGACCTGCGCCAGCGCATGGCGGTGGATTACCTGACCGCGCAGAAGGTCACCGTGAACGAAACCGCCTATTTGCTGGGTTTCTCCGAAGCCTCGGCCTTTGTGCGGGCGTTCAAGCGTTGGACGGGCCACAGCCCGACCGCCTATCTGAACCGGGCGGCTTAGGG
>CAZIKH010000397.1:0-1779 GCA_964539755.1 uncultured Dinoroseobacter sp. | reverse complement strand
ACGCTGGGGATCGGCGACGGGCTGGTGCGGTTTTCCGTCGGGCTGGAGGATACCGACGATCTGATCGCGGATATCCTGTCCGGTCTGGACGCCGCATGAAGACGGTCCTGATCCTGCAACTGCGCCCGGAAGATGAGGCCGCCGATGGCGAATTCGACGCGTTCCTGCGCAAATCGGGATTGCCCGACGAAAAGGTCACCCGCATCCGGCTGGATCAATGCCCGGATGTCACAGGCCTGAGTCTGGACAACCACTCGGCGGTGATCGTCGGCGGCGGCCCGGGTTGCGTGTCGGATGATCCCCTGACCAAGGACCCGCTGGAAGCCGCCATCGAAGCCGCGATCCTGTCGCTGATGCCAAAGATCACCGACCGCGACATCCCGTATCTGGGCTGCTGCTACGGCATTGGGGTGCTGGCGCATCACCTTGGGGCCGAGGTATCGAAAAAGGCATATGGCGAACCCATCGGGGCGGTGCCCTGTCAGGTGACGGATGCAGGCGCGACGGACCCCTTGCTGGCCGACCTGCCGCGCAGCTTCGACGCCTTTGTCGGCCACAAGGAGGCCGTGCAGCATCTGCCGAAGGACACGGTGCATCTGGTCGCCTCGGCCCCCTGCCCGTTCCAGATGATCCGCTACAAGTCCAATGTCTATGCCACGCAGTTCCACCCCGAGGCCGATGGCGCGGAATTTGCCAACCGCATCCGCATCTATCGGCACAAGGGCTATTTCGCCCCCGAGACGGCAGATGCCCTGACCGCACAGTGTCTGGCGCAATCTGTGCATGTGCCCGAAAAGATCCTGCGCAGCTTTGTAAACACTTATTCCTGATGAACTTTTTCGCGGCCTTGTCGCATTCAGACTGATCCAATCGGCGCGCCATAGCGTAACTTGTTCAAATTCAAGGCTGGGCCAGACCGCCTTGGAGCCCCATATCAGGGGTCGAACAGGACGAAGAGGCTGCCTTTCATGAACTTTCACACCCCCCAGATTGACCGCGATCCTTCCGCGACCGAGGCTGCCGATGCCCTGGCAACCTTGCGCGCTTGGGCCGCGTCCGCTGCCCCGGCGGATATCGCCGCGCTGGAACCCGCCTTGGGCCATCTGCTGCCCGGTGTGGTGCCGGACTACCCCGCCTTGGCGCGCGCCTATCCGCAGGATTTCACCGTCACATCCGGCTACAAGGACAGCCTGCCCGACCTGCAAAACGGCCCGGCCAGCCTGATCAAGGGCGCCAAGCGGCAGATCCAGCATGTCGGCATTTCCAACTTCCGCCTGCCCGTGCGCTACAAGTCGCGCGATGGCGAACCGCTGGTGCTGGAAACCTCGGTCACGGGCACCGTCAGCCTTGAGGCAGAAAAGAAGGGTATCAACATGTCCCGCATTATGCGCAGCTTTTACAAGCACGCCGATGCGACCTTCAGCTTTGCCGTGATCGAAAAGGCGCTGGACGACTATATGTCCGACCTCGAAAGCTTCGATGCGCGCATCCAGATGCGCCTGTCCTTTCCGATGAAGGTCGAAAGCCTGCGGTCCGGCCTGTCGGGATATCAGTATTACGACATCGCGCTGGAATTGGTCGAAAAGGCCGGGGTGCGCAAGAAGATCGTGCATCTGGATTACGTCTATTCCTCGACCTGCCCGTGCTCGCTGGAATTGTCCGAACATGCCCGCCAGTTCCGGGGCCAATTGGCCACGCCGCATTCGCAGCGGTCGGTCGCGCGGCTGTCGGTGGTGCTGGACAATGCCGCGCCGACCCTATGGTTCGAGGACCTGATCG
>CAZIKH010000396.1:0-1780 GCA_964539755.1 uncultured Dinoroseobacter sp. | reverse complement strand
AGTCGATATTGGCGAATTTCTTGAACAGGACCGCCTTGCCTTCCATCACCGGTTTCGAGGCCAGCCCGCCGATATTGCCCAGACCCAGCACGGCGGTGCCGTTCGACACGACCGCCACAAGATTGCCGCGCCCGGTATAAAGCGCGGCGGTCGCGGGGTCGGCCTTGATTTCAAGGCAGGCTTCGGCCACGCCGGGGCTGTAGGCGCGGGCAAGGTCCACCTGATTGGCCATCGGCTTGGTGGCCCGGACTTCCAGCTTCCCGGGGCGCGGATGCGAATGGTAATACAGCGCCGCTTGGCGCGCGTTGTCGCTTTTCGTGTCGGACATGTGCCCCTCCCAAGGAATTGGTTTAGCCTTAAACTAACCCCGCGCGGCGCGAAAGGGCTGTCAGCGCAAACGGTCGGCTTGCAAATTGTCGCAAGCCTGATCACCTTGGCGCGCAGGAGGGACCTTATGACCGAAATCCGCGCCGAATTTCGCCTGCCGACCGACGAGCTGCGCGAAGACTTGCCATTTTATACCAAGACCTTGGGGATGCGGCTGGACATGATCTATCCGGCGGATGACCCGGCGGTCGCGGTCTTGTCGGGCCATGGGCTGCGGCTGCGCATCGAAAAGGGCGCGCCCGAGGCCCCCGGCACGATCCGTTTGCTGACCGACGATCCCGATGCCATCGCCGAAGGCGCGCGCGAACTGACCGCGCCCAACGGCACGCGGATCGAAATCGACGTGCTGAACCCGCCCCTCGTCCTGCCGCAGACGGATCATGCCTTTGTCGTGCGCCGCCTGAAGGATCAGGCCCCGTGGGTGATCGGGCGTGCGGGGATGCAATACCGCGACCTGATCCCGTCGCGTCTGGGCGGGTCGATCATTGCCAGCCATATCCGCATCCCCGATGGCGGCCCGGTGCCGGACATGGTGCATTTTCACAAGGTCGGCTTTCAGCTGATCTTCTGCATCAATGGCTGGGTCGATGTGGTCTATGAGGATCAGGGCCCGCCAATCCGCCTGCATGCGGGGGATTGTTTCATCCAACCCCCCGAAATCCGGCACCGGGTGCTGGAAGCCAGCGACGGGATCGAGGTGATCGAGATCGGCGTGCCCGCCGAACATGTCACCGAGATCGACCACGACATGACCCTGCCGACGCCGCATCTGCGGCCCGACCGGGAATGGCAGGGGCAACGCTTTGTGCATAACGTGGGGGCCGAGGCGGCGTGGCGACCTTTCCGCATTCCGGGGTTCAAATGCCGCGACACCACGATCTGCGCCAACACCAAGGGCGTCGCCGGGGTCGAGGTGGTGCGCCCCGACGGGGTCGCGCCTTGGACGCGCCACGACGGCGATATCCTGTTCACCTTCGTGATGGCGGGCACGATGGTGCTGGAGGGCGAGGGCAAGGCACCCTTCGCGCTGGAAGCGGGCGATGCTTTCGTGATCCCGCCGGGTCTGGCGACGCGCTATGCCGACCCCAGCGCGGATCTGGAATTGCTGGAGGTCGCGCTGCCCGCCCCGGTGCAGACCACCTGTCTGGACGGCGCGCCCTGAGTATTTGGACCTAGAAGAAGCCGTGCGGGCCTTGAATTGCGCGCGGTTTCCGCGTCAGTCTGAGCGCGTAACCGGAGTGCTGCCCATGACCCTTGCCGATGCTGCCCGTGCTGTGCGGGACAACGCCTATGCCCCTTATTCCAATTTTCAGGTCGGGGCGGCGATCCGCACGGCCTCGGGCACGGTGTATGCGGGGTGCAACGTCGAAAACGTGGCCTATCCCGAAGGCAC
>CAZIKH010000395.1:0-1780 GCA_964539755.1 uncultured Dinoroseobacter sp. | reverse complement strand
CTGCACCAGACCGGCTTTCAGGACGTGATCGCCACCGCAACCCTGATGGGCTATCGCCCCGAAACCCTGACCCTGATCGGCTGCCAACCCGAAGAACTGGAAGACTATGGCGGCGGTCTGCGCGCCAGCGTCGCCGCCCAGATCGACCCCGCGCTGGACTTGGCGCTCGAGGTGCTGGACCGCTGGGGCGTGCCGTCGACCCCCGGGCGCGGCAATGCCGACCTGCTGGCCGACCCATCGATCACCCGCGACGCCTATGAGGCCGGCCGCCCCTCGGCCGAAGACGCCTATCGCCACGGCGATGCGCGCTTTCTGCCCGACCCGGAAACCGTCTGATGTGCGTCGGCATCCCCATGCAGGTTCTGTCGGTCGATGGCATCGCGGCCACCTGCACCGATGGCAGCCGCCACGAACTGGTGGACCTGTCGCTGACAGGCCCCGTGCCCGTGGGTGGATGGGTGCTGAATTTTCTGGGCGCGGCCCGGTCGGTGCTGGATGAAACCGAAGCCCGCCAGATCCGCGCCGCCCTGTCGGGCCTGAACGCCCTGATGGCGGGCGGCGATCTGGGCAACGCCTTTGCCGATCTCGAAGCCCGCCCCCCGTCCCTTCCCCCACATCTGGAGGCCGCCCGCGCCGCTGGCAAAACCCAAGCCTAACCCCTGTCCCCTTACGCCCGAGAGGTTCCACCCCATGCCCTCTTCCCCCCTCATCGACCGCTTGACGACCGACCTTGGCTGGCCTGCGCTTGAAACCCCAGATCAACTGGCCGCCTTTCTGGCCGAACCCGGCGCGCGCTGCCTGTTCGTGCCCGGCGATCCGGTGCGCAATCTGGAAACCAACGACGCCGCCGTCATCCTGCCCGAACTGGTCTTGGCCTTTCAGGGCCTGTTCAGCGCCGCCGTGGTCCGCGACAGCCTTGAAGCCGCGTTGCGCGAAGACGCGGGCGTTTGGAAAACCCCGTCGCTGATCTTCTACCGCGATGGCCAGCAGATCGGCGCGATCCCCAAGGTGCGGGACTGGGACGATTATCTGGCGCGCATTCAGCACATCCTCGCCCAGCCGACCCCCGCCCCCGCCACAGCCGCCGAATAAGGAGCTTTCGCAATGGACAACTTCACCATGCCCCCCTCCGGTTTCGGCCCCGGATCGCAGATCACCGGCACGGAAGAGGTGCTGGATTACACGCCGCTGCCCTCGGGGATGCGCACCTATGCGCCGCATCTGCCGGATATCGACGCGCTGGAAGATGCCGCCGCCGCCGATCCCGCGCTGCACTTGCTGGCCGAGGTGTCGAAAGCCTGCGCCGCCAGCGCCACCACGGGCGCCTCGACCATGTTCGACCTTGCCCCCTTGCCGCCCGTGGCCCGCAAATTGCTGGCCGAAACACTGGGCGAAGGCGAAGTGGCGATGAAAATCCGCGGCTTGCCCGCGCTGAAGGTGCAGGAATCGGTCTTTGCCGGGGTCTGGGTTCACAAGGGCGAAGGCGTGGACGCCGTCGAAGTCGCCCCCGTGCCCCAAGCCGCCATCACCCGGGCCTTCACCCCGCACCGCCCCTATCTGGGCACCAAGGCCCAGCCCCCCGGCGATATCGCCAATGCCCCCGCGATCCTGTCGGAACTGGAAGACAAATCGCGCAGCCACCAATCCGGCCAGACCCCGCATGTCGTCAACATGACCCTGCTGCCCCATACCGAAGGCGATCTGCGCTGGCTCGATGCCGCCTTGGGCGAAGGGGCGGTCACCATGCTGAGCCGGGGCTACGGCAATTGCCGGGTGACGG
>CAZIKH010000394.1:0-1785 GCA_964539755.1 uncultured Dinoroseobacter sp. | reverse complement strand
CCTCGGACGCGCCCGCCTCGGCCTGCGCGCGCACCGGCTTTCGGTCCTTGCGCGGCGGCGCCCCGTCCCCGCGCGGGGCCGAAGGCGGACCCTTGGGCGAGGCGTCGAAATCCGGCACCCCCGGCAATTCCGTCAGCCGCGCGCCTTGTTCCAAGGCCAGATCCGGCCCCAGTTCGGCCTTCATCGCGGGCACCGCCGCGCTCAGGACCTCGACGAAGGTTTCCTGATACTGCACCCGGATCGCCCCGATCGCGTCCTTGGACAGGCCCGCATTGCGGCACAGCATCGGCAACAGCCAGCGCGGCTCGGCCCGGTCCTTGCGCCCCAAGGACAGCGAAAACCACGTGCTTGGCCCGAAATCGACCGCCGCGCGCGGCGTGCGCGCCTTTGGGTCCGCGACATCGTCCAAGATCTCGGGCGCGGAATGGCGTTCGCGGTAAAGCCGCAGATAGGCCGCCGCGATCTGCGCGGGCGTATAGGTCCCCAACAGCCGCGCGGCAAAGCTTTCTTCTTCCGGGCTGGGCGCTTGGGTCCAGGCCGGGTCGGACATCAGCCGTTCTTCATCCCGCGCCAGCACGGCTTCGGCCGAAGGCGGCGTGCCCCAGTCGGCCTCCAGATTGGCAAAGCGCAACAGGCGCTGCGCCTTGCCCTTCTGCCGCCCCGGCACGATCAGAACCGAGGTGCCCTTGCGCCCCGCCCGGCCCGTGCGCCCGGATCGGTGCAGCAAGGATTCCGCGTTCGACGGCAGGTCCGCGTGGATCACCAGTTCCAGCCCCGGCAGGTCGATGCCCCGCGCCGCCACATCCGTCGCAATGCAGACCCGCGCGCGGCCATCGCGCAGGGCCTGCAGGGCGTGGGTCCGTTCCGATTGGCTCAGCTCGCCCGACAAGGCGACCACCGAAAACCCCCGGTTCGAAAACTTCGCCGTCAGCCGCGCCACCATCGACCGGGTATTGGCAAAGATGATCGCCGTTTGCGCATCGTGATAGCGCAACAGGTTGATGATCGCCTTTTCGATATCCGAGGGCGCGACGGTCAGCGCCAGATAGGCGATGTCGCTGTGTTGCGCGCCCTTGTCGCCGACCTCGATCCGCCGCGTGTCGGGCTTTTGATAGGTCTGCGCCAGCTTCGCGATCCCGCGCGGCACCGTCGCCGAAAAGAGCAGCGTGCGCCGGCTGGCCGGGGTGTGGTCCAGAATGAATTCCAGATCCTCGGAAAACCCCATATCCAGCATTTCATCGGCCTCATCGAGGACGACCGCCTTCAGCGCGCTCAGGTCGATCACGCCGCGCGCCACATGGTCCCGCAAGCGCCCCGGCGTGGCCACGATGACATGCGCGCCGCGCTCGATGGCCCGGCGTTCGGCGCGCGCATCCATCCCCCCCACCGCCGAGGCGGTCGCGATCCCGGCTTGCGCAAACAGCCAGTCGAATTCCCGCTGCACCTGCATCGCCAGTTCCCGCGTCGGCGCGATGACCAGGGCCAAGGGGGCCGCCGCCGGGCCGAACCGCCCCGCGTCGTCCAGCAGGTCGCCCGCCAAGGCCAGCCCGAAGCCCACGGTCTTGCCGGACCCGGTCTGCGCGGACACCAGCAGGTCCAGCCCGGCCAGATCGGGTTGGGTCACCGCCACCTGCACGGGCGTCGGGTCGCGATAGCCCTTCGCGGCCAAGGTCGCCGTCAACGTGTCGGGCAGTCCCGAGAAATCCTGCATCAATCCTGCCTCTATTGGAGAGAAGCCCCGCCCTTACGGGGGACGGTCGGCTTTGTATAGACGGCAAAACGCCC
>CAZIKH010000393.1:0-1787 GCA_964539755.1 uncultured Dinoroseobacter sp. | reverse complement strand
GCGACTACAAAGGCTACTACTTCTCGGGCGATGGCTGCCGCCGCGACGCGGATGGGTATTACTGGATCACGGGCCGCGTCGACGACGTGATCAACGTTTCCGGTCACCGGATGGGCACCGCCGAGGTGGAAAGCGCGCTTGTGGCCCATGCCAAGGTCGCCGAAGCCGCCGTCGTGGGGTATCCGCATGAAATCAAGGGGCAGGGCATCTATTGCTATGTGACCTTGATGGAAGGCATCGAACCCACCGACGATCTGGTCAAGGAATTGCGCACCTGGGTCCGCACGGAAATCGGCCCGATCGCGTCGCCAGATGTCATCCAATGGGCGCCGGGCCTGCCGAAGACCCGGTCTGGCAAGATCATGCGGCGTATCCTGCGCAAGATTGCCGAGAATGATTATGGCAGCCTTGGCGATACCTCGACCTTGGCGGATCCGTCGGTTGTCGACGACCTGATCGCAAACCGCGCCGGGGCTTGATCCAATGGACGGTGGGAACCTGACGGGCACACGCCCTATCAACCTGATCTTGCTTGGCCCCCCGGGGGCCGGCAAGGGCACCCAAGCGCGTATGCTGGAGGAGAAATTCGGCCTTGTTCAACTGAGCACCGGGGATCTTCTGCGCGCGGCGGTTGCCGCTGGCACCGAGGCGGGGAAAGCCGCCAAGGCTGTCATGGAAGCCGGCCAACTGGTCAGTGACGAGATCGTGCTGGCGATCTTGAAGGACCGGATGTCCGACGACGATGTGAAGGCGGGCGTCATCTTGGATGGCTTCCCGCGCACCGAAGCCCAAGCCGAGGCGCTGGATGCGCTGATGGCGGAGGCGGGACAGAAGATCGACAGCGCCATTTCCTTGGCGGTGGACGATGAAGCGATGGTGGAACGGGTTTCGGGCCGCTTCACCTGTGGGGGCTGCGGAGAAGGCTACCACGACAGCTTCAAGCAGACGTCGGTTGACGGCGTTTGCGACAAATGCGGCAGCACGGACATGAAGCGACGCGCTGACGACAATGCTGAAACGGTGAGATCCCGGCTCGAAGCGTATCACGCCCAGACCGCGCCTCTCATTGCTTACTATCAGACTCAGGGTTGTTTGATCGAGATCAACGCCATGCAGGCGATTGATGCGGTTGAATCAAATCTTGAAACAATCGTTAAGCGTGTTTCGGCCTAGCACAGCCTGACTGACAGGCATTTGGATGGGACTGAATGTGCAGGGATGCTCCTCTGCGCAAACGGAGAGACTTTGGAAAGGGAGAGAGCAATGGCGGAGAAATCCGAAGAAAACAACGCCTATTGGTCCGCGAACATCCGACTTGTCACCATTTCGTTGGTGATCTGGGCGGTTGTTTCGTTTGGCTTTGGCATTTTGCTGCGCCCGATGCTGTCAGGCATCACGGTTGGCGGCACGGATGTGGGCTTCTGGTTCGCACAACAGGGGTCGATCCTCGTCTTCTTGGCGCTGATCTTCTTCTACGCGTGGCGGATGAACAAGCTCGACCGTGACCACGGCGTCGAAGAGTAAGGGACGGAAACCATGGATCAGTTTGTACTAAACTGGATTTTCATCGGGGCGTCCTTCGCGCTCTATATCGGTATCGCGGTTTGGGCGCGTGCCGGATCGACCTCGGAATTCTACGCTGCTGGGCGTGGGGTTCACCCGGTCACCAACGGGATGGCAACGGCGGCTGACTGGATGTCGGCAGCGTCGTTCATTTCGATGGCAGGCCTGATCGCCTTCACCGGCTACGACAACTCGACCTTCCTGATGGGTTGGACCGGCGGCTA
>CAZIKH010000392.1:0-1796 GCA_964539755.1 uncultured Dinoroseobacter sp. | reverse complement strand
TCGGCCATCAGGAAGACCGTCTCAACGCTGTCGTCCAACTGGCGGTTCATGCCGACCATCTGGAATTCATACTCGAAATCGGCCACGGCGCGCAGGCCGCGGATGATGATGCCCGCGCCGACATCGCGGGCGCAGTCGATCAGCAGGTTCTCGAACGGATGGGCGATGATTTCGACCCCGGTTTCGGCGGTCAGCTTGGCGCATTCGGCTTCCAGCATCGCGACCCGTTCTTCGAGGGAAAACAACGGGCCCTTGTCGCGGTTGATGGCCACCCCGATCACGAGGCGATCCACCAGCGCGCTGGCGCGGCGGATGATGTCGAGATGCCCATGGGTGACGGGATCGAAGGTGCCGGGATATAGCCCAATGCGCATCTTTGACAGGTCCCTTCCGATGATCTGGTGCCGCGCAAGCAACCGATGCCGCCCTCGAAAATCAAGGGTTTATCGTTGGACCGCGACGTTTCGTGGCGTGATTTGGGCCTAATGGCCCATGATCATGCCTTCGAGCGCGGCTTTTTCCATGGACAATTGGGTCAGACGGGCCTTGACCACATCCCCCAAGGTGATCAGGCCAACCAGTTCGCCGTTCTCCAAGACGGGCATGTGGCGGAACCGGCCTTCGGTCATGCGGGTCAGGACCGCGTCGGCATCTTCGCCCAGCGTGGCGGTTTCGATCTTGGCGGTCATCATGTCGTCCACCAGATCGGCCATGCAGGCCGCGCCACGTTTGCCCAATTCGCGGACGATGTCGCGTTCCGACAGAATGCCCAGCACGTGTTTGCCATCGGCGGACACGACCACGGTGCCGATGCGGCGCTGCGACAGCACCTCGGCGGCTTGGCTGATCCGCGTGCCGGGCTTCACGGTGACGACGCCGTCGGTGCCTTTGGACTTGAGAATTTGGTGGACGAGCATCGGACCCTCCCGTTCGTGTGCAACCGTATACCCAAGCTGACTATCCCCGAGGTCCCGTGTCAAGCGATCCGGCCCTTTTCCCCGCCAGACGCCGGGCTTATGGTCACGCCAAAGCTGAGAATCCGGGAGGGGATCACATGGAAGAGTTGCACCATTTCATCAATGGCCAGCGCGTGGCGGGCCAGTCGGGGCGGTTTGCCGATGTCTATAACCCGGCCTTGGGCGAGGTTCAGGCAAAGGTCCCGCTGGCGTCGAAGGCCGAACTGGATGCCGCCGTGGCATCCGCCGCCGCTGCGCAACCCGCCTGGGCCGCCACCAACCCGCAAAAACGCGCGCGGGTGCTGATGGAATTCGTGCGGCTGTTGAACCGCGATATGGACAAGCTGGCCGAAGCGCTGAGCCGCGAACACGGCAAGACCCTGCCCGACGCGGCAGGCGATGTGCAGCGCGGGCTGGAAGTGGTCGAATTCTGCATCGGGGCCCCGCATTTGCTGAAGGGCGAGTTCACCGACAGCGCCGGGCCCGGCATCGACATGTATTCGATGCGTCAGGCTTTGGGGGTTGTGGCCGGGATTACCCCGTTCAATTTCCCGGCCATGATCCCGATGTGGAAATTCGCGCCCGCCATCGCCTGCGGCAATGCCTTCATCCTGAAGCCGTCCGAGCGCGATCCGTCGGTGCCGCTGATGCTGGCCGAGCTGATGCAGGAAGCCGGGCTGCCCGATGGGATCTTGCAGGTCGTCAATGGCGACAAAGAGGCGGTGGACGCGATCCTCGACAATGAAACGATCCAGGCGATTGGCTTTGTCGGGTCGACCCCGATCGCGCATTACATCTATTCGCGCGGCTGTGCGGCGGGAAAGCGCGTGCAGTGCTTTG
>CAZIKH010000391.1:0-1797 GCA_964539755.1 uncultured Dinoroseobacter sp. | reverse complement strand
GATCAAGGCCGCGATGAAGGAAGAGTTCGGCTATGCCAACGACATGCAGATCCCGCGCCTGGACAAGATCGTCCTGAACATCGGCTGCGGTGCCGAGGCCGTGCGCGACAGCAAGAAAGCCAAGGCCGCCGTTGAGGACCTGACGACCATCGCCGGTCAGAAGGCCGTGCCGACGATCGCCAAGAAATCCATCGCGGGTTTCCGGGTGCGCGAAGGCATGACGCTCGGCGCCAAGGTCACCCTGCGCGGCGACCGGATGTACGATTTCCTCGACCGCCTGATCACCGTCGCGATGCCGCGTATTCGCGACTTCCGCGGTGTGAAGCCGTCCTTTGACGGGCGTGGCAACTTTGCCATGGGCATCAAGGAACACATCGTCTTTCCCGAGATCAACTTCGACAAGGTCGACGAGGTCTGGGGCATCGACGTGATCATCACCACCACCGCGAATACCGACGCGGAAGCGAAGGCGTTGTTGAAGCACTTCAACATGCCGTTCAACGCGTAAGCGCGGGAGGAGATTAGACACATGGCCAAGAAATCCATGGTTGCACGCGAAGCCAAGCGCCAGAAGCTGGTGGCCCAATACGCCGCCAAGCGCGCCGCGCTGAAGGAAATCGCAAACGACGAAGACAAGCCGATGGAAGAGCGTTTCAAGGCGCGCCTGAAGCTGGCGAAATTGCCCCGCAATTCCTCGCCCACCCGTCTTCACAATCGCTGTCAGCTCACCGGTCGCCCCAAGGCGTATTACCGCAAGCTGAAAATGTCCCGGATCAAGCTGCGCGATCTGGCCTCCAACGGTCAGATCCCCGGCATGGTCAAGTCGAGCTGGTAAGGAGGGTTTGAGAGATGAATGATCCTCTTGGTGATATGCTGACCCGGATCCGCAACGCCCAGATGCGTGGCAAATCCGTCGTCGAAACCCCGGCCTCCAAGCAGCGCGCCCGCGTTCTGGATGTGCTGGCCGACGAAGGCTACATCCGCGGCTACGAGGCCACGACCGGCAAGAACGGCCACCCGGCCTTCGAGATCAGCCTGAAGTATTACGAAGGCGCCCCGGTCATCCGCGAACTCAAGCGCGTGTCGAAACCCGGCCGTCGCGTCTATATGAGCGTGGGCGACATCCCGCAGGTCCGTCAGGGCCTGGGCGTGTCGATCGTGTCCACCTCCAAGGGCGTGATGTCTGATGCCAATGCACGGAGCCACAATGTTGGTGGCGAAGTGCTGTGCACCATCTTCTAAGGAGGGCATGACCAATGTCTCGTATTGGCAAAAAGCCGGTCGATCTGCCCTCGGGTGTCGAGGCGAAGATCTCCGGCCAGACCATCGAAGTGAAAGGGCCCAAGGGCACCCGCAGCTTCACCGCAACCGATGACGTGACGCTCGCCGTCGAAGACAACGCCGTGACGGTCACCCCGCGCGGCAAGTCCAAGCGCGCGCGCCAGCAGTGGGGCATGTCCCGCACCATGGTGCAGAACTGCGTCACCGGCGTGACCGAAGGCGTCAAGAAAGAGCTTGAGATCCAGGGTGTGGGCTATCGTGCCCAGATGCAGGGCAACACGCTCAAACTGTCGCTCGGCTACAGCCACGATGTCGATTTCGAGGTCCCCGCCGGTGTGACCGTCACCTGCCCCAAGAACACCGAAGTGGTGATCGAGGGCACCGACCAGCAACTGGTCGGCCAGGTGGCTGCGAACATCCGCGAATGGCGCGCGCCGGAGCCCTATAAGGGCAAGGGCATTCGCTACAAGGGCGAGTATATCTTCCGCAAGGAAGGCAAGAAGAAGTAAGGGCTGG
>CAZIKH010000390.1:0-1802 GCA_964539755.1 uncultured Dinoroseobacter sp. | reverse complement strand
TCGATCCGCTCCAGATCGAGCGGGAAGAGGTCGGCGCGGAAACTGTCGGGCACGCCGTATTCGAACCGTGCGGGCGCGTTCTTTTCATAGGGCCCAAGGATCCAGCCGCCGCGTTCTTCGCGAACGTACCATTTGGCGTCGGCATCGCGCAGCACGGGGTGTTCGCCATTGTGCTTGCGCCATTCGACCAAGGCGGGGTCGGGTTCGGTGACGATGAACTGGTGTTCGACCGGGATCGCGGGCGTCTTGATCCCCAACAGGCGCGCGGTGCGCTGGGCGTGGTTGCCCGTGGCGGTGACGACATGTTCGGCGGTGACGATCCTCTGTTCGTCGGAAGGCAGCAGGTTGCCGCCTTTTTCGACCATCTTGGTCAGGGTGACTTCCCAAGCTTCGCCCGTCCAATGATAGGCATCGGCCTGCCATTTGCGTTCGATGGTCACGCCGCGCTGGCGCGCCCCTTTGGCCATGGCCATCGTGACGTCGGCAGGATTGATGTAGCCGTCCGTGGGGTGGTAAATCGCGCCTTCCAGATCCTCGGTCCGGACCAGCGGATAGCGGTCCTTGATCTGCGCGGGTGTCAGCCATTCGAAGGGCACGCCGACGGTCTCGGCCGTGGTTGCATAGACCATGTATTCGTCCATGCGCGCCTTCGATTGCGCCATGCGCAGGTTGCCCACGACCGAAAAACCCGCGTTGAGGCCGGTTTCCGCTTCGAGCGTCTTGTAGAACTTGATCGAGTAGTCGTGGATATGCGTGGTCGCATAGCTCATGTTGAAATAGGGCAGCAGGCCGGCGGCGTGCCATGTGCTGCCACTGGTCAACTCGTCCCGTTCCAGCAGCACCACGTCCTGCCAGCCGGCTTTGGCAAGGTGATAGGCCACCGAGGTGCCAATCGCACCACCACCGACAACAAGCGCTTTGACATGGGTTTTCATCAGCCGACTCCGTTTGTGCTGGGCGTAATCTGGCGATTTTCGCAAGGGCTGGGCAAGCGGGTTCGACGGTTAGACGCGAGTTTGCGACATGCGCAGGGCGTGCGGGGCTAGACGCCGTGAAACAGGATGTCGAGGGCGCGGGTGATGTCGTCGCGGCGGTCCGACACATCACCGACTTGTTTCTTCAGGGCCGCCAAGGGCACTGTGCCCAGCGTTTGGGTCAACATGACGAACATGGCGTCACCTACGGACAGCACCGGATTCAAGGTCTTGGACCAATTCGCAACGGACTCAACCGGCACAAGTGGTGCGACGACGCGACCCAAGCCGGTATCGATCAGGTCGCTTTGAACATCGACAACCAAGTCGCCGGGACCCAGCACATAGACTGCATACTGTCGTGCCATCCGGGTCTAGAACATCCTGTACTTTTCAAGGGGTAGACCATGCTTTGCGACATAATCGTCGACGGCTTTCAACGCCTCCCGGTTCTCCTCCAGCCACGCTTCCTGCCGCGCTTTCTTGACCGCAGCGGCGATCCCGGCCTCGGCGCTTTGGGATATGTTCAGGCCAAGCGCCTTGGCTTCGTCGAGCATATCGGCATCGAGGGACAGGCTGGTTGAACGGCGGGGCATGGGGGCATCTCCGGGCAGGAATTATAGCAAGAAACATACCGCATGATGTTGGTAGGGCAAGTGCCCTCTTTTCGGGGGGCGAACGCCACCCCATATCTGTTCCGTTCCGTGTTCACCTTGAGGAAAAACCCGATGTCCACCGTCAAGACGACGATGCTGCTGGCCGCGATGACCGTCCTGTTCGGAACGGTCGGATTGTTGCTGGGGGGCGAGGTCGGGCTTGTGATCGCGC
>CAZIKH010000389.1:0-1804 GCA_964539755.1 uncultured Dinoroseobacter sp. | reverse complement strand
ACATCGGTCAGTTCCCTGTTCGATCAGGAAACGCTGTTGCCGATCTACGAAGGCGTTTACCAAGTCTAGGCAACGCCCCTAGACGATGTCCCAATCATCGTCATGGGGCACCTCGCCAATGGCCAGCCAACTGGCGCGGGCGCGGGCGACGCGTGTATCCCCCCATGTGCGGAACACCAGTTGGAAGCCTTCGCGGGTGATATCCTCGGCCCGGATATCCGCCCTTTGATTGGTCATCTGGTCCATGTCCCACATCGACAAGGACACATGCACCGTGGGGGCCGATTTGAAATGCTGGTGGAACTGAACCGCCTTGTAGGCCCGACGCGGCCCGGTGCCTGTCCACATTTCGCCGTCATCTTCAAAATCCGAAAACATCAAGGCATCGCCCTGATCGATCCCGATTAGATGATTTCGAAGTTTCTTCATGGGCTTGCCCGGTCTCAGATCAGATGTGTCTACGCGAAACAGAGCGAAACTTGCAAAGAAAAACCCCGCCGGACCGCCAGCGGGGTTTGGATTGTCAGACGGTCAGGGCGGATCAATTCGCGCTTAGGCCGATCTGATCCCCCATGGCGACCATATCCGCCAACAGCTTTGCGGCGGCATCTACCGCATCGGGCGAGGCTGCCGCGTGGGCGCTGCGCGCTTCGGCCACCAGTTGGTCGAGGATTTCCTGGGTCATGTCCGCCTTGGCATAGGCGCGTTCGGCCAGAACCGTGGTGCCGCCCCCGCCGATTTCCGCAAAGCCGCCGGTGACGACATATTCGCTGGTCCCGCTGGGACCTTCGACGGACAGAACGCCGGGACGCAGGGTCGTGATGGTCGGCGCATGGTCGGGCATGGCCGTCATGTCGCCATCTGCGCCGGGGATTTGCACCGCTGTCGCCTCCATCGAGGCCAGACGGCGTTCTGGCGACACCAGGTCAAATTGCATCGTCACACTCCTTTGTCTGTCTGCCGCCCGTCAGGGCCGCTTGGCATTCTTTGGCAAGAGGATGTACTGATAATCATCCTCCAGAACAAGTTTGCGCCCGGTTCGATGGGCGAATTGATTCACGGCTTCGCGCACACCTTTGTGCGTGGCCTGCGGGTTCAGATAGTAATCATCCCCCAAGATATTCGCGTCTGGCTTCAGCTTTGGCGCAATCGCCTGAAGATCGGCCAGCACCGATGCCTTGTCATGCGCCGCGTCCAGATAAACCCAGTCCAAGCTTTCGTCCGGCAGCGTGGCCAGGAATGGCGCGCCGAAGTCTTCGATCACTTGGACCACATCCGGGTGGCGGGCGGCCAATGCGTAGGCGGCTGCTTTCGCAACATCGGTCTCCAACGTGCCGCCCAGCGTATAGTCGCCCCACGCCGGATAGCGTTCCCCAAAGAGCTGGTCCCAAGGGTCCACCAGATACAGGCGCGAGGGCGCAAACCGTTCCACGATCTGTTCTGAAAAATGGGCCCAGAAAACGCCGATCTCGATCCCGACGCCATGCTTTGGCACGTAGCGTTCCAAGATGCGGGCCCGCCGACGGGCCCGCGCCTGTTCTCTGTGCTGCGCCCGTTCCTCGGCCCTTGGAAGGGGCGGTTCGGGCGCAGGGTTCGGTCCGGTGTCAGCCGCCGCAGTCTTGCGGAAGGAAAACATCGGACCCGCCCGCCTGCATTACGCCGCGTCTGCGGCCATGCGTTCGGCTTTGGCGATCACTTCGTCGATGTCGCCGACCATGTAGAACGCCCCTTCCGGCAGGTGGTCATATTCGCCGGCCACAACGGCCTTGAAGGACGCGATGGTTTTTTCCAGCGGCACCTGAAC
>CAZIKH010000388.1:0-1816 GCA_964539755.1 uncultured Dinoroseobacter sp. | reverse complement strand
CGAACTCGCGCCCGACATGGACATCGTGATCACCACCGCGCTGATCCCGAACCGCCCTGCGCCGCTTTTGTGGACCAAGGACATGGTCGAGGCGATGAAGCCCGGCAGCGTGATCGTCGACCTTGCCGCCGAACGCGGCGGGAACTGCGAACTGACCGTCAAGGACGACAAGATCGTCACCGACAATGGGGTCACCATCGTTGGCTATACCGACTTCCCCAGCCGGATGGCGGCGCAGTCCTCGACCCTCTATGCTACCAATATCCGGCACATGATGTCGGACCTGACGCCCGAAAAAGACGGTCAAGTCGTCCACAACATGGAAGACGACGTGATCCGCGGCGCCACGATCACCTATCAGGGCGAGATTACCTTCCCGCCGCCGCCGCCCAAGGTCGCGGCCATCGCGGTGCAAAAGAAGGAAAAGCCCAAAGAGCTGACCCCGGAAGAGGTGAAAGCCAAGGAAGCCGCTGCCTTCAAGGCGCAGACCAAGCAACAGGTTACGCTGTTGGGGATCGGTGCGGTGCTGCTTCTGGCGGCGGGCCTCGTGGCCCCGCCCAGCTTCATGCAGCATTTCATCGTGTTCCTGCTGTCGGTCTTCATCGGCTTCCAGGTGATCTGGAACGTCGCGCACAGCTTGCACACGCCGCTGATGGCGGTGACGAACGCAATCTCGTCCATCGTCATTCTGGGGGCGCTGATCCAGATCGGATCCAGTTCGTTCCTGATCACCTTGCTGGCGGCGGCTGGCATCTTCATGGCCGCGATCAACATCTTCGGCGGCTTCCTCGTGACACGGCGCATGCTCGCCATGTTCCAGAAATCCTAAGCGAGGGGCAGACCAATGGAATCGGGATTCACCATTGCGGCCTATGCAGTTGCCGCTGTTCTTTTCATCCTGTCGCTGGGCGGTTTGTCGGGTCAGGAAAGCGCCAAGCGCGCCGTCTGGTATGGCATTGTCGGCATGGCGATCGCCGTGCTGGGCACGCTGGTCGGGCCCGGGTCGGGCCTGTGGGGCGCGTCGATCATCCTGATCGCGCTGGGGGCGGCGGTTGGCTATCAACTGGCCACCAAGGTCCAGATGACCCAAATGCCGGAACTGGTCGCGATCATGCACAGCCTTGTCGGGCTTGCGGCGGTCGTGGTCGGCTTTAACGCCGATATCATGATCAATTCGATCAGCGCGCTGTTTGCCGCCAATGATCTGGCCTTCGGCGCGGTCGGCCCGGATGGCTATACCGGCATCGGCTTGCCCAAGGAGCTGTCCGAGGGCCTGTCCGCCTTTGGCCAGTTGATCGCCAAGAAGTCCACCGTCGAGATCAACATCCTGAAGATCGAACTGGTGCTGGGCATCTGGATCGGGGCCGTCACCTTTACCGGGTCGGTCATCGCCTATGGCAAGCTGGCCGGGAAGGTCGACAGCGGGGCCAAGCAATTGCCCGGCGGGCATATGCTGAACGCCGCCGCGGCAGGTCTGTCGCTGGTTCTGGCCGCGATGTATCTGGGCGGGTCGGGCAGCTGGACGCTGGTTCTGCTGACGCTGCTGGCGCTGTTCATCGGCTATCACCTGATCATGGGGATCGGCGGGGCGGATATGCCCGTGGTCGTTTCGATGCTGAACAGCTATTCCGGCTGGGCGGCGGCGGCCATCGGGTTCAGCCTTGGCAACGACCTGTTGATCGTGGTCGGGGCGCTGGTCGGCTCCTCGGGTGCGATCCTGTCCTACATCATGTGCAAGGCCATGAACCGCTCCTTCGTCAGCGTGATCCTGGGCGGGTTCGGTGGCGCGGCCACCGGGGCCCAGCAGGCGGTGGAA
>CAZIKH010000387.1:0-1820 GCA_964539755.1 uncultured Dinoroseobacter sp. | reverse complement strand
TTGCGGATACGTTTCTGGCCGAGATGCGTCTGCGCCATGCGCTCTCATTCCTTTTTTCATGTCTCGCGGACGGGTCCCTGGGGGTGAACGCGCCGCTCGTCATCGGGCATGTGGTCCGGTCAATACCTGCGCACCGTCCCAAGGGTGCGCGCCCGACCGGAAACCTGGCCCAGGGAAACGGCTTTGATCGGCAAAGCCGCTTCCCAAGACAGGTTCGGCTGGACCCGGGATTTCCCCGGACCCAGCCATGTTCGATGTCCGCCCGGGGGCCCGCCCCGGGATCGGATCACTTCAGTTCGACTTCGGCGCCAGCTGCTTCCAGCTTGCCCTTGATCTCTTCTGCTTCGTCTTTCGAGACCTGCTCTTTCACGGCTTTGCCGCCGGCTTCGACCAGCTCTTTTGCTTCTTTCAGGCCCAGGCCGGTGATGGCGCGGACTTCTTTGATGACGTTGATCTTCTGAGCGCCCGCGGACTTCAGGATCACGTCGAATTCGGTCTGCTCTTCAGCAGCCGCTGCACCGGCGTCGCCACCGGCAGGACCTGCGACCATGACGGCGCCGCCAGCGGCGGGCTCGATGCCGTACTCGTCTTTCAGGATGGTTTTCAGTTCTTGTGCTTCGAGAAGGGTCAGACCCACGATCTCTTCGGCAAGTTTCTTCAGATCAGCCATTGTATCATTCCATTTGACTAGATGTGTTCCAACGCGTGCTTTTCAACAGCACGCCGGTCGGGATTGCTGTTACGCGGCTTCCGCCTTTTCCTCGATGGTGGAAAGGATGCTCGCGATGTTCGAAGCAGGTGCGCCAATGGCCCCGGCGATGTTCGAAGCGGGCGCGCCGATGCAGGACACGACCTGAGCGATAAGCTCTTCGCGCGACGGCATCGATGCGACGGCTTTCACACCATCTGGGGTCAGGAAGTCCGCGCCCATTGCCCCGCCAAGGATCTCGTATTTCTTGTTATCCTTGGCATAGGCTTCCGCGACCTTGGCAGCTGCCACAGGGTCTTCGGAATAGGCGAGAACGGTCATCCCCGTCAAAAGGTCGCCGATCTTTTCGTTCGGTTTCCCTTCAAGGGCGATTTTGGCGAGCCTGTTCTTGGCAACGCGTACGGAAGCCCCCGCCTCGCGCATTTGCGCGCGGAGGTCCTGCATTTCAGCAACCGTGAGACCGGCGTAATGTGCAACCACAACAACGCCAGAGCTTTCAAAGATCTGGCCGAGTTCCTCGACCACTTTCTCTTTCTGGGCTCTATCCACAGTTTCACTCCAAGTTTGGGGATCTCTCCCCGGCTCTCATTTGGGGGTTGCCCCCCGTCGGGTCCGCATCCGGGTCCCGGTGCCATAATCGCCCGAAGGAAACCTTCGGATTATCACGCCGTTCCCCATCTCAGGCAGGACTTAGCGGGTTTCCCCAGCCCACCGTCTCGGACAGGACAAGGCCCCGAAGGGCCCCGCCATCCCTTGGGGCCGAAGCCCCGCAGGAATTCTATTTCTCGGCCGCGGCGGCCGAATTCACATCCACGGAAACGCCCGGGCCCATCGACGAGCTCAGCGACACCTTCCGCATATACGATCCCTTGGCGCCGGTCGGCTTGGCCTTGGCCACGGCATCCACGAAGGCGCGAATGTTTTCGACCAGCTTGGCTTCGTCGAAGCTGGCCTTGCCAACGCCTGCGTGCACCACGCCCGCCTTTTCGGCCTTGAACTGGACCTGACCGCCCTTGGCATCCTTGACCGCCGTGGCCACATCCATGGTCACGGTGCCGATCTTCGGGTTCGGCATCAGGTTGCGCGGACCAAGCACTTTGCCCAGACGGCC
>CAZIKH010000386.1:0-1832 GCA_964539755.1 uncultured Dinoroseobacter sp. | reverse complement strand
AGTCTGCAAGCCTATGCCCAAGCCCCGGCCCCCGCCGAACCCGATCTGGTGCTGGATGAAGAGGTGCTGCGCGAAATGGTTTCGGACATCGTGCGCCGCGAATTGCAGGGCAGCTTGGGCGAACGCATCACCCGCAATGTGCGCAAATTGGTCCGGCGCGAGATTTACCGCGCCTTGGAGGCCCGCGATCTAGGCTGATCGCACCGTCCCATTGCGCAGATCGTCCAGATGATGCGCGCCCAGCATCCCCATATTGGTGATCATATCCTCGGTCAGGATATGGATCAGGTGGCGCACGCCCCGCGGCCCGAACGCCGCCAAGGCATAGTGCCACGCCCGCCCCAGCATCACGAAATCCGCGCCCAGATGCAGCGCCCGCAGGATGTCGAGGCCCCCGGCCACCCCACTGTCAAAAATCACCGGATAGTCGGGGCCGACCGCCGCGCGCACCGCTGGCAGCATCGCAATGGACGCAGGCCCGCCTTCGAACTGGCGCGCGGAATGGTTCGACACCCAGACCGCATCGACGCCTTCGTCTTTCAGCCGCGCGGCATCCTCGGCGCGTTGAATGCCCTTGACCATCAAGGGGCCGTCCCATTCCTGCCGCACCGCCTTCAGGTCGTCCCAATCGGGATAGCCGCGAATGGCATGGCCGGCATGGACCACGCTGGTCGCGCCTTCGATCTTGTCGGCGTAATCCTCGGCCAGTTTCAGCGACGGCGCGCCGTGGCGCAGCATCCCCAAGCTCCAGGTCGGATGCAGCAGCATCGACAGAAACACCCCCGGCGTAATCCGAAACGGCACTGTCAGGTTCGCGCGGCGCTGGCGTTCCCGGCGGCTGTCGGCGGGCACGTCCACGGTCAGGATCAGCGCGCGAAACCCGCTGGCCTTGGCGCGGCGGATCATGTCGCGGCGAAATTCGGGATTGGCCGGCGGATACAGTTGAAACCAGCCCATATCGCCCGCGACCGGGCCCACCTCCTCGGGCAGGCGGGTGGCGACGGTCGACAGGCCATAGGGCAGGCGGGCCTCTCGCGCTTCGGCGGCCAGCAGGCGTTCTGCGTCGGGCCAGATCAGGCCCGACATGCCGATGGGCGCAATGCCGAAGGGCCGCGCATAGGTCTGGCCCAGAAAGGTCGTGCTCAGGTCGGGCTGGCAATGGCCATGCAGGACGCTGGGCATCAACACCACCTCGTCCAGCCCCCGGCGATTGGTCCCGATACCGAATTCCCGGTCGCCCGTGCCGCTGTCGAGGTATTCGAACACGAAATGCGGAATGCGCCGATGGGCGGCGCGGCGCAGGTCGGAAATCGCGGGATGTGTCGTGTCCAAATCAGCCATGGCGCGCAGAAAACTGCGCCCGCGCGCCCTTGGCAAGGGCCTTTCGCACCGCCTGCCTGTTGCGCGTGCCAAGGGGGCAGCGAACGCAGGCGTAAACGGATGTTAACGCTTTGCCGCTATACCCGCCCGCACGGTTAACCACGCGGGGGGACCCCCTCCGCATCAGGACAATTCTCGGCGGGGGCGACCCCGGTTTGGAATCGTCGGCGAGGCTGGGGTGACGCCCGGCTCCAGGCGTCTCGGGGACACCCGGGGCACGAGGCAGGTCCGCTTGGCGGCCGCCATTCTTATCTTCATGGGTGTGATCCTCACACCGACCCGAGGCCCCAGCCAACGTCGTGACCGGATCGGTCGCAACGGGCTTTCGGCTGTCCGTCTGTCGGTGCCGGCACCCCAAGGCCCGCGCGAACAGATGCAGAACAAGGCTTTATCTTGGGGCGCAGCCGCGCTAGCTTGTCCGACATGAGCAGTTTCGACGAAAACGACGCCTT
>CAZIKH010000385.1:0-1841 GCA_964539755.1 uncultured Dinoroseobacter sp. | reverse complement strand
CTGCCGTATGCGCGATGATCTCATGGCCGTTTTCCAGCTCGACCCGAAACGTCGCATTCGGCAGGAGTTCCTTCACGACGCCGGGAAATTCGAGCAGTTCTTCCTTGGCCATGGTGTCTCCATCCTGAATTCACCCCGTCTGGGCAGGGCGCGCCACTAGATGCGCTTCTTTTGGGGGGTTTTCAAGGCTGCAATCGCGCCCATGCCTGCTAGAGCGTCTTTATCCAGAATTGCAGCGGCTTTTCGGTCTCACCCGGCTGGTCCAGATCCTTCCAGGCAAACCGCGCCACGACACCGGGCAGCGGCGCGTATCCCCGCCCCCGCCAGAACGGTTCAAGCGAACGTGCGCCGTGCGGACGCAAAGGATGGTCGTCGGGCCGCACCACCCCGCAAAAGGCCACATGGCTGCGCCCCAGCGCGCGCGCCTTGGCTTCGCGCGCCTCAAAGAAGCGGTGCCCCAGCCCTTGGCCGCGATAGGCTGGCAGCAGCACCGATTCCGCGCAGTAGAACACCTGATCCAAGGTAAGCCCGGTTTGGGCAAAGGGGGCGGCGAAGTCATCCGCATGGTCTTCAAGCGGCGTGCCCGTGGCGGCCCCGATCAGGGCATCGCCGTCAAAGGCGCCGACAAGGATCGCGTCGGGGTTTTCCGCATAAACGCTCAGATAGCGGCGTTCATAAGCCACATCGCCATCGTAAAGGTAAGGCCAATCCCGAAACACGGTGATGCGCAACTGCGCGACATCGTCCAGCGCCGCCGTCAGGGCCGCCCCCTGCAAGACCCGTGTTTCAACCGCCATGCGGTCCATCCCCCTGCGCGCCCGTGGGCGGCCCGAACCGGGCCAGCATCCGGGTTTCGATCTGGCCCAGTGCGGCGCGATACGCGTCCAGCTTGGCGTCCCGGGTTTCGCCCAGACCGCTTGGGTCCATGATTTGCCAGTATTCCACCTCGAGGTGGAAGAACCGCGTCAGTTCCAGCGCGTGGCGTTGGCTGGCCGGGGACAGGGCGATCACCAGATCGAAGCCCGACAGATCGTCGCCCCATTCCTGCATTTCTTCGAAGCTGCGGACCCGGTGCCGGGCCAGTTCCACGCCTTTTTCGGCGCAGACCGTCACCGCAAACCCGTCGATTTCGCGTTCCGATTTCACCCCGGCAGACTGCACATAGGCCCGGTGCCCGTAGAAGCGCTTCATCAACCCCTCGGCCATGGGCGAGCGGATGGAGTTGTGGTCGCAACAAAACAGGACCGAGCCGGGGAAATCGGCGTTCACGGTCTTATGCCCCGAAATGCAGCACGCAGATCAGGGTAAACAGGCGCCGGGCGGTGTCGATATCGACATCCGCCTTCCCCTCTAGCCGCTCTTGCAGCACCCGCGCGCCTTCGTTGTGGATGCCACGACGGGCCATGTCGATGGCTTCGATCTTGGAGGGCGGCAAGGTCTTCACCGCATCGTAATAGCTTTCGCAGATTTGCCAGTAATCCTTCACGACCTGCCGGAACGGCCCCAAGGACATCAGGAATTGCGCGACATTGGTGCCGTCTTCGGTCTGGATGTCGAACAACAGCCGCTTGTCGCGGATCGCCAGTGTCAGGGCATAGGGCGCGTCGGGCACCGGGCGGTCATCGCGGGCGGGCAGTTGAAAGGTGTTGTCTTCCAAGAGGTCGAAAATCGCCACCTTCCGTTCCTGCGCGATTTCGGGCGTCGGAGGCGGCAGGTTGGCATCGTCAATCTCGATGCGGGTAATGTGTTGGGTCATGGCATCGTCCGGGACAGATTCGCTCGCTCGGTCCAGACATAGCTTGGAACGGCCCGAACGACACTTAGCAATCAGACGCACCCGA
>CAZIKH010000384.1:0-1841 GCA_964539755.1 uncultured Dinoroseobacter sp. | reverse complement strand
TCTCCTAACAATTTCTGAGAAGGGGCCAATTTCTACCGCATGTTGTGGTGGCTTAGGCAAAATCCTACCGGATATCCACACAACCCTAAGAAAGTTAGGGATGTTAAGGGTTTGGTAAGGATTGCGGAGGGGGGCGGCGGCCATGGGGGGCGTGGTCCGAGAGGGCGCGCGCGACGGGCAACCGCCCAATTGGCAAAGGGCCGAGGGGCAGGGCGCGGCTGGCGAGGGGCCTGCGCCCCGCCCCCTGGATCAGGCGGTTTCCGTGATCTGTGGCACGGGCTTTGCAAAGCGTTTCGGCTTGCCCGTCTTGGGGTCGAGGATCGGTTCGACCGAGTATTGGCAGACATAGGCCCGGCGCGGCTTGTCCGTGGTGTTCGGCCCCGACCGGTGCAGCGTCAGCGAGGAAAACGCCACGATCGTCCCCGCCTTGGCGCGCATGGGCTGGCCTGTTTCGGTTCCGAAATAGCCGTTCAATTCGTTCGTGTCGTCCTGCCATTCATGCGGATCGATGCCGGGGTTTTCGTCCAGATCGCGGGGGATCAGATAGACGCAGCCGTTTTCTTCGGTCGTGTCATCCAGCGCGATCCAGATGGTGATATAGGCCGGGTGGTCATAGCCCACATAGGCCCCGTCCTGATGCCAGGCGAAGCTGGCCCCTGTGCCGGACCCCTTCACCACGAATTGTTCGTTGAAGAGTTGCACAGGCGTGCCAAGGCAGGTCTGGGTGATCCGCGCAATGGTGTCGCCCAGAAGGAAGGCTTCGACATCGGGGAAGTCTTCGTGCCGGTGGGCCAGAAAGCGGCGCGCGGTCCCAAGGCCGATCTTGTGCTTGCCGTCGCCGCCATCCTCGGCGGGTTCGTCCAGCAGGGTTTGGCAAGCGGCGCGCAAGGTCTGCAAGTCCTGCGGGTCAAGGGCGTCGGGGAAAACGGCAAAGCCGGTGCGGCGAAACTGTTCCGAGGGGGTCATTGGGATCTCCATCCTGCTAAGAACTTATCATTAGCGCGGAAGATCAAGGGCTGTCTTTGCGGGTTTTCCCCGATACATTGCAAAAATGATCGAACCGCATCCCCTTGTCCGTGATCCCCCCCATGCCCGGCTGTGGCAGCGCAGCGCGACGCGCCATCAGGCGTTCCGCCCCTCGGTCCATGCCGAATTGGTGGTCTTGCAGGCGACGGCGGGCAGCGCGCGCTATGTCATCGATGGGCGGGTCTTGCGCCTGCAGCCGGGGCGCTTGTTGCTGGCTTGGGCCGGGACCGCGCATTTCCTGGCCCGCGATACGCCGGATTTCGACATGTGGGTGGGCCTTGTGTCGGCGCGGTTCGTGGCGGGGCGCGCGGGCCTGCCCGATGTGACCGGCGATGGCGCGCCCGCCGAGGCGCGCGCGCTGCGTCCCGATCAAGGCGCGCATCTGGCCGCAACGGCCCGGCAGGTGCAGGCCTGCGGGGACAGCGGCGCTTGGACCATCGGGTTTCACTGGTGGCTGATGCAGGTCTGGACGGCGTGGCGGCAGGCCCCTGAAGGCGGCGGCGTGGCGCTGCACCCGGCTGTCGCCCGCGCCGCCGAGGCCTTGCAACGCGACCCCAGCTTGACCGCGCGCGCCGTGGCGCGGCAGGCGGGCCTGAGCGCGGGGCGGTTGGGGCAGGTCTTTGCCGCCGAGATGGGCGAAAGCCTTGTGGCGTTTCGGACGCGCCAACGGTTGCAACGGGTCGAGGACCTTGTGGGCGGGCAGGGAAGCGACCTTCTGGGCGCGGCGCTGGAGGCCGGCTTTGGCAGCTATGCGCAATTCTTCCGGGCCTATCGGGCGCGGCACGGCGTCGGCCCCCGGGCCGGTTTGCTGGGGC
>CAZIKH010000383.1:0-1852 GCA_964539755.1 uncultured Dinoroseobacter sp. | reverse complement strand
GCCACCTTCTGGAACAGGCCCTGTCCCATTTCGGTGCCACCGTGGTTCAGGTGGATCGACCCGTCCTGATAGACATGCACCAGCGCGCCCGCCTGGTTCAGGTGGGTCAGCGTGAAGGAGATGCCGAATTTCACGGGCGTGAAGGCGATGCCTTTTTTCAGCACCGGGTTTTCGGCATTGAAGGCGCGCACCGCGTCGCGCCGCGCGGCATAGTCGCTGCTGGCCAGCAGTGCGTCGGTCATGTCGTGCAGGATGAAATCCTCGACCGGCATCTTGTAGGGGGTCGTCTGCGGGCCTTCGACCCAGCCTTCGGGCGAATGGGCGCCGCCGAACTTGTGCCCGGTCCCCGGTGTCTTCCGTTCCGAAATATCCCCGCCGGAGGCGGCATAGTAGTTCAGGCGCCGCACCTCGACCGGATCGCGGCCCACGGCATGGGCGATGTGATCCAGCACCCGTTCGATCCCGACCATGCCTTGCGGGCCCCCAAAGCCCCGGAAGGCGGTGTTCGACTGCGTGTGGGTCATCATGCGGTGCGAGGTGATGCGCACATTGGGCAGGAAATAGGCGTTGTCGGCATGCAGCATGGCCCGGTCGGCCACGGGCAGCGACAGGTCGGGCGACCAGCCGCAGCGGCAATACTGGGTGAATTCGACCGCGCGGATACGGCCCTGCGCGTCGAACCCGGCCTTGTAGTCGATGCGGAAATCATGCCGCTTGCCGGTGATGACCATGTCATCGTCGCGGTCATAGCGCATCTTGGCGGGCCGCCCCAGACGGGCCGCGACCACCGCGCAGGATACCGCCAGCGCGTTGCCCTGACTTTCCTTGCCGCCAAAGCCGCCGCCCATGCGCCGCACCTCGACCCGCACGGCGTTCATGGGCACATGCAGCGCCTCGGCCACCTTGTGCTGGATTTCCGTGGGGTGTTGCGAGGAACACTGGACGATCACATCGCCGCCTTCCTGCGGCTGGGCCAAGGCGGCCATGCCTTCAAGGTAGAAGTGTTCCTGCCCGCCGATTTCGAACCGCCCTTCGACGGTGCGTTCGGCCTGCGCCATCGCGCCTTCGACATCACCTTGGCCATAGATGCGCGGGCCTTCCTCGAACCGCGCGTCGGCGGCAATGGCATCGTCCAGCGTCAGCAGCGCGGGCTTTTCGGCATAGGTGATCTTGCCCAGACGCGCGGCCTTGCGTGCGGCCAGATGGCTGTCGGCCACGACCAGAAACAGGGGCATGCCCAGCCAGAACACCTCGCCCTCGGACAGCATGGGTTCGCGGAACAGGGGATAGGGCGACACGTCATTGTGCCCCGGCAGGTCTTGCCATGTCAGCACGTCGATCACGCCGGGGGCGGCGCGGACGGCGGACAGGTCCATGTCGGTGACCGTGCCATGGGCGATTTCGGACAGGCCGAAGGCCAGATGCACGGTGTTGGCGGGCAAGGGAATGTCATCGACATAGCGCGCGGCCCCGGCCACGTGCAGCGGGGCGGCGTCATGCGGGGTGGGCTTGTGGACGGTCATGCGCGCACCTCCAGCACCCGGGTGGGCGTGCCGTGGTCTTCGAGGAAATAGCGCAACAGCATGTTCTGGGCGCTGGTCAGGCGGTAATCGGCGCTGGCGCGCATGTCGCTGAGGGGGGTGTAATCCTGCGCGAAGGCGCCCATCGCGGCGCGCACGGTGGCTTCGGCCCAGGGCTGGCCGATCAGCGCCGCTTCGACCGCACGGGCGCGTTTGGGGGTGCCCGCCATGCCGCCAAAGGCGATGCGCGCGGCGGTGACGGTGCCGCCTTCGACGGTGATGTTGAAGCACCCGCACACGGCCGAGATATCCTGATCGAACCGCTTCGACAG
>CAZIKH010000382.1:0-1867 GCA_964539755.1 uncultured Dinoroseobacter sp. | reverse complement strand
TGCGCTGGCCGCGCACGGGCAGGTTGCGGCGATGGCGCAGACCGCGGTAGCAGCCTAGGTCCATCAGACGCTTGATGTTCATCTGGGTTTCACGACGCAGGTCACCTTCGACGGTGTAGGTCGCGTCGATGTGTTCGCGGATCGCCAGAACTTCGGCATCGCTCAGTTCGTTGACGCGGCGGGTTTCGTCGATGTTGACCGCTTCGCAAATCGCTTTTGCCGAAGCCGGGCCAATACCGGTGATATAAGTCAGGGCGATAGGAACGCGCTTCCCGGTTGGGATGTTCACGCCAGCAATACGTGCCAAATCAGGTCTTCCTTTGGTTGCGGGTCCGTAGCGCCAGACCCTTTTTTCACAACAAAGGCCCGTGGGATCTTCCCCGGGCCGATTTCAAGGCCTCGCGGTGAATGAAAAAGCGCGCACGCCTATTCGAGTCGCCGTTTAACGAGATGGTGTCCAATAAGGGGCCGAGCGCAGGCGGTCAACCCCTTGTCACTGGCTGTCAAGAACTTTCTTGATCTGGGCCGCAACATCGTCGATTTCGGCCAGCCCATCGACGCTGCGCCGCAGCCCCTTGGCGTGATAATAGCCCACCAGCGGCGAGGTCTGTTTGTAATACGCCATCAGGCGGGTCCGCAGCGCGTCTTCGGTATCGTCGGCGCGCCGCGTGAATTCGGTGCCCCCGCAATTGCTGCAGGTGCCATCCGCCGGGATCGGCTTGGTGGTGTCGTTGTACACCTCGCCGCAGCTGGCACAGGTGGACCGCGCGGTGATGCGCGCCACAAGCGCTTCGTCATCGACTTGCATTTCGATCACGGCCGCCAAGGGCTGACCGATGCTGGCCAGCAGGTCTTCGAGCGCGTCGGCCTGCGCCAAGGTGCGCGGAAAGCCGTCGAAGATGAACCCGGTCGCGGTGTCGCCTTGCAGTTTCTCGGCAATCAGACCGATGACGATTTCGTCGGTGACCAATTCGCCGCGCGCCATGACCTCGGCGACGCGGTTGCCCATTTCGGTTCCGCTGGTCTTGGCCTCGCGCAGCATGTCGCCGGTGCTGAGTTGAACCATGCCGCGTTCGGCGACCAGTTTGCGGGCTTGGGTGCCTTTGCCAGCCCCGGGCGGGCCCAGAAGGATAATGTTCATGGGCCTGCCCCTAGCGCCGGGACGGGGCGCGCCGGGTGCGCTTCTTGCCGCCCTTGCCGCGCAATTGCGACTTTTCGATCAGGCCCTCGTATTGGTGGGCCAGAAGATGCGACTGGATTTGCTGCACCGTATCCATGCCGACCGAAACGATGATCAGGATCGACGTGCCGCCGAAATACGCGGTGATCGCCAGTTCGGTACGGACCATTTCGGGGATCAGGCAGACCAGCGCCAAATAGGCCGAGCCAAGCACAAGAATGCGGCTGGTGACGTAGTCGAGGTATTCGACCGTCTTCGCCCCCGGACGGATGCCCGGAATAAAGCCATTCTGGTTCTTCAGGTTTTCGGCCACGTCTTCGGTCTTGAAGGCCACGTTGGCGGTGTAGAAATACGTGAAGAACACGATCATGCCCGCGAAGAACAGCAGGTAAAGCGGCTGTCCGGGCCCGAAATAGGCAAGGATCGTGGACATGATCGGTCCGGTCGAGCCGCCCGAGAAGGTGCTGATCGTCGTCGGCAACAGCAAGAGCGAGCTTGCGAAGATCGCCGGGATCACGCCCGCCGGGTTGACCTTGATCGGCAGGTGGGACGAGCCGCCGTCATAGACCTTCATGCCGACCTGTCGGCGCGGGTACTGGATGTGGATCTTGCGCAGACTGCGTTCCATGAACACCACGAAGACCAGCGTCGCCATCAGCATCAGCACCACGCCCAGGATCGCCGGGG
>CAZIKH010000381.1:0-1899 GCA_964539755.1 uncultured Dinoroseobacter sp. | reverse complement strand
GCCGCGAAACCCTATTGGCTGGGCATGCCCGTCGCCCTTCTGGGGGCCGATGGTCTGGCCGATGCCTATGCCGCCGCCTTGGCCGCCCAAGGCATCACCGCGACGCGCATCGACGCCGCCGAAGCCACCCGCGCCGGGTTGGCCGCCGCCTATGCCCAAGTGAAGGAAACCACATGAGCCGCCCGCTGATCGCCATTCTGCGCGGGATCACCCCGGACGAGGCCGTGCCCGCCGCCGAAACCCTGATCGCCGCCGGGATCACCCGGATCGAGGTGCCGCTGAACTCGCCGCACCCGATGCATTCGATCGCCGCCATGGCCGAAGCCTGCGGCACGCGCGCCCTGATCGGCGCGGGCACCGTTCTGACCGTCGCGCAGGTGGGCGAGGTGGCCGATGCCGGGGGCCGATTGATCGTCTCCCCCAATTGCGATCCCGCCGTCATCCACGCCACCAAGGCGCGCGAATTGGCCAGTTGGCCCGGCGTCTTCACCCCGACCGAGGCCTTCGCGGCGCTGGCGGCGGGCGCGGACGGGCTGAAGCTGTTTCCCGGCGCAATGGCAGGCCCCGATGGGCTGAAGGCGCTGCGCGCGGTCTTGCCCAAGGGCGTGCCGATCTTCCCCGTGGGCGGGGCCGGGCCGGACAACTTTGCCGACTGGCGCAAGGCCGGGGCCGACGGCTTCGGCATCGGCACCGCGCTTTATACCCCCGGCCTGGCGCTGGACGACCTGCGCGCGCGGGCGGACGCAATGGTCGCGGCATGGGACGCCGTGGCATGACCGGGGCGCAGGTCTTCGACGCAACGCCCTGCAGCTTGGGCGAGGGGCCGCTGTGGCACCCCAAGGCGGGGTGCCTTTTCTGGTTCGACATCAACGCGATGCGCCTTTACCGCCGCGCGGGCGATGCGCTGGATCACTGGCAATTCGACGAACATGTCAGCGCCGCGGGCTGGGTCGATGACACCCGCCTGCTGGTCGCCTCGGAAACCGCGTTGCAGGTCTTCGACACCGACACCGGGGACAGCGAATTTGTCTGTGCGCTGGACAGCGAAAACCCGGTCACCCGGTCCAACGATGGCCGCGCCGACCCCTTTGGCGGGTTCTGGATCGGCACGATGGGCAAGGGGGCCGAACCGGGCGCGGGCGCGATCTATCGCTATTACCGGGGCGAATTGCGCAAGCTCTATGCCGGGATCACGATCAGCAACGCGATCAGCTTTCCGCCCGATGGCAGGCGCGCCTGCTTCACCGACACGCCGACGCGCAAGATCCTGACCGTCGATCTGGACGACGATGGCTGGCCCGTGGGCGCCCCAAGCCTGTATCTCGACCTCGCCGACGCCCCCGGCGGCCCCGATGGCGCGGTTTTCGGCGCGGATGGCACCTTCTGGATCGCGCTGTGGGGGGCGGGCTGCGTGATCGGCTACGCCCCCGACGGCACGGAAATCGCACGGTTTTCCGCCCCCGCCGCCCAGATGACCTGTCCGGCCTTTGGCGGGCCGGACCTGCGCACGCTCTACGCCACCTCGGCCCATGAAGGCATGGACAGCCCCGCCAGCACCGATGGCGCGACCTTCGTCTGGGACACCCCCTTTCAGGGCCAAGCCGAACATCAGGTGATCTTGTGAACCGCACGCTGGGCGTCTGCTACTACCCCGAACACTGGCCCGAGGCGCAATGGCCCGAGGACGCCCGCCGCATGGTCGAGGCGGGCCTCAGCTGGGTGCGGATCGGCGAATTCGCGTGGTCGCGGCTGGAACCCAGCGAAGGTGCCTATGATTTCGACTGGCTCGACCGCGCGATCGACGTGCTGGGGCAGGCAGGGCTGAAGGTGATCCTCGGCACGCCCACCGCCACCCCGCCGCGCTGGGTGGTCACCAAGCACCCCGACATGCTGGCGCGC
>CAZIKH010000380.1:0-1900 GCA_964539755.1 uncultured Dinoroseobacter sp. | reverse complement strand
GCTTTGGGCGGTGCCGGGCAAGGGCCGCGCGTGGCTGGATTTCCAGAACGATGTCACCACCAAGGACGTCAAACAGGCCGCGCGGGAAAACATGGTCAGCGTCGAACACATGAAGCGCTACACCACCCAAGGCATGGCGACCGATCAGGGCAAGAACTCGAACGTCGGAGCACTCGCGCTGCTGGCGGACGCCACCGGGCGCGGCATCCCCGAAACCGGCACCACGACCTTCCGCCCGCCCTATGTGCCCGTGGCCCTGTCGGCGCTGGGGGCCGGGGCGCGGGCCAAGGGGTTCGCCCCCGAACGCCTGACCACCAGTCACGCCGCCAGCCTGCAAATGGACGCGCCGATGATCGAAGCGGGTCTGTGGTATCGCCCCAGCTATTTCCCCAAAGCGGGCGAAACCACGTGGCGGCAAGCCTGCGACCGCGAGGTTGGCTATGTGCGCAACGCGGTTGGCGTCTGCGATGTCTCTACGCTGGGCAAGATCGACCTGAAGGGGCCGGATGTCGGCAAGTTTCTTGACTTTGTCTATGCCAACACCTTCTCGACGCTGAAGCCGGGGCGCGTGCGGTATGGATTGATGCTGCGCGAAGACGGGTTCGTCATGGATGACGGCACAACCGCACGTCTGTCCGACGATCATTACCTGATGACCACGACGACTGCGGCGGCGGGCGAGGTGATGAAGCACCTTGACTATGTCCAGCAGCTCCACGCCCGCGATATGGCGGTGCGCTTCACCTCCGTCACCGAACACTGGGCGCAATTCGCGGTCGCGGGTCCGAAATCGCGCGACCTGCTGTCGGCGCTGGTGGATGAGCCGATCACCGACGACACCTTCCCCTTCATGGGCTGCGCCCCCGTCACGGTGGACGGTGTCGCGGGCCGCCTGTTCCGCATCAGCTTTTCGGGCGAACATGCTTATGAAATCGCCGTGCCCGCGCGCTATGGCGATGCGCTTTTCCGCGATCTGGTCGCGCGGGCCGAAGCCTTGGGCGGTGGCGCCTACGGGATGGAGGCGCTGAACGTCCTGCGCATCGAAAAGGGCTTCATCACCCATGCCGAAATCCATGGCCGCATCACCGCCGACGATATCGGCATGGGGCGCATGGTCTCGCCCAAGAAGGACTGCATCGGCCAATTGGCCAGCACCCGCCCCGGTCTGCATGGCCCCGAACGCGAACAGCTTGTCGGGTTGAAACCCGCAGGCGGCGTCAAACAGATGCCCCCCGGTGCGCATCTGTTCACCCAAGGCGACGCGCCCGTGCGCGTGAACGACCAAGGCTATATCACCTCGTTCTGCTATTCCCCGACGCTGAACACCACGCTGGCGCTGGGCTTTCTGAAGAACGGGCGCGCCCGCCATGGCGAGGTGGTGCAGGTCGTCGATCATCTGCGCAACGTCCGCGCCTTGGCCGAGGTCTGCGACCCGGTCTTCTTCGACCCGGAAGGAGGGCGCGTCCGTGGCTAAGCTGACCGCAAGAACCGCCGCCGAAGGGCATCTGCCCGTTGCCATCGGCCCCCTGACCCTGACCGAAGCCCCGACGCGCCAGATCTGGTCCATCGCGCCCTATCCCGGCCGCGAAAAGGCGCTGCACGACGCCTTGCCCGATGGCTTTCCCGCCCCCAACCGCAGCTTGGGCAAGGAAGGGGCGAAACTGCTTTGGGCCGGACGGTCGCAGGCGCTCTGGATCGGCACCGATGCGCCCGACCCCGCGCTGTCCGCCCATGCCGCGCTGACCGACCAATCCGACGCGTGGTGCGTGCTGCGGATCGAAGGGGAGGGGGCCGAAGACGTCCTTGCCCGGCTGACCCCGCTCGATCTGCGTGCCAGCCAGTTCAAGCGCGGTCAAACGGCGCGCACGCTGGTCGGCCATATGACCGCGCAAATCACCAA
>CAZIKH010000379.1:0-1905 GCA_964539755.1 uncultured Dinoroseobacter sp. | reverse complement strand
TACGAGGAACTGTTCATCCCCGACCACATCACCGAAACCCGCGCCTACGTGCCCGCCGACTGGGGGCATAAATACCCCGCTGAACAGGTCTGGTGGCTGGAAAAGCCGAACGACGCCTAGCGCAAGGCCGACAGGGCCAGCCGCATCATGTCCTCGATGCTGTCCTCGGGCGTTCCGGCGGCGCGTTGCATCAGGGCCAGACCGATCTGTTCGACGATGAACCGGGCGGCCAGCTGCGGGGACTGCGATCCGGCCCATTGGCCTGCCGTGCGGCGCGCCTCCAGAAAACCCGCGAAGGCCGCCACGGCCGCACCTTCGATTTCGTCCACCTTGGCCCGCGTCAACGGGCCCAGCCGATGCTTGCCCGCGCGGGTCTTGAAGAACACACATCCCGTGCGCATCAGCGGGTCGCGCGCGGCAAAGGCGATCACCGCCGCAAAGAGGTCATCGACCGACACGTCGCTTGCCAGCACCTTGAAGAGGTCCGCGAACACCGTCGCCGCATAGCGCGCCAGCGCGGCCTGCATCAGCCCGTCTTCATTGCCAAAGGCCCGATAGACCGACGGTTTCGACACGCCCGCGCGCTGGCAGATCTCGTTGATCGACACGTCTGCCGGATCGGTGTCCCAATAGGCGCGAATGGCGATGTCCAGCAACGCCTCCGGGTCCATGGATTTCGGGCGGCCCCGGCCGCGTTTCTCGGGAGTGTCGGACATTATGTTACCGTATGGTATTTTATTATTGACGGGACCGTTTTTTATTCGTACCACTTGGTACGTTAAATAACAAGCCGGGCGGGATGTCCCCGCTTCCGGCCCCCAGATGGAGTTTCCCATGAAAAAGACGCTGATCGCAGCCGCTTTGGCGGTCTCTGCAAGTGTGGGCGCTGTTCAGGCCGACGACCTTTCGACCGTGCAGGCGTTCTACGCCGACATCCTGACCGATCCGGCCGCCACGACCGAGGCGCGGTATTTCGAACTGTTCTCGCCCGACATCGTGTCGATCCCGACCCCTCCGGGCGGGCCGGGCGCGCAAGGCATGCTGAACACCGTCGCCTATCTGGGGCAGGTGGTGCCTGACCTGACCTGGACGCCGGATGAAATCATCGACATCGGCGGGCGCTTCGTCGTGCGTGGAACGGCACGCGGCACGCCCGTGGCCCCGTTCTTTGGCGTGGACCCCGCCACCGGCAAGAGCTTCGAGATCATGTCCATCGACATCGTGACCGTCGAAGACGGCCTGATCTCGCATATCTACCATGTCGAAGACTGGGTCGGGGCGATTGCCCAACTGACCGCCGACTGACCCAACGCGCGGCATCGACCCTGTCCGCTGCCGCGCGTCCTCCGCCCCCTAAAGCGCGTCCAGAAACGCAGCGACGGCCTGATAGGTGGCTTCGGTGTGCATCACGTCCAGATGCGAGACGCCGTCTTGCAGGACATAGCGGCCCCGGTCCGTCGCGGCAGACATCGTCGGTTCGTAGGCGTCGGCGCGGAACGCCTCGTCGTCGCGCCCGGCGATCAACAGGAACGGGGGCAGGGCGCGCAGATCGGCCTGCCAATCGCGGCGCGGGGCGAAGGATTGGTTCAGCCGATAGCTGTAGGACCGTGTCGCCGTTCCCCCCAGCGGACCGTCGATCACCGCGCGCGGAAAGGCAAAGTCGATCACGGGCAGCCCGTTCAGCGCGGTGACGCCCACGCTGTTCAGCATCGACAGCCCGATGATCCGCCGTGTCAGGGGCCGCGCCCAGCCCCCGGACGCGGGGCGCGTCGTCGGGGCATCGTATTGCAGGAAGGGGGCCAGCAAGACCGCCCCGGTCAGGTCATCGCCAAAGGCCCCGCCCGCATAGCGCACGGTCAGCCCCCCGCCCGACGAATGGCCGACCATGACCACGCTTTGCCCCGG
>CAZIKH010000378.1:0-1913 GCA_964539755.1 uncultured Dinoroseobacter sp. | reverse complement strand
TCTTCTTCTCGGACGTGATGGCCGAGGATGACGCCTTCCTCGACAAGGCGGTCGAAGGCTTCGTTCTGTTCGCCTTCAACCAGGGCGAGGTCTGCACCTGCCCGTCGCGCGCCCTGATCCAGGAAGACATCTACGAGGAATTCATCAAGCGCTGCATCGCGCGGGTGGAAGCCATCGTGCAGGGCGACCCGCGCGACATGAACACCATGGTCGGCGCGCAAGCCAGTCAGGAACAGCAGGACAAGATCACGTCCTACCTGACCATCGGCGTCGAAGAAGGCGCACAGGTCCTGACCGGGGGCGGCGCTGCGCGCTTCAACGGGGAATTGGCGAATGGCTTCTACATCCAGCCGACGATCCTGAAGGGCCACAACAAGATGCGGGTCTTCCAGGAGGAAATCTTCGGCCCGGTCGTGTCGGTGACGACCTTCAAGGACGAAGCCGAAGCCTTGGCGATTGCCAATGACACGATGTACGGCCTTGGCGCCGGGGTCTGGACCCGCGACGGCACCCGCGCCTATCGCTTTGGCCGCAACATCGAGGCGGGCCGCGTCTGGGTGAACAACTACCACGCCTATCCCGCCCACGCGGCCTTCGGCGGCTACAAGCAATCCGGCATCGGGCGCGAAACCCACAAGATGATGCTGGACCACTATCAGCAGACCAAGAACATGCTGGTCAGCTACAACCCCAACAAGCTGGGCTTCTTCTGATCCCAGCCCCCGCTTGACCCTGCCGCTGGCCGTCCCCCCGGGGGCGGCCAGTGCGCGTTTGGGGCAGGGGGTGGCAAAGCGGATGAAATTCCGCCCCGTTTGCGCTAGGCTGGCCCCCATGTCGGTGACAGAAGGGGGGACAGACATGCACCAGACCCGTTTGCGCAAAAGCGCCCGCGCCGTTGCGGCCCTTGGCCTTGTGGCCCTTGCCCCGGCGACTTGGGCCGAGGAGGCCGCCGCCCCCCTTGACCTGATGTCCTTTGCCCAAGGCACCTTGCCCGTCGCCATTCCCGAAGGGGCCGAGGCGTTTCGCGTCACCCCCGAACACGCGATTGCCGCCATCGACGGCAACCCCGCGAAATTCAGCGCCATGGGCAAACCCATGCCCGCCGACGGGGTGGTGGCGATCACCTATGCGCTGGCCGCGCCCACGGTCTTTGACGGCTTTTCCGTGCCGCGCGCCGCCGAAACCCCCAGCCCGTCGCAAACCGCCTTTGGCCGGGTCGAGGTGCTGGGCTCGGCCCAAGGCCCCGATGGCCCCTTCGTGCCGCTGGCCGCCGCCGACATGCCCGCCGGGGCCGGGGCAGGCGATGTCACCCCCCTGACCCTTGCCCCCGACCAGCCGTCGGTGCGCTGGGTGCAACTGCGCCTCAGCGGCGGGGTCGATCTGCAACGCGATGTCACCTTCATGGAATTCACCGAACTGGTGGGCACCGGCACCCAGGACGCGCCCCCGCTGGCCGACGGCTTCGGCGGGGTCTGGGGCGGGCGCGGCGTCAAGCTGGAACTGGCGCAGGACGGCGCGACGGTGACGGGCTGCTATGACGACACCGGCACGCTGGCGGGCACCGTCGATGGCCGCGTGCTGCGGGCGCTGGGCGAAACCACCGCCGGGATCGCGTCGCAGTTCATCCTTGTCGCCGCCGATGACGGCACGCTGCAAGGGCTGCGGTCCACCAATGGCGCGCCCTTCAAGACCTATAACGGGGAAACCGCGTCGCGCGCGCCGCGCTGCCTTGATCCCGAACCGCCCCGGCTGGGCTGCGGGTCGGTGGTGCATGGCATCCAGTTCGGGTTCGACAGCGCCGAGATCCTGCCCGCCTCGCGCCCGGTGCTGGAAGACCTGTTCGACGGCTTGGCCGCCGAGGCCGAGGCCCGGATCACGCTGGTCGGCCATTCCTCCAGCGAGGGGGCCGAGGA
>CAZIKH010000377.1:0-1921 GCA_964539755.1 uncultured Dinoroseobacter sp. | reverse complement strand
TTGCCGTTCGGGCGGTCGCCAAGGCTGTTGATGAAATCCTGCCCCACCTTGGCCTTGTCATGGCCATAGGGCAGCAGATGTTCGGACGGGATACCCAGTTTCGCACCGATTTCCTGGATCGGTTGCTTGCTGGCCTCGCGGGCAATCTGGATGTCGGTCTTCACGCTCATGATCGGTGTCCTTGGCTGGGGCGGCCTTCGCAGGTCCGCACGGTCGACAAACGCATACCGTCCGCGCGACGCGATGACAGCGGGGATTGCGACATTTCGGGCGCTTGGAACGTCGCGCGCTACGCTCCGGCCCAAGGGCGCTGGCCGGGCAGGTGCAGACGCAGTCGGTCGCCAACGGCAACCGGTCCTTCGCGTTCGACCCAAGCGGTCACCCCGCGCCGGCCCTTGGCCGCCTGCTTGAAGCGCTGGCCATGGCCGGGGGCGTCTTCGTCGATCACCGGCGCGGGCAGGTGGCAGGGTTGGTTTTCCATGTCGACAACCAGCGTTGCCCCGGACGGGGCCTGCAACCGCGCCGAGGGCGGCAGATGCGTGAAATCGGGCAGACCTTCCAAGACCATCGACGCCCCCATCCAGGCCGGGTTCATCTGCGGCAGGTCAAGCGCGGCCGCGATCTGTGCCAGTTCTTCGGCAGAGACAATCGACAACTGCCGGACGTTCCGAATGGTCGTGCCCCGCGGATGCTGGCTGATCACGCGGCTGCAAGACGGTCGGGTTTCCCCGCCATGGGTTTCCCCGGCAATTCCGGCAAAGGTCAGGTCGGCCTTGTCGATCGCCACGGATCGCAGGCTGGCATCGCGGTCCGGGACAATCCCAAGATAGGTGACGGTGGCGTAGAAATCTGTCGGCACAAGCGCGGGCATCGCGGACCCCCAAGAGCAATAGGAAATGGCTTAATCAATGACCGCAGTTGACCGCAGCGCCGCCCGTCGCGCAATCCGTATCCTGCGCAAAGGCGGGCCGCAGTTGGTTGGTGGACCCACAAAAAAACCCGGCCCAAGGCCGGGTTTTTCTTAGCTGTCTTTGGTCCTAGACCGACGGTTCCGGTTCCAGCCCGCCATCGCCTTCATCGGGCTTGCGCTTGGGCTTGGTTTTCGGGATCGCGGTCAGCGAGGGCGTGTTGCCTTGCGGCGGCGTGTCGTCTTCGTCATCGCCACGGTTCAGCGGTTCGCCCGCCATGACCTTCTTGATCTCGGGTCCGGTCAGGGTTTCGTATTCCAGAAGGCCTTGGGCCAGACGTTCCCATTCCTCGCGATGTTCGGTCAGGATGCGCTTGGCGGTGTTATAACCTTCGTCCACCAGTTCCTTGACCTTCTTGTCGATCATTTCCTGGGTGGCTTGGCTGTGGTTGGTGCCACCGCCGTAGTTGCCCAGATAGGACTGCTGTTCGTTGGCGTAATCCACATGCCCCAGTTCTTCGGCAAAGCCGAACTGGGTCACCATGGCCCGCGCGATTTTCGAGACCTGCTGGATGTCGCTGGTCGCGCCCGAGGTCACGTTTTCCGGACCGAATTTCAGTTCTTCGGCCACCTTGCCGCCCATCGCCATGGCGATTTTCGACGTGTACTTGGTGCGCGTCACCGACAATTGGTCGCGTTCCGGCAAGGACATGACCAGACCCAGCGCACGACCGCGCGGAATGATCGTCGCCTTGTGGATCGGGTCATGCTGCGGCACGTAGAGGCCCACAACCGCATGGCCCGCCTCGTGATACGCGGTCAGCGCCTTTTCGTCCTCGGTCATGACCATGGAGCGGCGTTCGCTGCCCATCATCACCTTGTCCTTGGCGCGTTCGAAGTCTTCCATCGTGACAAAGCGCCGTCCGATGCGTGCCGCCATCAGCGCGGATTCGTTCACAAGGTTCGCCAGATCGGCGCCCGAGAACCCGGGCGTGCCGCGCGCGATGATGCGCA
>CAZIKH010000376.1:0-1923 GCA_964539755.1 uncultured Dinoroseobacter sp. | reverse complement strand
CGGTCACTGTCGAGGATCACAACCACATCGCGTTCCAACAGCGGGGCAGGGCGGTCGGTGATCAATTCCAACTGTTCGGCAAATCGGGGGTCGGCCGGGCTGTCGGCAAAGACGATGACCGGACGGGCCAGCCAAAGAAAATCGTTCAAATCGACATCAATCGCGTCCACCAGCGGCAACACTTCGGGCGCGTCCGATGCCTCATCCTGCGCAAACAGGGGCGCCGTCAGCGCGAATAATGCCGCAATTACAAGGGTTAGAAGTCTGGTCATAGGTCCTCCGGTCCCGTCGGATATAGGCGGCCTGACGGCCAAAGCGAAGCGTTTAACCATGTTTTTTGAAACCCCATCGCGCAAACGTGCGCTTAAGGGCAGGCTGCCATGTTGATCCCCAGCCCGAACAGGGGCCGCATGGGGCGGTTCAAGGGCGTTGGGGGACACCTTGGACGTCATCTTGCATATTGGGGCGCACCGCACGGGAACGACCACGTTTCAACGGTTTCTCACGGCCAATCGCGGGCATTTGCGGCGTCAGGGCATCGCGATCTGGACGCCCGACCGGACACGCGGGGGCTTGTTTCGCGGGCTGATGCGCCCGCCGCCACGGGTCACGCCAGAAGACGACCGCCTTGCGGCCCGTTCGCGCGGACGGATCGCGATCGAAATCGCGCGCCTGCAACAAAAGGGCGTTCACACGCTGATCGTGTCGGAAGAAAACATGATCGGCGGTATGCCGAACAACCTTGTGACCGAACGGCTGTATCCCTTTGCCGCGGAACGTCTGGGCCGCATGGCGCGTGCCTTTGCGCCGCATCCGGTTCGGGTGGGGTTGGGCATTCGCAGTTACGATCGGCATTGGGGGTCGATGCTGTCCTATTGTGTCAAGCAGGGCTACGGCGTGCCCGACGCGGACAGCCTGCAAGCCATTGCCACCCAGCCAGTGCGATGGATGCGCGTGATCCGGCAAGCCGCCGCCGCCTTTCCGCAGGCCAAGCTGGTCGTCTGGCCGTTCGAGGCGCTGATCGGTCTGCCCGAAGCGCAGCTGGCGGCCTTGGTCGGGCGCAGGGTGGAGGGCCCGTTTCGGGCGCGGCGCGAATGGCACAATGCCAGCCCGTCGGTCCCGGACCTGCGCGCCCTTGCGGCGGCGCAGGCGGGCGGGGGCGCGGCCTTGGCCCACATGGGCACGGATCTGGGGCGGTGGCATCCTTTCAACGACGCCCAGACCGCTTTGATGCGCGCCGCCTATGCCCAGGATCTGGCCTGGTTGCGGGGCGGGGCAGATGGATTGGCAACATATTTCGACCGTCCCGAATTGGAGGGGACGGCGTCAGGACGAGGAAGAGGACGGCACAATGACGAAAGGCAAACAGGCATGGGCTGAGCTTGCCAGCAAGGAACTGCGCGGGCGCGCGTTGGAGGACCTGACCTGGCACACGCTGGAAGGGATCCCGGTGCAGCCGCTGTACACCGCCGAAGATGTGGCGGGCCTGCCAGCGCTGGACGAGGTGCCGGGGTTCGAACCCTATACGCGCGGCGTCAAGGCGACGATGTACGCGGGGCGCCCTTGGACGATCCGTCAATATGCGGGCTTTTCCACCGCCGAGGAATCCAACGCCTTCTACCGCAAGGCGCTGGCCGCCGGGCAGCAGGGCGTCAGCGTGGCGTTCGATCTGGCCACGCACCGGGGCTATGACAGCGACCATCCGCGGGTCGAAGGCGATGTCGGCAAGGCGGGTGTCGCCATCGACAGCGTCGAGGACATGAAAATCCTGTTCAACGGGATTCCGTTGGAAAAGGTCAGCGTGTCGATGACCATGAACGGGGCGGTGATCCCGATCTTGGCGAACTTCATCGTCACAGGCGAAGAACAGGGCGTGGACCGCGCGGCGCTGTCGGGGACCATTCAGAACGACATTCTGAAGGA
>CAZIKH010000375.1:0-1931 GCA_964539755.1 uncultured Dinoroseobacter sp. | reverse complement strand
GCGGTCATGCCGGGAAAGGCGATGGCATCGACGCGCTGCGCGATTTCGGCGTCGTTCGTGACCAGCAACCCACCCGCCGGACCACCAAGGCTTTTGTAGGTGCTCAGCGTCATGACATGGGCACCCTGATCCAGCGGATTGTCCCAGACCCCGCCTGCGATCATCCCGCACAGATGCGCGGCGTCGAACAGGACCTTCGCGCCCACCTGATCCGCAATTGCGCGAATCTCGGCCACCGGATGCGGAAACAGGTTCAGCGATCCGCCGATGGTGATCAGCTTGGGGCGCACGTCCCGCGCCAGCGCGCGCAGCCCGTCCAGATCGACGGTATAGCCATCGGCCTGCACGGGCGCGGGATGCGTGACCAGACCATACAGCCCCGCACACCCCGCCCCGTGATGCGTGACATGCCCGCCCACACTGGCGGGCGGCGCGATGATCGCGTCGCCGGGTTGGGTCAGCGCCATGAAGGCATACAGGTTCGCCATCGCGCCCGAGGCAACGCGCACCTCGGCATAGCGCGCCTTGAAGACCTGCGCGGCCAATTCGGCGGCCAGAACCTCGATCTGTTCGACCGCTTCCAGCCCCATTTCATACTTGTCGCCCGGATAGCCCAGCGACGGACGACTGCCCAAGCCCTGCGCCAGCAGCGCCTCGGCGCGCGGGTTCATCACGTTGGCCGCCGGGTTCAGGTTGAAGCATTGCGCGTCGTGGATCGCGCTGTTGTCCGCGACCAGCGCCGCAAGCCGGGCGGCCAGCGCGGGGGCGGGGTGCGCCGCTTCGGCGGCGACGGTCTGCACACGGGTTTCGCAAGGGGCGGGGACCCAGGGGCGGGGCATAAGTTGGGGCATGGGGCGTTCCTTCAATGTCGGGTGCAGTCAAGCAATCCTGTCCGATCCGCGCAATGCCCCCCTTGTCATGCCCGCCCGCCTGTCGCACGGTTCGGCCAAGACCAAACGGGAGGGACGGTTGATGCGCACGAAAGCGGCAGTGGCCTTGGAGGCCGGAAAACCACTGGAAATCATGGAAGTGAACCTGGATGGCCCGAAAGCGGGCGAGGTTCTGGTGGAAATCAAGGCGACCGGCATTTGCCATACGGACGAATTCACCCTGTCGGGGGCCGACCCCGAGGGGCTGTTCCCCTCGATCCTTGGACATGAGGGCGCGGGCGTCGTTGTCGAGGTGGGCGAAGGGGTTACCACGCTGAAGCCCGGCGATCACGTGATCCCGCTGTATACCCCCGAATGCCGCCAGTGCTATTCCTGCCTGTCGGGCAAGACGAACCTGTGCACCGCCATTCGCAACACCCAAGGTCAGGGCCTGATGCCCGATGGCACGACGCGGTTTTCCATGCTGGATGGCACGCCGATCTATCACTACATGGGCTGTTCGACCTTCGCCAATCACACGGTGATGCCGGAAATCGCGCTGGCCAAGGTGCGCCCCGACGCGCCCTTCGACAAGATCTGCTATATCGGCTGCGGCGTGACCACGGGGATCGGGTCGGTCATCAACACCGCGGGGGTCGAGATCGGGTCGACCGCAGCCGTCTTCGGGCTGGGGGGCATTGGCCTGAACGTGATCCAAGGCCTGCGCATGGCAGGCGCGGACATGATCATCGGGGTCGATCTGAACGATGCCAAGGAAGACATGGCGCGCAAGTTCGGCATGACCCATTTCGTGAACCCCTCGAAAATCGAGGGCACCGTCACGCAAGAAATCCTGAAGCTGACCCAAAACGACAAGGACCATATCGGCGGGGTGGATTATTCGTTCGATGCGACGGGCAACGTGCAGGTGATGCGCGACGCGCTGGAATGTTCGCACCGGGGCTGGGGTGTGTCGGTCATCATCGGCGTTGCGCCTGCCGGGGCGGAAATCAGCACCCGCCCCTTCCAGCTGGTCACGGGCCGGGTCTGGAAAGGCACCGC
>CAZIKH010000374.1:0-1953 GCA_964539755.1 uncultured Dinoroseobacter sp. | reverse complement strand
CCGGACTGGGACTACAGCCGAATGTATGATTACGAACATATTTTGCCCGTGCCAGACGCGGCGGCCGAATGACCGGCCGGGTGCTGGTCCTTTTTGCGCATCCCTGCCCCGAAAGCTTTTCGGCAGCCCTACATCGCACGGTCGTCGAAACGCTGACCGCCAAGGGCTGGCAGGTGGATGATTGCGACCTGAATGCCGAAGGGTTCAGTCCCGTGCTGACCGAAGCCGAACGGCGCGGTTATCACGACGAAGCCACCAACACCGCGCCCGTGCAGTCCTATGTCGACCGCCTGCGCGCGGCAGACGCGCTGGTCATGGTCTTCCCGGTCTGGAATTTCGGCTATCCCGCGATCCTGAAGGGGTTTCTGGACCGGGTCTTCCTGCCCGGCGTCAGTTTCAAGCTGGTCGATGGCAAGGTCCGCCCGAACCTGACCCATATCAAGCGCCTTGCCGCTGTCACCACCTATGGCGGCACCCGGATGCGCGCGCTGCTGGCAGGCGATCCGCCGCGCCATTGCGTCAAACGCGCGGTCTGGCATGTCTGCCGCCCGTTCAAGATGCGGTATCTGGCGCTTTATGACATGAACCGGGCCAGCGACGCGGCCCGAAGCGCCTTTCTGGACAAGGTGCGCCGCGAAATGGAGGCCTTCTAGATGCGCGCCCTCGTCGTCTATTGCCACCCGCGCGACGGCAGCTTCAACGCTGCCATCCGGGACTTGGTGGTCGACAAACTGACCCGCGCCGGGGCCGAGGTCCGGCTGACCGACCTTTACAAGCGCGGCTTCGACCCGATACTGACCGCATCCGAACATGCGGGCTATCTCGACAGCCCGGCCAATTGCGCGCCGGTTCAGGCGGATGTCGACGATCTGCGATGGGCCGATACGCTGATCTTCGTCTATCCAACCTGGTGGTATGGCCTGCCCGCCGTGTTGAAGGGCTGGCTGGACCGGGTTCTGCTGCCCGATGTCGCCTTCCTGATGCCAGATGACCACAACGCCACTATTCGCCCCGGCCTGACCCATATCCAGCACTTGGCGGTCTTTACCACCTGCGGGGCCTCGCGCTGGTTGACCTTCCTTGTCGGCGCGCCGGGCAAACGCACGATCCTGCGCGGCCTGCGCTTTATCTGCGCCAAATCCTGCAAGACCTATTTCGCGGCCCATTACCTGATGGACAGCTCGACCCCGGAAAGCCGCGCCGCGCATCTGGCCCGGGTGGCCCGGCAGCTGGACAAACTGACCGCCCAATCGGGCGCCAAACTTGAAGAAGCCCCTGCATGACCCTGCCAATCCTTGATTTTTCCCAATTCACCTCGGGACAGGAGGCGGCGTTTCTCGCCGCTTTCCACGATGCCGCCCGCGGCCCCGGCTTCTTTCTGCTGCAAAACCACGGGATCGACGCCAGCTTGATCGACGCGGTCTTCGACCAAGCCACCGCCTTCTTTCGCCAACCCGCCGAGGTCAAGCAAGGCTGGGCCATCGGGCCGGACACCAACAATCGCGGCTGGGCCTATCTGGGCTCGGAATCGCTGGACGAAACCTCGGGCCAGATCGACCAGAAAGAAGCCTTCAACATCGGATGGGAGCTGTCCCCAGACGACCCCCGCGTCTTGAATGGCGAACCGTTTCGCGGTCTGAACCTCTGGCCCGACCTGCCGGGGTTCAAACCCACCCTGCTGGACTATTTCGACAAGGTGCACCGCCTTGGCGTTCAGATGATGCAGGTCGTGGCGCGCGACCTGAACCTGCCGCCCGACCGGTTCGATGCCGATTTCGACGAACCGCTGGCCACCTTGCGCCTGCTGTCCTATCCCGCCGCGACCGGGGCCGAAGGCGCGATCGGGGCCGGGTCCCACACCGATTACGGCGCGCTGACCTTCCTGCTGACCGACGGCACGCCCGGCCTGCAAGTCACCCCGCGCGGCGGCGACTGGATCGACGTGCCCCATGT
>CAZIKH010000373.1:0-1961 GCA_964539755.1 uncultured Dinoroseobacter sp. | reverse complement strand
CCGCCGGTGATCTCGAAGGTGTAGCGTTCCATCGTGGTGCCGGCGGGTTCGACGCTGCCGATCCGCTCGCCGCCAAAATACACATCCACACCATTGTTGCCGCGCGGATCGGCGGCCGAGAAGCTGACCGCATAGACCAACCCGTCCTGCGCATCCTCAAGGGTTTGGGCGATGGTCAGGTTGCCGGGGCTGGCATCCATATCCAGCGAGAACCCGCCATGGGCCGCGGTCACACCCGAATAGCCGGATTCCACCACCTCGAACCGCTGGGCGTCCAGTTCTTCCCAGCCCGACATGCCGTCATTGAACGCGTAAAACCCCCAGCCCGCGGCCAGCATCCCTTCGATATCCTCGAAACTGGCATTGGTCAGGGTCAGCCCGAAGCCTTGCTGCATGATCCCGCGATCCTTGCGCAATTCGTCCGCCACATCGGTGGACAGGTCCGACACACCGCCGTTCACAACGGCCAGGGCCGCAATGCCCAACCCCACGGTCGCAGCGGTCAGGACCACCCAATCGACGGTCACGGCACCGTCTTCGCGGTTCAGAAACTGGGAAACGCGCATCACTCGTTCTCTCCCCCCGGGCCTACTTGATCACCACGTTGTCCACGATGGCCCCAAGCGTGTCATTGGTGCCGATCTCGGTCATGCGCAGGGCATATTCCCCGGCTTCTTCGAAGCGCACGGGCAGGCGATAGGTTTCAAAGGTGCGGTGGCTGGGGATCACGGGCATCGACGCAATCGCGGTGCCTTGGCTGTTGATGACTTCGACGAACAGACCGTCTGTGTCATTCGGCACCGCCACGGCGCTGCGCAGCGCGGTATCGAACGACACCACGGTCGAGGTCGGCCCATCCACGGTGAAGCCCTGTTCCAGCATCGTCACCTCGTTCTGGATCCAACCGTCCAGTTCGGTCACCTTGCTGTTGCCCGCGCCCGAGATGTAGACGCCCGCCGCCAAAACCTCGATATCGACGCCGGTCCAGCCAACCGCGCTGTTGCGGGTGCTGTCCTCGAAGCCGCCATTGATCAGGCGCGAGGCGGAAAAATCGGTTTCCAGCAGAATCGCGCTTTGGGTCATCTCGTCCGAGATATCTTGGCTCAGGTCGGCCATGCCGCCTTGCACCGCCATCAGCGCCCCAAGGCCCAAGCCCACCGTGGCGGCGGTCAGGACCACCCAATCCACGGTCACCGCCCCGTCTTCGCAGGTCAGGAATGCGGGTGTCTTTGCACGTCCAATCATCGTCGCCTCGAATAGGAATTTGAAATCTACCTTCCGAAAGAAATCATGCGGAAATGGCAAAACTATGGCTCAAACTTGTGGCAATTGCCGCAAAGTCCGGGTTTCTGTGCGCCAATACCTTTCCGATTGATTTAGGAATTTCGAATAGAACCCGTCGCAGCCAGCGGGCGCGCTGCCCGTAATTGGCCCCGCCGCTGCCCCAGACTTGCCTTGGTCTTTTGCCAGCGTGACAGGCGCAACACGCAAGGATGCCTTTAGATGAGCCTCGCCGCAGGCATTTTGATCGACACCTTGTTCGGCCCCAAGAAGGTCGAAGACCTGCGGGCGGGCGAATTCGTCCTGTCCGAAGACGGCCGCCCGGTGCCCTTGCTGGCGCTGGTGCCGATGCGGGTCGCCACCGACCGCAAGGATGGTCCGCTTTACATGCTGCGCGCGGGCGCGATGGGGCGGGGCCGCCCGGCCCGGTCGATGATCCTCAGCCCCGGCCAGTTGGTGGCCAGCAAGGACGGGACGGTCCCGGCCCGCGATCTGGCCGATGGGCGTCAGGTCCTGCGGGTCTGGCCACATCGCCCGATGCGGTTCTTCCAGCCTGTGCTGGCAGATGGGGGTGTCTTCATGGCCAATGGCGTGGCGCTGCACAGCCCACAGGTGTCGACCGCCTTGACGCACCGCTTGCTGGAACGGTTGCCCGCTGACCCGATGCTGCCCTTCCTGCG
>CAZIKH010000372.1:0-1969 GCA_964539755.1 uncultured Dinoroseobacter sp. | reverse complement strand
TCATGGCCGAGTTCCAGAAATAGACGAACAGCACCCCCGCGAAGATGATCCGCGCCAAGGTGGGCAACAGGACGGGGGCGGCGGTCTCGACGGTGTCGAAGATGCGGTCATGCAGGGCGATCAGGCGGGTCATGGGGCCTCCAAAGGGTCGAACAGGGCATAGCTTAGCGCGAGGCCAAGCAAGGCGGCGGGATCGGCATCCGGGTGGCTGGCCGCGGCGGCGGCCAAGGCATCCTCCAGCCGGGCGCCGGGGCGGGTCGCGTCGAAGAAGGCATACCCGCCCGGCGGCAGGGCAAGGGGCACCGGGTCAAAGCCGGGGCGGGCGATGATCACGTCCTCGGGTCCGGCTTGGGGGGCGGGGGCGTCGGCTTGGGTGGCCTTGCGCCAGATCGACAGAACGGGGTGCGGGCTGCGCAGCAGCCGGGCGGCGGGCGACAGGCGCAGGCGCAGATCGGCCAGACGGTCCTGCGGCAGGCGGGCAAGGCCCTCGGCCGTCAGGGCGGGCGCGTCGGCGGCGTGATAGCTGGCGCGCAGGGCCAGTTCCAGCCGCGCCACATCCGCCAGATAGGGCAGATGCGCGACCGGGCCGAACCCTTCCAGAAAGCCGGGCAGGTCCTGCCCATAGTGCATCATGCGCGGGTCGCGGGGGGGATGGGCGCGCACGAAGACCCCCGCCATCGCCTTGAAAAACGCGTCGCCCACCAGCGCGCGCACCGCCGGGAACCCGTCGGCCAAAGCGGCGCAGAGCGAGGCGACCACATTGTTGCGATAGACATCGAACCGTTTGCCAGCGGGCCGTCCGGCGGGGTCGATCAAGCCGTCGGGCACGGGCAGGGCGGGGTCCAGCAGGGCCTGGGCGAACGCGGTCATCGCGCGGGGTCCAATACCTGCGCGGCCAACGCCGCCTCGGCCCGCAGCACGGGCCAGTCGGGCACATCCGTGTCCCATTCGATCAGGGTCGGGCGGGGGCCGCCGCGCGCGATGGTATGGGCATAGAGCGCCCAGACCGGATCGGCCACCGCCGCGCCATGGCTGTCGATCAGCAGGGGCGCGCCGTGTTCGTCTGTTTGCGCGTCATGCCCGCCCAGATGAATCTCGCCCACCGCCTGCAGCGGGAAGGCGTCGATATAGGCGCGCGCGTCGGTTTGCTGATTGGTCGCGGACACAAAGACATTGTTGACATCCAGCAGCAGCCCGCAGCCCGTGCGGGCCACCAGCGCGGTCAGAAACTCGACCTCGGACATCTCGGTCTCGGCAAAGGCCAGATAGGTCGAAGGGTTTTCCAGCAGCATCTGCCGCCCCAGCGCGTCCTGCACCTGCCCGATATGGGCGGCAACGCGGGTCAGCGTGGCCTTGGTATAGGGCAGCGGCAGCAGGTCGTTCAGAAAGCCCGTATCATGCGTGGACCACGCGAGATGTTCGGAAAAGCTGGCGGGGTTGATCCGGTCGCACAGGCGCTTCAACCGCGCAAGGTGGTCCCGGTCCAGCGGGCGGTCGCCGCCGATGGACAGGCCCACCCCATGCACCGAGATCGGAAACCGTTCGGCGAGGGCTGCCAGTTGCGCCAGCGGGCGGCCGCCCTCGCCCATATAGTTTTCCGCGTGGATTTCCAGCCAGGCCACCGCGCCCGGATCGGCCAGGATCGCGTTGAAATGGCTGGATTTATAGCCGACGCCGGGGGCGATGGGCAGGGTCGGTTGGGGGGATTGGTCCAGCATGGCGGGTCTTTCGATCAGCAGGGGACCCCGGCCCGCAAGGGGGGCAGGCCGGGGCAGGGGTGTGCTTACATGCTGACCATTTTCAGGACGCTGGTGTCGGTGCCTTCGGGCAGGTCACGGGCGAGGCCCTCATAGCCTTCGGCTTCGAGCGCGGCCAACGTGGCCCCCATGCGGCCATCGGGCAGTTCCATGGTTTCGCAGGTGCCCGCCGGAACCAGCGTCCAAGCGTTGCCCTGATAATCGACGGTCGA
>CAZIKH010000371.1:0-1996 GCA_964539755.1 uncultured Dinoroseobacter sp. | reverse complement strand
GGGCAAGCCAATCCAAACGTCGGTGCGGCGTCACCCGCCCCAACGGCCCTTGCCCCGATTGGGTCGGGGCGCTGTGCATGCGGTTCGGGCGCACCCTTGGTGGGGGTGCTGAACCAGCTTTCTTGTTGCGCCGCCGGGTTGAAAGGCCGACCGCGCACGGATCCGATGCGGGACGGTCTAAGGGACAAAGGTTAAGATCTGGTAAGGCGGGCGCGCGGTGGTTCGCAAACCGCCCCGCGCCCCCGTCTAACCCGCGATCCGGGCTTGATTTTTCCCGGCCCCTTGGCAAGCTGATCTCTGTCTTAATCGCCTGAAGGTGCCCCATGCCGCGTTTCCTTTTTGCCTGCCTTGCCGCCCTCGGGCTGGCCTGTCTGCCCACGCTTGCCCCCGCTGAAGAACGGCCCAACACCATCCTCGTGCTGGATGGGTCCGGGTCGATGTGGGGCCAGATCGACGGGGTCGCCAAGATCACCATCGCCCAACAGGTGGTCGGGGACCTGCTGGACACCCTGCCCGACGATCTGAACCTTGGCCTGACCGTCTATGGCCATCGCCAGCGCGGCAATTGCACCGATATCGAAACCGTCGTTGCCCCCGGCCCCGGCACGCGCGCGGCCATTCGCGAGGCCGTCGGCGGCATCCGCCCCTTGGGCAAGACCCCGATGACCGACAGCGTGATCGCCGCCGCGCAGGCGTTGCGCTATACCGAGGAAGCCGCGACCGTCATTCTGGTCTCGGACGGGGTGGAAACCTGCAACCCCGATCCCTGCGCCGCGGCCCGCGCGCTGGAAGACGCCGGGGTCGATTTCACCGCCCATGTCGTTGGCTTCGACGTGTCGGACCCCGCAGCCCTGTTGCAGATGCAATGCGTGGCCGAGGCGACCGGGGGCCAGTTCCTGACCGCCGAGGATGCCGCCGCCTTGGCCGCCGCGCTGACCCGGGTCGCCACCGCGATGGTGCCCCCCGCGCCCCCGGCCCCGCCCGCCGAAATCCGCGCCCAGATCGCCGTGACCGAAACCTTCGGCGAGGCCAGCCGCCCCGTTGTCGGCGGTATCCGGATCGAGATCTTGGAAAACGGCGCGCCCATCCTGGTTCCCGAAACCGATGGCAGCCGGGCCGAGGCGGTGCTGCCCAAGGGCGATTACGTGCTGCGCGTGCTGCGTCTGTCGGATGAAACCGTCATCGAACGCGCCTTTACCATGGCGGATGCCAATGTGGCCCTTGCGGTCGTCTTCGACGCGCCCTTGCCCCCCGCCACGCTTGAGGCCCCCGCCAGCGCCGCTGTCGGCGCGACGGTCGCGGTAAACTGGACAGGCCCGAATGGCAGGGGCGACTTTATCGACACCGCCCGGCCCGGTGCCGCATCGCTGGACTATGAAACCTTTGCCTACACCGCCGATGGCGCGCCCGCGCAATTGCGGATGCCCGCGCAGCCGGGGGATTACGTGATCCGCTATATTCTGGCCGAAGGGTATCAGCAGCTGGCCGCGATCCCGATCACCGTCACCCCGGTCGCGCAAGGCGTGACCGGGCCCGCGACGGGGGTGATCGGCGAGACGATCTCGGTCGGCTGGCAAGGCGGCGGTTTTGCCGAAGATTATATCACCGTGGCGCCCGTGGGGTCCGATCCCAACGCCTATGTCACCTATACCTATGTGCGCGACGGCAATCCGCTGGCGATCCAGTTGCCGCTGACCCCCGGCGCCTATGAACTGCGCTATATCACGGGGCAGGACGTGACCATCGCCGCCGCACAGCCGATCACGGTGGCGGATGTGGCGGTCACGCTGGAGGCGGCTGACCGCGTCGCCGCCGGAAGCGCGCTGAGCGTGACCTGGACCGGGCCGAATTATGCCAACGACTATCTGACCATCGCGGACCCGGCGGATGGCGATCGGGGCTACCTGACCTATGCCTATACCGAGGGCGGGTCGCCCTTGGTCCTGACCGCGCCCGACACCCCCGGCACATACGAGCTGCGCTATGTCGCGGCGGG
>CAZIKH010000370.1:0-2001 GCA_964539755.1 uncultured Dinoroseobacter sp. | reverse complement strand
TTGCACCGCCCCCATCTTGCGCGGTCTGGGGGGCAGGACGTCCGCCGCCCGACCCATCGGGCGTGTTCGGGGCATCGGGATCGGTGCCGGGTGTGTCGCCGCCACGCGGTGGCGGTCCGTCTGGCCCGGCGCGGGGCGGGGTCGGGTTGATACGCGGACCATCCGAGGCGGCATCGGCGGCCGCTGCGGCCTCTTCGGCGGCCTTCGCCCGCAGGTCAGCGGCCTGACGGCGCAAGGCGTCCAGATCGTCGCCGAACCGTTCGGCCAGCTTCCGTTCGCGGGTTCCAACGGTTTCGATCCGCCCGGCCCCCTTGCCTTCTTCCAAGGTCACGATCCGAACCTGCACATCCTCGAGGAAGGTGATGACATCGTCCAATTGGTCGGCGTTCAGGCGTTCCAAATCATCGCCTTCGACATCGTCGATCATCCGCGCCAGATCGTATCCGTTGGTGATCTTGGCACGCCGCGCTTCCCCGAATTCCGCGAACCGATCAAGGAAGGCTAAATCAGCATCCGCGATGTTCACCCGGTCCAGCCGGAAGGTGCGGCCCAGCGATCCGCTCAGCCCGGTCGCATTCCGCACCTTGCGCAGTTCTGACATGGCTTCGAGATAGGCTTGGAAGGCCCGCTGATCGGCTTCGTCCAGCGACCGCAACCGCGCGGCGTCAAACGCATCCAGCCCCCGCGCGATGTCCCGCCCGCGTTCGATATCCGCCAAATGCCGCAAATCCCCGACCGAGCTATAGACCCCGATCCCGGGCAGAAGAATGCCCGCCGCCGTCCAGAACAGCGACGGTTCGGCGGCCAAGGCTTCCTGATGCACGCCCGCGCCGAACACGGCGGATTGGCCTTGGGCGAAATCGACATCGCCGTATTTGTCCGCGTATTCCGCAGCGCCGATGCCGCCAAAGATCAGCACGTCCGCCACGTCAAACCCGATGGTGATGTAGATCGATGCGGCCAGCGCCCCGGCCTGCGCCGCCACAAAGGCCGCCGCGCCCCCAACGGCGGCAAAGGACAAGGCGACCACGGTCGTATCGAGATCGGCATAGGAATCCAGTTGCCGCACCGCATCGCCGAATTGCGGCAGGTTGCGGACATAGGATTGCGCGACCATGTCCGGGCCCCAATAGACCCGAAGCTCGGTTCCGGCATCTTCGGAAATGGGCCGTATCAGGCGGGGCAGCAGGGCGGCCAGAACTTCGGGCTGGTTGCGCGTCGTCAGCGTCAGCAGAAGTTCCATCTTGCAATCGCCATTGTCGTTCGTGGCGAGGATGCTTTTGCGAATGGACTCGATATAGGCCTCGATCGCCTTGGCAAAATGCTTCTCAAGAAAGGCACGTCCCCCGACAGCCCGCACCTGAGAAAACGTATTTTCCATGTATTCAAAGTCGAGCAGATCGCCCAAGGGCCGCTGTCCGTCTTCGAAATAGCCGAAGCTGGCGACGAAAACGACGTCATCGACCACGGTTTCCTCGTTCGGGACCATCACGCTCATGACCTGCCAGATCGGGTCGAATTCCGGACCGTGTTTCAGCGAGGCGTCGATGAACTCGGTCGGGTTTTGCGCGATCCTGCGGTAGGTTTGGATGCGTTCCGCGCTGAGGCGGGTGTATTCGTCCCGCACCAGCAACATCGCGGCATGATCGCCCAGCTTGATGGGCAGACTGCGGCTGCCGAATTCGGTGATGATGAGGCGCGAGTATTCTTCCGATGTCGCATTGGCGATCAGGCCGCCGGGCGCGTCCGGGTGGCATTGGCGCGCCCGGATCAGCGCTTCAGTCCATGTGGTCTGTTCGTCGCCGTCCCGTGTCAGGTCCCCGGGTCCGCCCCAGATCGCCACCCGCGCCGGAAGGGCGGACCGCAGAAGCGCGGGCTGTTCCCATGTCGCGATCAGTTCGGCCAGGGGCGCGCGATCATTTGGCCCTTCATAGGGGGTTCTTGGGGCCTTTGCGGGATCGCCAGCCGGACCAAGATCGGGGGCCGGGTCCGTGCCTGCGG
>CAZIKH010000369.1:0-2006 GCA_964539755.1 uncultured Dinoroseobacter sp. | reverse complement strand
CCAGACCTGAACCGCCCCAAGGTCGGTGTTGCGATATCCGATGATGATCGCAACCAAGCCCGCGACGACCAGAACGGCCACCACCCCCTTGCCCGCGTCGCCCATCTTGGCACGGGCCCCGGGCGCAAGGCGTTTGAAATAATGGGCGGCGAACCACAGGATCAGGCCGCCGATAAGCAATGCAGTATACATGTGGATCACTCCGGGCTGAGGGCTTGGATTGCCTCGGCTTTTGCCAGAATTTGGCGCGCGGTCACAACATGCAAATTCTCGACGATCTTGCCATCGACAACCGCAACGCCTTGGCCCTCGGCTTCGGCGGCCTCGAAGGCCGCGATTTGGCGTTGCGCAAGGTCGATCTCGGCAGCGGATGGGGCGAAGGCGGCATTGGCAATGGCCACCTGCGCGGGGTGAATCAGCGTCTTGCCATCCATCCCCAGGTCGCGCCCCTGTTCGCATTCCGCGCGCAACCCTTCCTCGTCCTTGAAGGCGTTATAGACCCCATCGACGATCACGATCCCTTCGGCCTTGGCCGCCAGCACGCACAGTTGCAACGCGGTCAGCAAGGGCAAGCGGTCCGGACGAAACCGCGTCTGCAAGTCCTTGGCCAGATCGTTGGTCCCCATCACGAAGCCCGCAAGCTTGGGATGGGCCGCAATGGCGGCGGCGTTCAACATGCCCTTGGGCGTTTCCATCATCGCCCAGATCGGCAAATCGCCCGTGATCGCCGCAAGCGCGTCCAATTGCTGCGGCCCATCGACCTTGGGCAAAAGCACCGCATCGCAGGCCATGTCCCGCACCGCTTCGGCGTCGGCTTGCCCCCAAGCGGAGTCCAACCCGTTGATCCGTACGATCCGCAGACGCGCGCCATAGTCCTTGTCCGCCAAAGCGGCCGCCAAGGTGCCCCGCGCGGTGGCTTTTTCGTCCGGCGCGACGGCATCCTCGAGGTCAAAGATGATCGCGTCCACGGGCAGGGTCGTGGCCTTGTCCAAGGCGCGTTCCTTGGACCCGGGAATGTACAGGACCGAACGATAGGGGCGGGTGTCCATGAATCTCTCCGTCAATTGCGCGCGAAAAGAACCAGAGCGCGGCCGGAAACGCAACAATGTTTCTTCTGCGGTGCAGAATTTGCCGCGCAACACCAGCGCACGCAGGCTTAACCGGATCTGAAGACCGCTTCCGCAGACTTTTGGTGTTTTCGATTTCGTCGCTCCAGAAAGGATGCCCCATGACGATGAAGCCCTTCTTTTCCTGCCTGCTGGCCGCGCTGACCGCGTGCGCCCCTGCCCATGCCACCACCTGTGCGGCCCGCGATGCCGTTCTGGAACGTCTGTCGCAACACTATGGCGAAACCGTCCAAAGCATGGGATTGGCGTCGAACAACGGTATCCTCGAAGTCTTCGCCTCGCCCGAGACCGGCACTTGGACCATTACCGTCACCCTTCCCAACGGGATGACCTGTCTTGTGGCGTCGGGCGAAGCCTACGAATCCGTCGCGGTGCCACCGGGCGATCCGGTCTGATACGGGCTTGGGGCGCTTAGCCGCGCCCCCCTGCCCTTGTCAGGTCTTGGGCCTGACGCTAGCAACGCGCCAATTCCAACCGACCCGGAGACCATTCTAATGGCAAGACCCAAGATCGCCCTGATCGGCGCGGGACAGATTGGCGGGACCCTCGCCCATCTCGTTGCGCTGAAGGAACTCGGTGATGTCGTTCTGTTCGACATCGCAGACGGCACCCCTCAGGGCAAAGCGCTCGACATCGCGGAAAGCGGCCCTGTCGAGCGGTTCGACGCCAGCCTGAAAGGCACCACCGATTATGCCGACATCGCTGGTGCGGATGTCTGCATCGTGACCGCTGGTGTCCCGCGCAAGCCGGGCATGAGCCGTGATGACCTGCTGGGCATCAACCTGAAGGTCATGAAATCGGTCGGCGAAGGCATTGCAGCCCATGCGCCGAACGCCTTCGTCATCTGCATCACCAACCCGCTGGATGCGATGGTCTGGG
>CAZIKH010000368.1:0-2008 GCA_964539755.1 uncultured Dinoroseobacter sp. | reverse complement strand
TTCGCCTGTCCCTTGCCGCCGCCGCGCTGGCCGCCGCTGCGGCACCTGCCTTGGCCGATGGCCATGCCGCCCCGCTGTACCCCTATCACGCCAGCGCGAATTACTGCCCGGCGGGCCTGCAACCGGTCACGATGAACGGGGTGATCTGCTGCGGTGTGCCGAACCAGCACATCAGCTATCAGGCGATGATGCAGCACCCGGCGCAGTCCCGCCGCGCCGTGCAGCCGACCTATTTCGACAATCCCGGCGTCAAGGGGACGGGCGGTTAACCCGCCCGCAGCTCGGCCACCGTTTGCGGGTTGGCCGCTTCCCAGGATTTGAACGCAGCATAGGCCGCCGCCGCAACCGCGGCCTGTTCGCGCGGGCTGAGGGCGGCGTAATCCGCCACCGACACCCCGTCGATAAAGGCCAGCTTGACCGCGTGATAGGTGGCGCTGCACGCCTGCCATTCGGCGCGGGTCAGCACCCGTTCGCGGGCGACCGCGTCGCACAGGTAATACGAGGATAACAAGGTTAACAAAGCCGACATCGCGACCCTCCGGTTCAGGGGGTCCGCTGGGACCCGTTTGGCGGAAGGGTCGCCCAGAACGCGCAGCGGGAGGGTCCGCGCGAAACGGATACGACCTCCCATGTCCGGCCAGTGTGCCGCGACAAGGTTAAGATTACCTGAAAACGGAAAGTCCCGCGCGCCCGACGCGCGGGGCAGGGCGATGGGGGAACCTTATCCGCCCAGACCGCCCAATAATCGGGCGGCCAAGGGGGTGGTGCCCAAAAAACGGGCCTTGGGGGCGCGTTGCGCCGGACGCTTAGTCCAGCAGCTTCAGATCGCTGGCCGAGGACCGCCCGTCGCGGCCTTCGCGCAATTCGTATTCGATCTTCTGATTGTCGGCCAATCCGGTCAGCCCGGCGCGTTCCACCGCCGAGATATGCACGAATACATCCGACCCCCCGGTGTCGGGCGCAATAAACCCGTACCCCTTGGTGGTGTTGAACCATTTAACGGTGCCAGTTGCCATGACCCCGGTCTCCTTTGTCAGTCGCCCGCCCACGGTATGCGGCGGGATGGTGCAGCCTGATCTTCCATTCTCATTCCGGCTGCCCTGACGGGGACGGTTCGCAGAAGTTCGTCTTCACGCGAAAAAGGGTGGGGCGTGCGTGTGAAAAAGCAAGGGTTTTCCCTTGCGCCCGGGGCGGAAATGGCGATTTTCAAGCGCGGATCGGGAGGGGGTGCTGAAATGATCATCTACGGGTTGAAAAACTGCGATACCTGCCGCAAGGCGGCCAAGGCCTTGGGCGCGGATGTGCAGGATGTGCGGGCGGTGCCGCTGACGGCGGCGCAGATCGACCGGTTCCTTGCGGCCTTCGATGCGGCGTTGATCAACACCAAATCCACCACTTGGCGCGGCCTGTCCGAAGCCGACCGGGCCCGCCCGCCCGCCGCCTTGCTGGCCGATCACCCCGCGCTGATGAAGCGCCCGGTGATCGACGCAGACGGCACGCTTTACCTTGGCTGGGGCGCGGACACGCGGGCGGCTTTGGGCGTCGCCTGACGGCGTAGCACCGCATCGACGCTGATCGGACCCGCGCCGCGCAGCACCAAGAACAGCAACAGGAACATCCAGAAGGCGCGCTGGTCCAGCAACAGGGCCGTGGCGGTCTGGTCGAACCACGCGCCGATCCCGGCGGCGTTCAGCCCATGCCCGGTGACATCGACATAGGATTGCACCGCCACAAAGCCGATCATGCCCAAGGCCGACAGGCGCGTGGCCAAGCCGATGACGATGGCGACGGGCAGCACGATCTCGGCCCAGGTTCCGGCCAGCGCAATCAGCTTGTAGGACAGCGGCAGCGCCGACGGGTCATAGCCAAGCGCCTCGAACGTCTTGGGGAAAATCTGCGCATAGGCCCCGAAAGACAGGGTCCACAGCCCGCTGATCCCATCGCCCAGCTTGGTCATGGCCGAGTTCCAGAAATAGACGAACAGCACCCCCGCGAAGATGATCCGCGC
>CAZIKH010000367.1:0-2011 GCA_964539755.1 uncultured Dinoroseobacter sp. | reverse complement strand
GCGCGCGGGCGGGTCAGCGCCTTTTGCGGCGTCATCACCGTTTCCACATCCAGCAACCCCAGCCCCGGCGTGCTGCCCGGGGCCCCTTCCAGCCCCTCGGGGTCATGCACCGCCTGCCCCAGCATCTGGTAGCCGCCGCAAATCCCCAAGATATGCCCGCCGCGCCGCAGATGGGCGGCAAGGTCGATATCCCAGCCCTGTGCCCGAAGGAATTCGAGGTCGCCGCGCGTGGACTTGCTGCCGGGCAGGATCACGAGGTCCGCATCGCCGGGCAAGGCACGCCCCGGCCCCAGCATGGTCAGGCTGACGCCGGGGTCCTGCGCCAAGGGGTCCAGATCGTCGAAATTGGCAATCCGGCTCAGGGCAAGGCAGACCACCTTCAGCCCGCCCGTTGCGGGCGCGCGGGTCAGGTCCAGCGCATCCTCGGCGGGCAGTTTCCACGCATCGGCAAACCACGGCAGCACGCCGAACCCCCGCCAGCCCGTGCGCTGCGCAATCGCAGCATAGCCATCGTCGAACAGGCGCGGGTCGCCCCGGAAGCGGTTGACCAGAAACCCCACGATCTGCGCGGCATCTTCGGGGTCCAACACCGCATGGGTGCCCACGATCTGTGCGATCACCCCGCCCCGGTCGATATCGCCCGCCAGCACGACGGGCACGTCGGCGGCGCGCGCAAAGCCCATATTGGCGATGTCGCCCCTGCGCAGGTTGATCTCGGCAGGGCTGCCCGCGCCTTCGACCAGCACCAGATCGGCCCCCGCCTTCAGCCGCGCGAAGCTGTCCAGCACCGCCGCCATCAGGCGCGGTTTCAGCGCGCTGTAATCCGCCGCCTCGGCCCGGGTCAGGGCGCGGCCCTGCACGACGACCTGCGCGCCCGTATCGGTTTCGGGCTTCAGCAGAACGGGGTTCATGTGCACGGAGGTCTCGACACCGCAGGCCAGCGCCTGCACTGCCTGCGCGCGCCCGATCTCGCCGCCATCGGGGGTCACGGCGGCGTTGTTCGACATGTTCTGCGGCTTGAACGGCAACACCGTCAGCCCGCGTCGCCGCGCGGCACGGCACAGGCCCGCGACCAGCATCGACTTGCCCACATTGGACCCGGTGCCTTGCACCATCAAACTGCGCGCCACGCGATGCCTTTCCCGGTTTCCAAACAGCGGCGACCCATCGCAGCGCTAGTCGCGCAGCATCCGCCACGGACGCGTGTAATTGCCCAGAAGGGTTTCGACCTCGGCATCGGGGACCACGCCGGTCTTGCGCACTTCGGCCACCAGCCCCAGTTTCTTGTCCTCGACCACCTGCACCACACGGGCCGCCAAATTCGCCTCGGCCAAGGCGGCATTATAGACCCGCGTGATCGCTTTCTTGCGCAGGTCGGGCTTGAACACCTTGCCGACAGCGGTCTTGGGCAGTTCATCGAGGATTTCGATATATTTCGGGCGGGCCGCCCGTTCATGCACGTGTTCTTCGCAATAGGCCATCAACTCTTCGACCGTGACCGATCCGCCATCGACCAGTTCGACATAGGCGCAGGGCAATTCGCCCGCGACCGGATCGGGCTGGCCGATCGCGCCGACAAAGGCGACGGCGTCGTGCCCGGCAAGGGCTTCTTCGATCTCGGCGGGATCAATGTTGTGCCCACCGCGAATGATCAGGTCCTTCGCGCGGCCCGTGATCCACAGATAGCCATCGGCGTCGATCCGGCCCAGATCGCCCGTGCGCAGGAACAGATCGTCATGGAACAAGTCGATATTCTTGTCGCTTTCGGTATAGGTCGAGCCTTCGAAGACGCCGGGATTGTCGATGCAGATTTCGCCCACCTCGTCCACGCCGCATTCGATGTAGCTGTCGCCATGGGGCCGCAGGATGCGCACCTCGGTATGCGGGAAGGGATAGCCGACCGATCCGATCTTTTTCTGCCCATCGACCGGGTTGCAGGACACAAGACAGGTCGCTTCGGTCAGGCCGTAGCCTTCGACCAGCGACACCCCGGTCGCCTTTTCGAACCGCT
>CAZIKH010000366.1:0-2012 GCA_964539755.1 uncultured Dinoroseobacter sp. | reverse complement strand
ACCCGCGCGGCATTCGGTGGGTGGCTGCCAAGAAACTGATCGCCCGGATCGGGAATACGGCTGAAGAACGCGGCGCCGCGCACCGGATCATAGCCCGCCCGCGCCGCGATCACGGTGCCCAGCGCATCGGCTTCCAATTCATTGCTTTGGCTGAACCGCCGCGCCCCCACAAACCCACCCAGATTGGCCCCTTGGTCAATCGCACTCGGATCGCCGCCGCCCAGAATCGCGCCCAGAAGGGCCCCGGCGATGGCCCCGGCCTGCGCCTGTTGCTGGGTTTCGGGAATATGCCCTTCGATGTGATGCGCGGCCTCATGCCCCAGAACGAAGGCCAGTTCGTCCTCGTTGCGGGCATCCGCGATCAGCCCGAGCGTGAACCCGATGATCGGCCGCCCGGATCGGTCGAGGGTTTGGAACGCGTTCACCCCCTGCCCCGGGCGGTCGTCGATGACGATCTGGAAATCGCAATTGGCGCGGGGCAAGCGGGCGCGGCATTCGGCTTCGGCGACCGGTTCGACGCGCTGCACCACATTCACGAAATTGCGCGCTGCCACCTCCGACGCGACGGTTGGCGGCGCAGCGCTTGGGGTACGGGGCGCTTGGGGCGCAGGCGCCGCGACGGTGCAGGCCTGCACGGCCAAAAGGACCAAGGCAAATGGCAGAAAAACACGCATCTGGAGCCTCGCTTCTGAACTGCGCCTAATCTAGGCCAAAGCGTCGCGCCCTTCCAGAACCCCTTGGACCAAGGCGCGCGCGGACTAGGTCCCAGCCCATGAGCGAGTCCACAGAAATCCTGTATAATGCCGACTGCCCGGTCTGTTCCTTCGAGATCGACCATTACCGCAGCTATGCGGATCGCCGCGCGCTACCCCTGCGGTTCGACGATCTGAACCGCTGCGATCTGGCGCGCTGGGGGCTGACACCCGATCAGGCGGCCCGGCGGCTTTATGTGCGCCAAGGCGACCGTTTGGTGTCGGGCATTCCGGCCTTCCTTTTGCTGTGGCAGGCCATGCCGCGCTATCGCTGGCTGGCCCGTCTGGTGGCGCTGCCGGGGGTCTTTTGGCTGGCCAACAAGACCTATGATCACGCGCTGGCCCCGGCGATTTATCGGTGGCATCTGCGGCGTCAGGCCAAGCGAAACACGCAAAAACATTGCAAGCGGGACCAATTCAGCTAGGTTCGGTGCATGTTTACGATCGAGCACGACTTCGATGCGACAGTGGTGACGCTGGTCGATGAAGGGCCCGCCCCCCTGGCCGAAGACGTCATTATCAACGCCTTCGAAGACTGCGTGACCTTGGAACAGCATTGCGAACAGACCGATCGCCGGATGCGGATCAGCCTGTCGATGGCCCAAGTCGCGGACCTTGCCGCCGCGCTCGATCTGCCCGAAGGCGTCTACCGCCTGCGAAAATCGACCGAGCCAACCGACTAGGCCCGCATGCGCACCGGGTTTTTCCATGATGAACGCTGCATGTGGCATGGCGGCGGGAATTATGCCCTGACCCTGCCCGTGGAAGGGCTGGTACAACCCCTGCCCGATGGCTTTCCCGACAGTCCCGAAACCAAGCGCCGCTTGCGCAACCTTCTGGACGTGACGGGCCTGATCGGCGATCTGCACCTGACCGGGGCCCCGCCTGCCCTATGGGAGGACCTGCGCCGGGTGCATCCCGAAGCCTATCTGCGCCGCTTCAAGGACCTGTCGGACGCGGGCGGCGGCGAATTGGGGCCGCGCGCGCCCTTTGGCGCGGGCGGGTTCGAGATCGCCGCCCTCTCGGCAGGCTTGGTGAAATCCGCGCTGGCCAGCGTGCTGCAAGGCCGGTTCGACAATGCCTATGCCTTGTCGCGCCCGCCGGGCCATCACTGTCTGCCGGAAATGCCCAACGGGTTTTGCCTGCTGGCCAATATCGCCATCGCGGTCGAGGCGGCCCAGGCCCAAGGCCTGACCGAGCGCATCGCGGTCGTCGATTGGGACGTGCATCACGGCAACGGGACCGAGGCGATTTTCTATG
>CAZIKH010000365.1:0-2016 GCA_964539755.1 uncultured Dinoroseobacter sp. | reverse complement strand
CCCCATCATGCGCGGCTGGCTGGGCCCATAGATATCCGCATCCAGCAGACCGACCTTGCGCCCCTGCCGCGCCAAGGCCACCGCAAGGTTCGAGGACACGGTGGATTTGCCCACCCCGCCCTTGCCGGACCCGATGGCCAGAATGCGCGCCACGCCACTGGGCTTGGTCTTGCCCGCCTGCGGCTTGGGATGCCCGCCGATCTTCAGGCTGGGCGGTTCGCCTTTGGGGGCGGCGGGCGGGGCCTTGGCCGCCGGTCCGTGGGCGGTCAGCATCACCTGGGCCTTCGACACCCCGTCGATCCGGGCCACGACCGCTTCGGCAGCCGCCCGGATCGGTTGCAGTTTCGCCGCCGCTTCGGGGCTTTCGGCCTCGATAATGAAGGTCACGGTGCCGTCTTTGACCGTCAGGGCCCGCACCAGATCACGGCTGACCAGCGTGCCCCCATCGGGCAGGGTCAAGCTGCCCAAGGCGTGCAGGACGGTGTCGCGGGTCAGGGTCATTGGCACATCTCCGATCTGTCTTTTGCCCTACATGGCAGGCTCAGCGCAGGCTGCAAGGGCTAGCGTTGGGCGAAGGTCCCTTTGGGGGCAAAAAGGATCGCCGCCACCATCGCCAGCCCCAGCAGCCCGAACAGGGCCGAGGCGGGGGCGATCCCGATCACCTGCGCCACCGCCCCGATGACGAAGGCCCCGATCGCCGCCATCCCGAACCCGGTCATGATCCACAGCGACATGACCCGCCCGCGCATGTCGTCATCCAGTCGGTTCTGGATCACGGTCTGCAAGCTGACCCCGACATAGGTCGCGCTGCCGCCCAGCACGCAGATCAAGGCCAGCATCAGTGGCCAATTGGGCACAACCGCGATCAGCGCCACCAAGGTTTGGCTGGCCAAAAGGGCCAGTTTGGTGGTCAGCGGGATCGTGGTCGCGGTCGGGCGGGCAGACCGCACCGCCAATATGCCCGCCGACACCAAGGCACCTGCCCCCGCCGCGCCGGTCAGCACCCCCAAGCCCGTCGCGCCCCGCCCGAACTGGCCATCGGCAATCACCGGCAACAATTCAAGAATGCCGCGCCCGGCAAAGGTGAAGACCGACATCACAAGAATGCAGCGAAAGATCAGCGGGGTTTCGCGGGCATGGCGCACCCCTTCGACGAAGGCCGCCAGCAAACCGACGGGCGGGCCCGGCTTGGGCGGCAAGGGGCGGGGCGACAACCCCGGCAGGATCAACAGCATCGGGGCCAGAAGCAGGGCCGCCAGACCCAAGGTCGCCAGAATGCCCGCCCCGGCGATCATGGCCCCCGCGATCACCGGGGCCACCAACCGGGCCACGTTGAAATTGACCGCTGTCAGGGCGATCACCCCGGACATCAGGGGGGCGTCCACCAGTCTGGGGGCCAAGGACATGCGCACCGGATGATGCGCGGAACTGGCCGTGCCGACCGCCAGCGCGCCCAAGGCCAAGCCGACCGGTCCCAGCAGGTCCAAGGCGATCAGGCCCATCAGGCCCAGCAAGATGGCGATCATCGCGCTGGTGGTCAGAACCGCCGCGCGCAGAATCTCGGTCCGATCCACCCAAACCCCGAAGACGGGTCCGGTCAGAAGCGACGGCACCAACGAGGCCCCGGCCACCAATCCGACGAATCCCGCGGAACCGGTTTCGTCCCAAGCCAGCCAAGCCAGCGCCACGCGCTGTATCCAGATCGCGTTCACATTAAGCAGACTGCCAAAGAAATAGCGTCGAAAACCTGCATCTGAGAAAGCTGGAACAAGCATGAAATGGATAATGCCCTGAAAAGAAAGCGATATGCAATTGCTGCATAGCAGCATTGACGACGGGAGGTATTGTTGCAGCGCAGCAATTTGCTACTTTCAGATCAACAGCAGCGGGACGGGTCCTCCCCCCAGATCGCGGCTCCAAGTTCAGGCCTCTCCTCCTCCTCCCTGAGGGGTCTGTAATATGCGGCGGCGCCCTCCTCCTCCCTGGCGTCGCCGCTTTTTTTTGCGGGTTCCTAGG
>CAZIKH010000364.1:0-2029 GCA_964539755.1 uncultured Dinoroseobacter sp. | reverse complement strand
GCCACCGCGTCCAGCTTGGCCACCAGCGCCGGGTCGCGTTTGTCCGGGGCGGTCATGATGGCGTATTCCAGCGCCCGGTCGCAGCCATGCGGGCAAGGGGCGCGATCGGCCCCCAGCAGGGCGGGCAGGCGGGCCACCAACCCCTTGGCATTGGCCGAATTCGCGCCCAGCGTCTTGATGATCTCGGTGATATCGACCGCGCCATGGTCGGGATGCCAGCTGTCATAATCGGTGATCATGGCGACGCTGGCGTAACACAGCTCGGCCTCGCGGGCCAATTTCGCCTCGGGCATATTGGTCATGCCGATCACGTCGCACCCCCATGCGCGGTACATGTGCGATTCCGCCATCGACGAAAACTGCGGGCCTTCCATCGCCAGATAGGTGCCGCCGTCATGCATCGTCACCCCCGCCGCACGGCCCGCTTCCAGACAGGCCGCCCCCAGACGCGGGCAGGTCGGATGCGCCACGCTGACATGGCCCACAAGCCCCGTGCCGAAGAACGACTTTTCGCGCGCAAAGGTGCGGTCGATGAACTGATCCACGATCACGAAATCGCCCGGGGCCATTTCCGCGCGGAACGACCCGCAGGCGCTGACGCTGATCACATCCGTCACCCCCAGCCGCTTCAGCGCGTCGATATTGGCGCGATAGGGCACCGTGGTGGGCGAATGGACATGGCCGCGCCCGTGCCGGGGCAAAAAGGCCATCGCCACACCGTCCAGCCGCCCGGTCAGAATCTGGTCCGAGGGCGTGCCCCAAGGGCTGTCGACGGTTTGCCAGGCGGCGTCTTCCAACCCGTCGATCTCATAAAGGCCCGAGCCGCCGATCACCCCGATCATCGTGTCCATTGCGCTGCATCCTTCCCGCGTTGCTCGGCCCGATTGTTGCGACGCAGCACGGAATTGCAATGGCCCATCCGGTCCCATCCGCGTGAACCGGGCGGTTTGCCTTGCGCGGGGCGCAAAGCCGCATTTCACGAAAGGGGGTTCCCCCGCTGCGGCGGGTCTGTCAGGTAGGCGCAACCCCCGACCATGCCGCCTTGCGTGCCCCGCGCGCTGCGTGCCCACCTTTCGACCCCGGATACCCCCCTTATGCCTTCTTCCATGCTGGCCGCGTTTGCGGACCGCCTGACCGCGTCAGACCTTCCTGCCTCGCTGAACCCCAAGGGGATCACGCCCGACCGCTGGCGGATCGAGCTTCTGTCCGGTCTGACCGTTGCCCTTGCGCTGGTCCCCGAAGCGGTCGCGTTTTCCTTTGTTGCAGGCGTGAACCCCTTGGTCGGCCTTTATGCGGCCTTCATCGTCGGGCTGATCACCGCGCTGATCGGCGGTCGCCCCGGCATGATTTCCGGCGCAACCGGCGCGTTGGCGGTGGTGATGGTCAGCCTCGTGGCGCAGCACGGCGTCGAATACCTGTTCGCCACCGTGGTCCTGATGGGCGCGATCCAGATCGCGGCGGGGGTGTTCAAACTGGGCAAATTCATCCGGCTGGTGCCGCACCCGGTGATGCTGGGCTTCGTCAATGGGTTGGCGATCGTGATCTTTCTGGCGCAGCTGTCGCAGTTTCAGGTGCCCGGCACGGCGGTCGCGTCGGGGCACGGGATGTCGGGGGGCGAATGGCTCAGCGGGTGGCCCTTGGTGGTGATGCTGGCCTTGGTCGCGCTGACCATGGCGGTGATCTGGGCCATGCCGAAACTGACCAGCGCCATCCCTGCGCCGCTGGCGGGCATCGTCGTGGTGGCGGCCATCGTCATTGCCTTTGGCATCGACGTGCCGCGCGTCGGCGACATGGCGTCGATCCAAGGCGGCTTGCCCAGTTTCCACATTCCCACCGTCCCCCTGACGCTGGAGACCTTGCAGATCATCCTGCCCTATGCGCTGATCCTCGCCGCCATCGGCCTGATCGAAAGCCTGCTGACCCTGAACCTTGTCGGCGAGATGACGAACCAACGCGGCGGGGCCAGTCAGGAATGCGTGGCCCAAGGCGTCGCCAACACCGTGACGGGCTTTTTCGGCGGCATGGGCGG
>CAZIKH010000363.1:0-2035 GCA_964539755.1 uncultured Dinoroseobacter sp. | reverse complement strand
TCCAGCGCCCCTTGCAGGATATAGGACGCCGCGACGTGGTCGATCACCCCCGCGCGACGTTTTCTGGATGTATCCGCCTCGATCAGGGCGCGTTCGGCGGCGACGGTGGACAGGCGTTCATCCCAGAAGGTGATCGGCCAGTCCACCCGTGCGGCCAGATTGCGGGCGAAGGCGCGGGTCGATTGGGCGCGCGGGCCCTCGCTGCCATCCATGTTGCGCGGCAGGCCCAGCACGATGCCGCCCACGTCGCGGCTGGCCAGAAGCGCCTCCAGCGCGGCGGCATCCAGCCCGAATTTCTTGCGTTTGATCGTCTCGACCGGGGTCGCGACGGTCCACAGGATGTCCGAGATCGCCACCCCGATGGTCACCGTGCCCAGATCGAGGCCCGCCAAGGCGCGCCCGCGCGGCAGAACCGCCTCGAACGCGCCCAGATCTTCGAAGACCCCGGCTATTGTTCGATGCCCGCGTCGCGCGCGGCCTGCAGGATCGGCACGCGGGTGATGTCGTCGGGAAAGACCTGCTGCGCTTCGGCCCAGACCGCCCGCGCGGCCGCCAGATTGCCCAGCACGCCATAGGCCCGGATCAGCCGCGCCCAATCTTCGGGCGGCCCGCCTTCGGTGGCCAGACGGTCTGCAAGGCCGCCCACCATGCCGGAAATCATCTCCATCCGTTCGCTTGGGGTCATGTCACCGGCGGCTTCCACATCGGCGGCGCTGGGGCCGCGCTGGGGGGCGGCGTTGCGCGGCGGCAGGACGTAATCGACCCCGGCTTGCATCGCGGCGACCTCGATCTGGTCGCGGATCGGGTCCTGCCACGGATCGTCCGGCGCGCTTTCGGCCAGAAGCTGCGACCAGATGCGGAACGCCAGATCGGGGCGCCCGGTCTGGGCGAACATCAACCCCGAATAATACCGCGCCACCCCGTCGGACGGGTCCAGATCCAAGGCGCGGCTAAGCACCGCTTCGGCTTCGGGGCTGACATAGCCGCCCGCGGCCAACACCATCATATCGGCCAGATCGGTGTAGTCGCGCGCGCGCACCTCGTCGCCCTTCAGCTGGACCACCCGCGCTTGGGCCTGCCAGGCGGCGGTGTAATTGCCCATGCTGGCTTCTTGACGGGCCAACAGCTGATGCCCGCGCAGGTCGTTGGGGCGCTGGGCCACAACTTCGCGCAACTGGGTGACAAGGCGCAGATACTCGGCATCGAAGGTATCGGGCGTCGGCGGGGGGTTGCGCAGGGTTTCTTCGGCCTCGGCCACGGCTTGGCTGGGGCGCTCGGCGCGGGCCTGTTCGGCCATCTGCATGCGTTGCGCCAAGGGCAGGTCGGGATAGCCCGGCGCGCCGATGCTCATATAAAGCCCGTAGCTGGCCCCCAGCACCACCGCCGCCGACAGGCCCAAGGCGATGCCGCTGGCCATGCGGGGGGCCATGCGGCCTTCGGTGGTTTCACCTTGCGCGGCCTTGTCGGCCTCTAGAATGCGGCGCGAGATTTCGACGCGCAGGCGTTCGGCTTCCTCTTCGGTGACCACGCCGCGCGCCACGTCCCGGTCCACATCGCGCAACTGGTCCCGATAGACCTGTAGATCGAAGGCGGCGGCAGGGGCGACGGCGGCGCGGGCGCGCAACAACACGGCGGCCACGGCCACGACAACAACGATGCACATCAGCGCTGTGACAACCCAGAACATCATGGTCCGACCTTCCTCGTGGCGCGCCAGATGCGCGGTTGATCTTCATCTAAAGCGGGTCTGCAAAAACGAAAAGAGCCGGGGTCTGGCAGCGCGCGGATTTGTCCTGCCCCAGATGCGTCTTTTGCGCCGAAATGGGGTGCATGTCGGTTTTCCCGCCCATTGTGGCGGGTTTGGCCTTGGGGCAATCTGCGGCGCAAGTAAGACAGGCCAGACGCCGTCGCCAACCACCCGGAGCCGCCCCATGCGCCGCTATTCCGCCTTTGCCATTGCCCGCGAAGCCGCCCGTTATCACACCGGTTGGGAACGCGCGTGGCGGTCGCCCACGCCCAAATCCGACTACGAGGT
>CAZIKH010000362.1:0-2039 GCA_964539755.1 uncultured Dinoroseobacter sp. | reverse complement strand
CACCCCACGGTAATCGCTGACCAGAAGATGTCTGGGCGCTTCGTCTTCTTCGATGGCGGCGAAGCGCCCGATGGGGTCGCGGAAGATGTTGTCGGTCTCGTCATCATTGACGGTCGACACCTCGCCGATCAGCACATCGCCGCCTTCGCCCCAGAAGGCGTGCCAGTCGCCGGGGCGCAGGGTCACGCTTTCGCCGGGGGCCAGTTTCAGTTTCTCGCCGGGGCCAAAGTCGCGGGCGATACCGTCGCAGAACACCCGCCCGCCCCGGTCTTCGGCAAAGCCCCCCGCCTCGTCCGAGCCATAAAGCTCGACCACCAGCGTGGCCCCGCCGCGATTGATGATGTCTTCGGCCTTGATGACATGGGTGTGCATCGGGCTGAGCTGATCCTGCCGCGAGATCAGCAGCTTTTCCGCATAACACATGCCGCGTCCGGCGGTCAGGTCGGACAAAAGCCCATTGCGCAGCGTGAACAGGAACAGGCCCATTTCGTCGAACCGTTCTGCGCCGTAATCGGTGATATCCCATCCGCAGCGGGCGTCGATAACGTGCCGGGCGTCCTGCGCGCGGGCCTTGAATTCCTCGGGCGTCCAATAGGCAAAAGGCGGCAGCACGAAGCCGAAGGACCGGATCATCTCGTCGGCTTCGGCCATGATGGTGTTGATGCGGGACCGTTTCATCGGTGCCTCCGGGCAGGGAATTGTGTTAGCGCTGACAAAGCCGAATTTGCCCCCCAAGCGCAAGGGGAACCGCACCCGGTTGTTATCGCTTTGGGGTTGCAGCCGACGGGCCAGTGCCGTTTCTTGGCGCCAAACCGCAAGCCGCATCGCAAAGGATCGCAGCATGAAAGATACCCATGGCCCCTCGCTGGCCCCGTTCGATTGGCAAGACCCGTTCCACCTGTCCGACCAACTGACCGAAGAGGAACGGATGGTCGCCGACAGCGCCCGTGCCTATGCGCAGGACAAGTTGCTGCCGCGGGTGACGGACGCCTATCTGAACGAAACCGTCACGCCCGAGGTCTTTGCGGAAATGGGCGAAATGGGCCTGCTGGGCGTGACCATTCCCGAAGACTTTGGCGGGCTTGGCGCGGGCTATGTCAGTTACGGCCTTGTCGCGCGCGAGGTCGAACGCGTGGACAGCGGCTATCGGTCGATGATGTCGGTGCAAAGTTCCTTGGTGATGTATCCGATCCACGCCTATGGGTCCGACGCACAGCGCGCGAAGTACCTGCCCGGCCTTGCGGCGGGCACCTTGATCGGCTGTTTCGGGCTGACTGAACCCGATGCCGGGTCCGACCCTGCCGGCATGAAAACCACCGCGCGCAAGACCGCCGATGGCTATGTCCTGAACGGCGCGAAGATGTGGATTTCCAACAGCCCCATCGCCGATGTCTTCGTGGTCTGGGCCAAGTCCGAGGCCCATGGCGGCAAGATCCGGGGGTTTGTGCTGGAAAAGGGCCTGAAAGGCCTGAGCGCGCCCAAGATCGGCGGCAAGCTGTCCTTGCGGGCGTCGGTGACGGGCGAGATCGTGATGGACGGGGTCGAGGTGCCGGAAGACGCGCTGCTGCCGGGGGTCGAAGGGCTGAAAGGCCCGTTCGGCTGTCTGAACCGGGCGCGCTATGGCATCGCATGGGGTGTGATGGGTGCCGCCGAGGATTGCTGGCACCGCGCCCGCCAATATGGCTTGGACCGGACGCAGTTCGGGCGTCCGCTTGCGCAAACGCAGCTGTTCCAGCGCAAACTGGCCGACATGCAAACCGAAATCGCGCTGGGGCTGCAAGGCGCGTTGCGCGCGGGCCGCATGATGGACGACGGCACCTGCGCCCCCGAAATCATCAGCCTGATGAAGCGCAACAATTGCGGCAAGGCCTTGGACATCGCCCGCGCGGCGCGCGACATGCATGGCGGCAACGGGATCATGGCGGAATACCATGTGATGCGCCATGCCCAGAACCTGGAAACGGTCAACACCTATGAAGGCACCCATGATGTGCACGCGCTGATCCTTGGGCGCGCGCAAACCGGGCTGCAAGCGTTCT
>CAZIKH010000361.1:0-2056 GCA_964539755.1 uncultured Dinoroseobacter sp. | reverse complement strand
GCGCTCTTCATGGCGGCGATCTGTGCGGCGAGCCTGGTGGCGATCCTTGGTCTGATCGAGCGGGCGACGCTGCGGCGCATGGGACTTGCTCGATGAGCGCCGCGGTGGCACGCCCGCTGCGCCTGGGGTGGGTTCTGCCCGCTATCGGTCTGGGTGTGATCGCGGCAGGGGCGGCGGTCGATCCAGGGCTGGGCACGATCCTGGCTGCTTGGCTCGGTGCCTGGGCGATCAACGCCTGGCTCGCAGCGCAGGGTCGGGGGCTTGGCATTCGGCTGTTGGTGCCGCTGATTTTCGGGGCGACCCTTCTGGGGCTGTGGGAGTTGACGGTGCGGCTCTACGAGATCTCGCCGATCATCCTGCCTGCGCCCAGTCAGATTGGCGTCACGTTTGCCAATAACATCCCGACGCTCTGGGCCGATTTCCAGCAGACCATCATCAAGGGCGCAATGTCGGGCTACCTGATCGGATGCGGCGCAGCCTGTCTTACGGCGTTGGCCGTGCACCGCTCGCCGTTCTTGCAGCGGGGTCTGTTGCCGGTGGGCAATTTCATCGCCGCGTTGCCCATCGTGGGAACCGCGCCGATTCTTGTGATGTGGTTCGGCTTCGGTTGGCAATCGAAGGCAGCGGTCGTGGTGGCGATGGTGTTTTTTCCGATGCTGGTCAACGCCGTGCAGGGTCTGAAGGCCAGCGAGGCGATGCAGCGCGATCTGATGCACACCTATGCGGCGAGCTATTGGCAGGCGCTCTTCAAACTGTATCTGCCGACGGCCCTTCCTTTCATCTTCAACGGGTTGAAGATTTGCACAACGCTTGCGCTCATCGGGGCGATCGTGGCCGAGTTTTTCGGCTCCCCGACGGTGGGCATGGGATTTCGGATAAAAATCGAGGTCGGGCGGCTCGCCATGGATATGGTGTGGGCGGAGATTACCGTCGCGGCCTTGGCCGGATCGGGCCTTTATGGTCTGGTGGCCTTGATCGAGCGGCGACTGACATTCTGGCACCCGTCGCAAAGGCGGGACTGAAGACAGCCCGGACCCAACGGAAGGGTGCGGGTGCAACACGGAGGAAAGACAATGAACAAACTGATGACAACCGCTGTGGCGGTCAGCTTGGCGAGCGCCGGAATGGCGCAAGCCGATGCCCACGCCAACACCGTCAACCTGCAATTGCAGTGGGTCACCCAATCCCAGTTCGCGGGCTATTATGTGGCGCTGGAGAACGGGTACTACGAAGAAGAAGGTCTCGACGTGAACATCATGCCCGGCGGGCCCGATATCGCGCCGCCGCAGGTCCTCGCCGGGGGCGGGGCCGATGTGATGCTCAACTGGATGCCGTCGGCGCTGGCGGCGCGGGAACGTGGCCTGCCGGTGGTGAATATCGCGCAACCCTTCGTGCGCTCGGGTTTGCAGCTGACCTGTTGGGCCGATGCCGGGATCAGCGAGCCTGCGGATCTGGCGGGCAAGACTGTGGCACACTGGTTCTTCGGCAACGAATACACCTTCCTCGGCTGGATGAACCAGTTGGGCATCCCGGTTGACGGCTCTGAGGGTGGCGTGACGCTTTTGCAGGCCGGCTTCAACGTCGATCCGCTGTTGCAGCGGCAGGCCGATTGCATCTCGACCATGACCTACAATGAATACTGGCAGATCATCGACGCAGGCGTGAGCGAGGATGAACTCGTCACCTTCCGCTATTCCGATTTTGGCGTCGATACGATGGAAGACGGCATCTACGCGCTGGAAGAGGACCTCGAAGATCCAGTGTTCTTCGACAAGATGGTGCGGTTTGTGCGCGCCTCGATGCGTGGTTGGGTCTGGGCGGCCGAGAACCCCGAAGAAGCGGCGATGATCGTGCTCGACTATGACGAGACCGGGGCACAGACCGAAGAGCATCAGCTGCGCATGATGGGCGAGGTGGCCCTGTTGGTCGACGAGAACGGCGGTGCACTCGATCCGGAGTCCTACGCGCGGACGGTGCGCACGCTGCTGGAAGGCGGCGATGCGGTGATCACGGCGGAGCCCGTAGGGGCCTGGACCTCCGCGGTGACGGATGCGGC
>CAZIKH010000360.1:0-2065 GCA_964539755.1 uncultured Dinoroseobacter sp. | reverse complement strand
GTGGCGGCGCATTCGCGCGAGGGGGTGATCGAATTGATGCCGACCTCGGACGGGGCGCATTACGCGTTCAAATACGTCAACGGGCATCCGTCGAACCTGACGCGCGGCTTTCAGACGGTCGCGGCCTTTGGCGGGCTGGCGCGGGTGGACAGCGGCTATCCGATCCTGTTGTCGGAAATGACCCTGCTGACGGCGTTGCGCACGGCGGCGACCAGCGCGATGGCGGCGCGCGCCTTGGCCCCGGCGGGGGCGCGGGTGATGGCGATGATCGGCAATGGCGCGCAATGCGAATTTCAGGCCTTGGCCATGGCGGAACGGGTCGGGATCGACCGGGTGCAGCTGTGGGATATCGACCCGCGCGCGACGGCCAAGGCGGTGCGCAATCTGGCCGGGCAGGGGATCGCGGCGGTGGCTTGCGCCAGTGCCGAGGACGCGATTGCCGGGGCGGATATCCTGACCACCTGCACGGCGGACAAGCAATACGCGACGATTCTGACCGACAATATGGTGGGCGCGGGGGTGCATATTAATGCGATTGGCGGCGATTGCCCCGGCAAGACGGAATTGCACCCCGATATCCTGCACCGCGCCGAGATATTCGTGGAATACCCGCCCCAGACCCGGATCGAGGGCGAGATCCAGCAATTGGCGGCGGACCATCCGGTGACCGAGCTGTGGCAGGTTCTGGCGGGGCACGCACCGGGCCGGGTGCGCGACGATCAGATCACGCTGTTCGATTCGGTGGGTTTCGCGATCGAGGATTTTGCCGCTTTGCGGATGATCCGGGCCTTGGCGCTGGATTGTGGCACATACGACATGCTGGATTTGGTGGCCGATCCCGACGATCCGCGCGATCTGTTCGGCATGTTGGAGCGGGCCAAACCTGACCCGATACCTGAGGCAGCGACCGCAACCCTTAAGAATTAAAGGGGGTTTCACGGGGGGTGGGGCGCGCAGTTATCCACACAACCCCTGATTGAAGCGCGCGATTCTGTCGGCTGAACACTAGATATTGTGGGTCAAGTTTAAAAACCTGTCACATACAGACAAAACGCTGTTGACGGAGGCCCCCCGACTGGGCCAGATTTGTGCCTGTCGAGAGCGATACCACCACATTTGGTAGGGATCGGCGGGAGAAAGCACCAAGATATGCCATGTTTTCGGGCCTACAGGCACCCGGCTGGCGGAGCTTTGCCCGACCAATCCTTCGGACGCGTGGACCGCGATGGACCGAGGCGCACGGAACGCGCGCGCTGGAATTGGGACAACAAGAACACGCAAGGGGCAATCATGAAGATTGATCGCAAGTTCACCGCCGAAAAGACGGGCGCTTATGGCGCGCTGGAGTTCTCGACGACGACCTCCGAGATCCGCAATCCTGATGGAACCACGGTGTTCAAGCTGGACGCTGTCGAGGTGCCCAAGGGCTGGAGCCAGGTGGCGTCGGACGTGTTGGCCCAGAAGTATTTCCGCAAGGCGGGTGTCCCTGCGCGGCTGAAGAAGGTGCGCGAAAAGGGCGTGCCGGAATTCCTGTGGCGCTCGGTCGCCGATGAAAAGGCGCTGGCCGAATTGCCCGAAGAAGACCGCTATGGCGGCGAAACCTCGTGCAAGCAGGTGTTTGACCGTTTGGCGGGGGCGTGGGCCTATTGGGGCTGGAAAGGCGGCTATTTCAGCACCGAAGCCGACGCGAAAGCCTATTTCGATGAAATGCGCTATACGCTGGCCCGCCAGATGGGCGCGCCGAACAGCCCGCAATGGTTCAACACCGGTCTGCATTGGGCCTATGGCATCGATGGTCCCAGCCAAGGGCATTACTATGTCGATCACGCGACGGGCAAACTGACGAAATCGAAATCGTCCTACGAACACCCCCAGCCCCACGCTTGCTTTATCCAATCGGTCAGCGACGATCTGGTGAATGATGGCGGCATCATGGACCTTTGGGTGCGCGAGGCGCGTCTGTTCAAGTATGGCTCGGGCACCGGCACCAACTTCAGTTCCCTGCGGGCCGAGGGCGAGAAACTGTCGGGCGGCGGCAAGTCGTCCGGCCTGATGGGCTTTCTGA
>CAZIKH010000359.1:0-2080 GCA_964539755.1 uncultured Dinoroseobacter sp. | reverse complement strand
TGTCACGCGGCTGTTGCAGTCTGCCGTCACACCAGCGCGCGAATCCGCTTTGACACGGGCGGGTGCATCACTAAGCTTTCCCCATCCAACATCTGGGAGATAACAAAATGCTGTCACGTTTGCTGGCGTCTTCGACCGCGCTTGCCCTTGCCACCGGGTTTACCGCGGGCATGGCTCAGGCCGAATACACGCTTCATGTCCTTCACATCAACGACCTGCACAGCCGGATCGAACCGATCAATCGTTTCGATTCGACCTGCTCGGCGGAAGACGACGCTGCGGGCGAATGCTTCGGCGGTGTGGCGCGGGTGGCCACCAAGATCAACGAGCTGCGCGATCAACTGACCGCGGCGGGCGAAAACGTCATCGTGCTGGACGCGGGCGACCAGTTCCAAGGCTCGCTGATGTACACCACCTTCAAAGGTGCCGTCGAAGCCGAGATGATGGAAAAGATCGGCTTTGATGTCATGGCCGTGGGCAACCACGAATTCGACGATGGCCCGATCAAGTTGCAGGAATTCATCGACATGGTGTCGTTCCCGGTCATCTCGGGCAACATCGATGTCAGTCAGGAACCGCTGTTGGCCGACAAGGTCGCCAACCACACCGTGCTCGAGGTGGGCGGCGAACGCATCGGCATCATCAGCGCGCTGGCCATCGACACGGTCGAAACCTCGTCGCCCGGTCCCAACGTGATCTTCCAGGACGAAATCGACAGCATGGCCGCCGATGTCGCCGCGCTGGAAGCCGAAGGCGTGACCAAGATCATCGGCCTGACCCATGTGGGCCTGACCAAGGATCTGGCCATCGCATCGGCGGTGCCGGGGCTGGACGCCATCGTGGGCGGGCATTCGCACACCTATCTGTCCTCCAGCGATCCTGACCGGGCCGGGGCCTACCCGACCTTCGCCAGTCAGGAAGACGGCACGCTGGTGCCCGTCGTGCAGGCCTATGCCTATTCCAAATATGTCGGCCATCTGGTCCTGACCTTCGACGATGCCGGCAACGTCACCTATGCCGAAGGCGACACCATCCTTCTGGATGCCTCGGTCGAACCCGATGCCGAAATCGCCGCCCGCGTGGCCGAATTGGCCGGCCCCATCGAAGAGATGAAGGCCCAGGTCGTCGGCAACAGCACCGGTGCCATCGAAGGCAGCCGCGAGGTGTGCCGCCAGATGGAATGCGCCATGGGCAACCTTGTCGCCGAAGCCATGCTGGACCGCGTCGCCGATCAGGGCGTGACCATCTCGATCCAGAATGGCGGCGGTCTGCGCGCGTCCATCGACGAAGGCGAGATCACCATGGGCGAGGTCCTGACCGTGCTGCCCTTCCAGAACACGCTGGCGACCTTCGAAATCACCGGCGCGGGTGTCGTTGCGGCGCTGGAAAACGGCGTGTCGCGTCTGGAAGACGGCTCGGGCCGTTTCCCGCAGGTGGCCGGTCTGAAATACACCTTCACCGTGGCCAATGAACCGGGCAGCCGGGTCAGCGACGTGATGGTGGCCGATGGCATGGGCGGGTTCACCCCCATCGACATGGACGCAACCTATCTGGCCGTGACCAACAACTTCATGCGCAAGGGCGGCGACGGCTATTCGATGTTCGCGACGGCCGCCAATGCCTATGATTTCGGTCCGGGTCTGGAACAGGTCGTGGCCGATTTCATCGCGGCACAGGGCGAATACACCCCGTTCACCGACGGGCGCATCACCCGCGTGGAATAAGCGCAAGATGATCTAGGGGAAGCCCCGGGGGCCGATGGGTCGCCGGGGTTTTTCTATGTCTGCAGCGGCACCTCCTGCGGTTGGGGCTTGGCCAAGCGTTGCGGTTTGGCCCTGTCTAGCGCGCGGTGGCTTAAAGGGACGTTAACGGGGCTGGGGTATGGATGGCCTTGGTTAACCCGTGGCGCGCAAGCGGCACGACATCAGGGCATTTCTCGGCGGGGGCGACCCCGGTCTGAAAATGTCGGCATGGTCGGGGTGGCGCCCGGCTTCAGGCGTCCCGGTGAAAGCCGGGGCACGAGGTTCGTCCGTCCAGGCGGCCGCCTACCTGACGTAATGCGAAAGATCAGATGCGAGAT
>CAZIKH010000358.1:0-2095 GCA_964539755.1 uncultured Dinoroseobacter sp. | reverse complement strand
GTCGCGCTTTAGCCCCAGATCAACAAAGTGACGTGGTAGAAGACGGGGGCGGCGAAGATCACGCTGTCCAACTGGTCCAGAAACCCGCCTTGTCCGGGGATCACATGGGACCAGTCCTTTACCCCGCGATCCCGTTTGATGGCCGAAAAGACAAGGCTGCCGAACATGCCCGTCAAGGATGCGAGCGCCGCCATCGCCGCTGCCCCGACCAGACCATAGGGGGTGATCCAGCTTAGCAAGGCCCCGATCACCGCCGCCCCACAGACGCCGGCAATGACCCCCCGGATCGTCTTGGGCGACAGGTGCGGGGCGATCTTGCGTTTGCCGAAATTGCGCCCGGCGTAATACTCGATCAGATCGCCGAACTGCACGACCATGACGAAAAACAAGATCAGCAACACAGCGCGCCCATCGCCCATCTGAAACGTCAGAAGCGCGGGCACATGACTGATGCAGAACACACAGATCATCAGGCCCCATTGGGTTTCCGCCACCCGGATCAGGAACCGGTTTGCATCCCCCCGCAAGGCGCTGACAATGGGCAGCAGCAGAAAGGCATAGACCGGGATGAACACCGCAAACAGCCCCGTCCAGCCCAGCCCGATGAATAGGTACTGCAAGGGAAGGATCACGAAGAATCCCAATGCCAGCGACAGGTGATCGGCCTGCTTCTTGTAGGTGAAGGTCAGGAATTCACGCAGCGCCGCGAAGCTGGCAAACGCAAACAGCAAAAGCAGCGCCAAGTCCCCCAACAATGCCGCGCCCGACAACAGGATGACAATCGCCCACCACGAATTGACCCGCTGCATGAAGGTTTCGACCACGGGGTTGGTTTCCCCGACCGGCAAGCGCCCGCGCATGAATTCCCCGAACAGGGTCAACGCCACCAACAGGATGATGACCCCGATGCTGAGCAGCAGGATACTGGTCGTCGTTTCGGTCATAGGATCGCATCCGGCGGCGGGCTGGACAGGGCCACCAGCGCTTGGGCGGCGCGGGCCAGAAACACGTCCTTGTCCTCGCCTTCCTCGACATGGATCGGTGCGCCGAAGGTGACGGTGCAGATCAGGGGCAGGGGGATGATCTCGCCCTTGGGCATGATCTCGTTCAGGTTGGCAATCCAGGTTGGGACCAGATCGACATGCGGGCGGGCCTTGCCCATGTTGTAAAGGCCCGACCGGAACGGCAGCAGCGGATCGTCGGTCATGTTGCGATTGCCTTCGGGAAAGATGATCAGCGATGCGCCTTCATCCAGCGCCTCGAGGATCTTCTCCATCGGGTCCTCGGTCCGGGCCTCGGGGCGGCGGTCGATCAGCACCGCGCCGAACACATCCCGCCCCGCAAAGGCCCGCAGGCGGTTCTTCAGCCAATAGTCTGCGGCAGCAACCGGTCGGGTCTGGCGACGCAGGGCGGGCGGCAGAACGGCCCAAACCATCGGCATATCGGCATTGCTGACATGATTGGCGAAATAGACGCGCTGGCGCGGAACGGGTTCGATCCCTTTCCAATCGGCACGCGCCGCGATGACGAACCGTGCCACGAATGTCAGCGCATGCCCCACGAAACGGGCGGCAAGACGACGGGGCAGGGACATACGCTTTACCATGCGGCAGGCTAGTCCCAAGTCGTGGCGCTTGAAAAGGGGCTAGCCCCAGCCGTAGTTGAACGACACGCTGATGCGCTCGTCCTCGGCCATGTTCATCGGCACCTCGTGCCGCAGCCAGCTTTCCCACAACAGCACATCGCCCACGGCGGGCTTCACATAGACAAAAGGTTGCAGCTTTTGCGGCGCGTCCTTCTTGCGCCCAGGTGCGGCCATCATGCGGGCGGATCGCGGGTCTTCCAGCTTCAGCGCGCTGGTACCTTCCGGCATCGCCACATAGGTCGTGCCCGAGATCACCGAATGCGGATGCAGGTGGCTGGTATGGATGCCGCCTTCGGGCAGGATGTTGATCCACAGACTGTCCAGCTTCAGCTTCTTGTCGCCCAAATCGAAATGCAGATCCTTGGCAAAGGCCGCCACATGCTTGTCCAGCGCCTTCTTCACACTGCCGAAAATCGGAAACCGCCATGGCAGATCGTCAAGCGAGGCATA
>CAZIKH010000357.1:0-2097 GCA_964539755.1 uncultured Dinoroseobacter sp. | reverse complement strand
CCTAACGCGCCCGCCACGTCACCAGCGCGCTGGCGACGAAGTTCCACAAGGCCCCGATGACGGCCCCGACGAAGCTGGCGAATTCGGCTTGGCCCACGGCGCCGTAAACCACCTCGGCCACGCCCACATTGGCCGCCGCCCCGACCGCGCAAACCGCGTAGAAGCTGAGCAAGCCCACCGCCATGTCCCAGCCGCGCAGCGTGCGGTCGTGATAGGTCAGGGCGTTGTTCAGCAGGAAGTTCGTGGTCATCGCCACCCAGACGCCGAAGGTCTGCGCGATCCAGAACACATCCGTCGCCGTCCACAGCGCCAGCCGCATCGCGGCCAGCTGCACCAGCACGCCCGAGGCCCCCACCATCATGAACAGGATGAACCGAATGGGCAGCACGCCCCCGGTCAGCCGCGCCACCAGCAGCGCCAGAAATTCCGCCGTGATCGCCGCATCCAGCTTGCTTTCGCCGTGCTGGCGGTCGCGGAAGGTATAGCCCACCTCGGCCACTTTCCAGCGCCCCTTGGAGGCGGCCAGCATATCGGCGAGGATCTTGAACCCTTGGGTTTGCAGGCTTTGCACGACCTGGTTGAAGCTGGTGCGCTTGACCATGAAAAAGCCGCTCATGGGGTCGCTGGCTTCGATCCGCAGCATCCGCTTGGTCAGGGTCGTGGCCTTGTCGGACCCCCAGGCCCGCACCGCCGAGAAGCCGTTGCCGATGGACCCGCCATCGACATGGCGCGAGCCGATCACCAGATCGAGGTCCGGATCGGCGCGAAAGGCCTGCACCATCTCGGCCAGCTTGGTTTCGTCATGTTGCAGATCGGCGTCCATGACGGCCACCAGCGGCGAGATCGCGGAGAGGATGCCCTCGATACAGGCGCCCGCCAGCCCGCGCCGCCCCACGCGGTGCAGCACGCGCACGCGCGGGTCTTCCAAGGCGACCGCGCGCACCTCGTCAGCGGTGCCATCGGGGCTGTCGTCATCGACGAAGACCGCTTCCCACGCGATGCCGTCCAAGGCTTGGGTCAACAGGCCGACCAGCGGGCGCACATTCGCGCGCTCGTTGAAGCTGGGGATCACGACGGTCAGTTCGGGTCTCATCGCCGCGTTCTGTGGCAGGGCCGCGCGCCAAAGGCAAGGCGGCTTGGCAACCCGGTGCGGCTTGGGCTAAGAGGCGGCGAGTTTTCAAAAGGATGCAGCCCATGCGCCGCGCCGAGATCACCCGCAACACCGCTGAAACCCGGATCACCGTGTCGGTCGATCTGGATGGGACGGGGACGTATGACAACCAGACCGGGGTCGGGTTTTTCGATCACATGCTGGACCAACTGGCCCGCCACGCGCTGATCGACATGACGGTGCGCTGCGACGGCGATCTGCATATCGACGACCACCACAGCGTCGAGGACGTCGGCATCGCGCTGGGCCAAGCCATCGCCAAGGCGGCGGGCGACAAGCGCGGCATCCGGCGCTATGGGTCCTGCCTGCTGCCCATGGACGACACCTTGGTGCGCGCGGCGCTGGATCTGTCGGGGCGGCCTTTCCTTGTGTGGAAGGTCGATATGACCGCCGAAAAGATCGGGACCTTCGACACCGAATTGGTGCGCGAATTCTTTCAGGCCTTCGCCATGCAATCGGGCCTGACCCTGCATGTCGAAAAGATCGACGGGATCAACAGCCACCATATCGCCGAGGCTGCGTTCAAGGCTGTGGCGCGCGCCTTGCGCGATGCGCTGGAGATCGACCCGCGCAAGGCCGATGCGATCCCGTCCACCAAGGGCGTTCTGTGACGTGACCACGGTTCTGATCGATTACGACAGCGGCAATCTGCATTCGGCGGAAAAGGCGTTCCAACGCATGGCGGCGGAAACCGGGGCGGGGGCGGTCGTCGTGACCTCGGACCCCGACACGGTGGCGCGCGCCGACCGCGTGGTGTTGCCGGGCGACGGGGCGTTTCCGGCCTGCCGCCGGGGCTTGCAGGGCTTTGACGGGCTGGAAGAGGCGCTGCTGGAAGCGGTCGAGACGCGCGCGGTGCCGTTTCTGGGCATCTGCGTCGGCATGCAGATGATGGCGACGCGCGGTCTGGAATACGAGACGGTCGATGG
>CAZIKH010000356.1:0-2099 GCA_964539755.1 uncultured Dinoroseobacter sp. | reverse complement strand
CTGCCGGTGCATGACCACATCGCCCCCTTCTATCCCCTGCACGCGCTGGATTGGGTCAACCCGATCAACGCGCTGCGCGCAGATCCGAAGGCAACTTCGGAACTGCAACAGGCGGTTTCGCCCTCGCATCCCATGTCCTCCCCCGGGTATTTCCGCGATGTGCAGAACCGCCTGAAGCAATTCGTTGAATCGGGCCAGCTTGGCCTGTTCAAGAACGGCTATTGGGACAACCCCGCCTACAAGCTGCCGCCCGAAGCGGACCTGATGGCGACGACCCACTATCTGGAAGCGCTGGACCTGCAAAAGGACATCGTGAAGATCCACGCCATTTTCGGGGGCAAGAACCCGCATCCGAACTGGCTGGTAGGCGGTGTGCCCTGCCCGATCAACATCGACGGTGTCGGGGCCACGGGCGCGATCAACATGGAACGGTTGAACCTTGTGTCCTCGATCATCGACCGCTGCATCGAGTTCAACAACAACGTCTACATTCCCGACGTGATCGCCATCGGCGGCTTCTACCGCAACTGGCTGCATGGCGGGGGGCTGTCCTCGAAATCGGTGCTGGCCTATGGCGACATTCCGGAACTGGCCAACAATTTCGACGCCGACAACCTGTATCTGCCGCGTGGCGCGATCATCAACGGCGATTTGTCGACCGTGCACGAGGTTGATGTCCGCGACCCCGAACAGGTTCAGGAATTCGTCGATCACAGCTGGTATGACTACGGCGAACCCGGCAAGGGCCTGCACCCGTGGGATGGTGTGACCGAACCCAAGTTCGAACTGGGCGCCAACATGAAAGGCACCCGCACCGACATCAAGGAAATCGACGAAGCGGCCAAGTATTCGTGGATCAAGGCCCCGCGCTGGCGCGGGCACGCGATGGAGGTGGGCCCCCTTGCCCGCTACATCATCGGCTATGCCAGCGGGCACGAGGACATCAGCAATCAGGTCACCGGCCTCTTGCGCACGATGGACTTGCCGGTCGAGGCGCTGTTCTCGACGCTGGGTCGCACCGCCGCCCGCGCGCTGGAAAGCGAATATTGCGGACGCTTGCAGAAGCACTTCTTCGACAAGATGATGACCAACATCAAGAACGGCGACACCGCGACCGCCAATGTCGAAAAATGGGACCCGTCCAGCTGGCCGACCGAGGCCCGCGGCGTCGGGATGACCGAAGCCCCGCGCGGCGCGTTGGGCCACTGGGTGAACATCAAGGACACACGCATCGACAACTACCAATGCGTCGTCCCCACCACCTGGAACGGCAGCCCGCGCGATGCCCAAGGCAATATCGGGGCCTTCGAAGCCAGCTTGCTGGGCACCCCGATGGAACGCCCCGACGAACCGGTCGAAATCCTGCGCACCCTGCACAGCTTCGATCCTTGCCTGGCTTGCTCGACCCACGTCATGAGCGAAGATGGCGAAGACCTGACCACCGTCAAAGTGCGCTAAGAAAGGACCAGCACAATGAAGAAAACTTCCGTTTCTCTGATGGCCCTTCTGCCCGGCGCCGCTGTGGCCCATCCCGGCCATGAAGAAGCCTTCCTGCAAGGATCGTCGCATTGGCTGATGCAAGGCGACCACCTTGCGGTGGTTGTGGCAGGCGGTCTGCTGCTGTGGGCGGTGCTGCTGCCCGTGGCGCTGCGCGTCAGCCGCGCCCAGCGCCGCAAGGCGGACGCGCAAGACGACCCCCAGCCGCGCGAACAGTGACGGTGATGCCATGAACATTCACGTCAAAAAGCCTGGGGAGGAGGTCGCCCTCGACGACGATGTCCCCATGCGCACCGCCGTCCTGACCGGGGACGCGACCGCCGAAGACCTTGAACGGGTCAAGCGCCATGCCTCGGTCTATGTCTATGAAACCCCGGTGCGGCTGTGGCATTGGATCAACGCCGCATCGATCCTGGTGCTGATGGCAACGGGCTATCTGATCGCCAACCCGCTGCCTTCGATGCAGATCGGCGAAGCGACCGACCAGTTCGTCTTCGGCTATATCCGCTTTGCCCATTTCGCAGCGGCCATGATCATGACCGTCGGCTTCTTTGGCCGGGTCTATTGGGCCTTCATGGGCAACCACCATTCCAAGCAGATGT
>CAZIKH010000355.1:0-2117 GCA_964539755.1 uncultured Dinoroseobacter sp. | reverse complement strand
TGCGTCTCCGCGAGGGAGTTACAGTCCCCTGCCACACCTTGCGGCCTGTCGCCCAGCCGTGGCGGCGGGGATAGCCAAGCCGCCGGGGGCGGTCAAGCGCAAATGCGCAGGAAATCCGTCTCGCCGGATCGCAGTGGCGGGGCTAGCGGCGCGCTTCGGCCTGCTCGATCCCGCCATAATGAATGACCACGCTGGAGATCACCAAAGCCCCCACGATCACCGGGCCGACAGGGGCGCCCAGCGCGCCTGCGATCTGCCCGATCCCGGCGCAGATCAATCCGGCATAGGCCCAGCACATGAAATAGGCATGGTTCAGCACCCGCGCGCGGGTGCTGCCCGCCGTGCGCGCCATCATCACGCCCCCCAGAAGCGTTCCGACGCTGACAATCGCCAGCAGGTGAAACGGGCCGTATCCGGGCGTGTCTTGGTGAACAAAGAAGCCCGCGCCATTGACGCCCAGCAAGGCCAGCGCGAACCAGCGGCCCCGCACCCGATGTTGGCGGGTGCCCTTGCGGTCGCGCAGGACCTGTGCGCCCAGACCGATGGCCAACAGCGCCAACCCCACATGCAGACTGCCCAACAGTGTCAGACCGAAAACCATCGCATTCCCCCCAGCTTGGCCCTATGCACGGGGCCCATACCTTTCGTCTGTGCAGTCAAGCGGATTCTGGACCATGAAGAAACCCAAATGGGTCGTCGAAAAAGAACAAGCCCGGCGCGCGGCGGCGGCGGAAACCGTCTGGCTGTTCGGCTTGCATGCGGTGCGGGATGCGTTGGAGAACCCCGCGCGGGACCGCCTGCGCCTGATCGTGACCAAGAACGCCGCCGACCGTCTGGACGCGGCGATTGCCGCCAGCGGCATGACCCCCGAACTGGCCGATCCGCGCAGGTTTCCGGCCCCCTTGGACCCCGGGTCGGTGCATCAGGGGGCCGCGCTGGAGGTCAAGCCACTGGATTGGGGGGATGTCGATCAGGTCTGCCGCCCCGGTGGGCAGGCGGCGCGGGTGGTGCTGTTGGACCGGGTGACCGATCCGCACAACGTGGGCGCAATCCTGCGATCCGCCGAAGTTTTTGGCGCGCGGGCGGTCATCGCCCCCCAGCGCGCCGCGGCCCCGGAAACGGGGGCTTTGGCCAAGACCGCCTCTGGCGCTTTGGAACGCCAACCTTATCTGAGGGTGAAGAACCTTGCAGATACGATGGAGCGGTTGCGCGCGATGGGATACATGTTGATTGGACTCGACGGAACAGCCGAGGTCGCCTTGCCGACCGCGCTGGAGGGCCAGTTGGACCGCCCGGTCGGGTTGGTCTTGGGGGCCGAGGGACCGGGGTTGCGCGACCGGACCAAGGCGACCTGCGATGTGCTGGCCAAGATCCCCTTTGCGTCGGATTTCGGATCGCTGAACGTGTCGAACGCGGCGGCGGTGTCGCTTTATGCGGCGCGGGGGACGCGCTGATGGAGCGGCGCGATGTCACCCGGATGGGCACCTGCTGCTATTGCGGCAGCCGCACCTTGCTGGAACTGACCGCGCGGGGCGGGCATGAACTGGCCTGCGGGGCCTGCGGCGCACCGATCCATGTGATGAAGGGCGTCAAGACCGAGACGGCGGCGAAGCCGAAGAAGGCCAAACCGACCGGGCGGGCGGCAACGGGGGCGGCTGCCGGAATGGCGATGGGCTCGGCCGCGAAGGCCAAAGCGAAGGCGGTGAAGAAGGGCAAGAAGTCGGTCAAGCGCAAGGCGAAGGGCGTGTTCGATCTGTTCGAGGACGTGTTTGACGAGGTGTTCGACCTGTTCGATTGACCCGCAGTCGGTCGGACGGGGCGGGGCGCATAGAGTGCCCGTCCCTAACATTCTTAGGGCAATCGCAGGATATGGGGCGCCACCGGGAAGCCCATACCACATTTTGCGGTTTTGGCCGCGCGCCCTAACATTCTTAGGCGTGTTAACCCTTTGGTAAGGTTTGGCGTCGGGCCGAAGGCTGCCTGTCATGGCCCCCTCCGCAGCCCCTCGGTAACGCGTCGGTATTGCGTCGGTATCAGGTCTGTCCCCTTTCGGTGACCGATCCGCGGCCTTTGAAACAAATCTGAACAGCCCGCGAGCACGGGTTTCATCGCCGCCC
>CAZIKH010000354.1:0-2118 GCA_964539755.1 uncultured Dinoroseobacter sp. | reverse complement strand
TGAACGGCCATGCGGTGCGGGTGCCGTTGCTGAACGCCTCGCTGACCGATTGCGTGTTCGAAATGGACCGCGAGACCACGGTCGAGGAGGTGAACGCCCTGTTCGAAGCCGCCGCCGCCGGGCCGCTGAAGGGCATTCTGGGCTATGAAACCCGTCCCCTTGTCAGCGCCGATTATACCAATGACCCGCGTTCCAGCATTGTCGATGCGCCCTCGACGATGGTGGTGAATGGCACGCAGGTGAAGGTCTATGCGTGGTATGACAATGAATGGGGCTATGCCTGCCGTCTGGGGGATGTGGCGCGCATGGTGGCGGCCTCGCTATGACCGACACGGCCCCCGCGCCCCGGCCCTTGGCCGCCTATGTGGCGGTGACGGCCAGTTATTGGGCCTTCATGTTGACCGATGGCGCGCTGCGGATGCTGGTCCTGCTGCATTTTCACGGGCTGGGGTTCAGCCCGGTGACGCTGGCCTATCTGTTCGTGCTCTATGAAATCGCGGGCATCGTGACGAACCTGTGCGCGGGCTGGATTGCCGCGCGGTTCGGGCTGACCAGCACGCTCTATGCGGGCTTGGGGCTGCAAATTCTGGCGCTGCTGGCGCTGACGCAGCTCGATCCGGCGTGGTCGGTCTGGGCCTCGGTCGCGTTCGTGATGGCGGTGCAGGGCGCGTCGGGCGTGGCCAAGGACCTTGCCAAGATGTCGTCGAAATCGGCGGTCAAGCTGCTGGCCCCGCAGGCCGAAGGGGGGCTGTTTCGCTGGGTGGCGATCCTGACCGGGTCGAAGAACGCGGTCAAAGGCTTGGGCTTTTTTCTGGGCGCGGTGATGCTGGGCCTTGTCGGGTTCGGTCCGGCCCTGTGGGGCATGGCCGCGATCCTTGGGGCGGTCTTCGTCGCCGTGGCCGCGTTCCTGCCACCCGGTTTGCCCAAAGGGCTGAAGGGCGTGAAGTTCCGCGAGGTGTGGTCGAGCGATGCGCGCATCAACCGCCTGAGCGCGGCGCGGCTGTTTCTGTTCGGCGCGCGCGATGTGTGGTTTGTCGTCGGCATCCCGATCTATTTCTACAGCGTGTTGTCGGATGGCACGGTCGAAGGCAATCGCACGGCCTTCTTCCTGATCGGCAGCTTCATGGCGGTGTGGATCATGCTCTATGGGGCGGTGCAGGCCAGCGCGCCGCGCCTGTTGCGGGCCGGGGGTCTGTCGGGCGATGCGGTGGCGCGGCGGGCGCGGGTCTGGGTCGGGGGGCTGGCGCTGATCCCGGCGGCTTTGGCGGCGGTCGTGGCGGTGGGTGCAGAGCCGTCCTTTGGGTTGACCGTGGTGCTGGTGGCGGGGCTTTTGCTGTTCGGTTTTGTCTTTGCGATGAATTCCGCGATGCATTCCTACCTGATCCTGGCCTTTACCGGACCCGAGCGGGTGACGATGGATGTCGGGTTCTACTACATGGCCAATGCGGGCGGGCGGTTGCTGGGCACGGTGATGTCCGGCGTCAGCTATCAGGTCGCGGGCCTTCCGGGCTGTCTGGCGGTCGCGGCGCTGTTCTGTGCGGCCAGTTGGGCGATTGCGCGCAAACTGTAGCGGCCTTTGGGGCTGGGGCTGGGGCGCTTTGCGAGGGGCTGACGCCAAGGCGCGGGGGCGGCGGTCAAATCCTAACAAAGGGTTAATTTCCCTAAGAATCTTAGGGGCGTTAACGCTTTGGTAACCCTTTCAGCCCTAACCCCTTGATCCTTCGTTGGGTTATGCACGCCTAGGTTGAGTGCCCTAACATTCTTAGGGATTGGGGCGTCGTCGGTCAGGGGGCCGTCGCTGGCAGGTGGTCCAAAAAAGCCTGCGCCCGGCCTTCGATCAGCAGGTCTTCCGACGCGACGTCGCCCAGCTGCGCACCTTCGGCCCAAATCCCGCCCATCGCGTCGCAGGCCCGCAGGTCCAACTGGTCGATCTGCGCGCCCGCCAAGGACAGGTTGGCCAGACACAGCGCGCCGGACAGATCGACCCGGCCAATGCGCGCGCCGTCCAGATCGACCACGCCTTCGAAGCGCCCGCCCGCAAGGATCAGCTGGTCGCACACCAAGCCGTCCAGACGCAGATCGCTGCGGCAGGTCGCGTGGCGCAGATCGCAAACGCCG
>CAZIKH010000353.1:0-2118 GCA_964539755.1 uncultured Dinoroseobacter sp. | reverse complement strand
CGCCAGACGAATTGCACGGGCGGGCCTTCGGGCACGGCATAGAGCACGCGCACCTCCTCGGGCGGGTGCAGCAGGCGCAAGGGGCGCGGGGGCGCTGCGGGCAAGGGGTCGGGGGCGCGGTCCGGCCCGGCCCCTTCCAACGCGGGCACCCAGCCCTGCGCGCGTTCGGGCACATGGCTGGCGCGGCGCTGCGGGCGGGTGACGGCCCCTGCGCCGAACCGCGCGCTGAGCCGGTCGATCAGATGGGCCAGATAAACGCCGTCCTCGACCGTGTCTTCGAGGCCCTTCTGCACCTCGGCCAGCGGTTCGATCCCGTCGGCATCCAGCGTGATCAGGTCAAAGCCGAATTCCGGGTTGAGCGTGTCCAGCTTGCCGTCGAACAGCCGCGCCAGATGGGCCGCGTCGCGGCTGGGCCGGGCGGTCGCCACGCTGACCCGGCTGGCTGCCCCATCCAGGCGATAGACCGTCAGATGCAGCTTGCGCGCGCCCTGCCCGCCCGCGTGCAATTGCGCGCACAGCTCGGCGCACAGGTCGGGGATATAGGGCGTGGGATCTTGGACCGCTTCGGACAGGCGGCACAGCGCGCGCACCGGGATCGGGGCGTCGGGGCCTGCCACGGGTTCGGCGGTCAGCCCCAGCATCTGATCCAGCCGCATCAGCGGGTTCTGCGCCAAGTCTGCCCGCGCGAACCGGCGGGTCAGCGACAGGCGCGGCACCGCCGCGATATCGCCCACCGTTTTCAGCCCCAAGCGTTGCAGCAGCAGCTCGGTCTCGGCGGTCAGGCGCAAGGCACGGGCGGGCAAGCCGGTCACCTGCCGGGGGATATCGTCTTCGGCGCAGATCGCCCGCACCGGGCCGAACCGCGCCAAGGCCCAGGCCGCGCCCCATGTCGGGGCCACCGCCAAGCGGCAGGACAGGCCCAGATAGGACAGCTGTTCTTCGATTTCGCGCAGCATCGCGGCTTCGCCCCCGAACAGATGCGCGCAGCCCGTTGTGTCCAGCACCAGCCCGCGCGCCCCGTCGCGCACCGACCATGGCCCCCAGCGCCGCACCCAGAAGACCAGCCGATCCAGCAGCGCGGCATCGCCCGCCAGATCGCCGTATTCGACCTGCAGGGTCGGGCACAGCGCGGTCATATCGACCACCCGCGCGCCCGCCCGGATGCCCAGAAGCCGCGCCGCGCGGTTGGCGTCATGCACCACGGGGCCATGCGGGCCGTCGCGGGCCAGCACCACGGGAATGTCATCGGGCGGCGCGCTGCCCTGCTGGCCCATGATCTTGTGCCAGCGTTCCATCGGCAGGCAGGGCAGAAAAATCGAGACGATCCGACGCCCGGTCATGGGTCACGCTCCAGACCCCCGGCGGGGCGGCGCGGCTGCGAAACAGCTCGGCCCGCCAACGCGGCATGCCCGGCGCGCGGGCATCGTCGGGATGCGGCAGCGAGGGCAGCGTGCCGACGCGCCAGCGGTTGCGCGCCGCACTCAGATTGGGGGCCGCGGCGCGCCGGATCAGCCAGCACGGCCGCCCCGCCCGTTCGGCGCGCAGCGCAAGACGTTTGGTGGCGGTGAAATCCAAGGCGGGGGGATCGCCCCAGACCTCGCCCACCACGGCGGCCAGCGCGCGGCAGCCCAGCCCATCTTCCAGCGCTTGCAGCACGTCCCGCCCCCGGCCAAGCGCGACCCGCAGCACCGGTGCCCCCAGCGCATCTTCCAGCAAATAGGGACTGCCCGTTTCGCGGGCCGAGACGCGGTCCTGCACCCACAGGATCGGCGCGGATCCACGCGGCAAGACGGCCTGCACGAAGCCCACGGCGCTGGCATCCAGCGTCGCGGCGGCGAAGAGGTCGGACAAGGTCGCCATCCGGGCCAGCGCGGCGGGTCCCGCAAGCGGTCCGGGCGCGCGGCGCAAGGCGATATCCGTCAGAGACAGGGCAGCAGACATCCACAAGAATCGCTCAGTATGTTCCCTTAATGTTCTAGTTTGGGCGGGGCCAAAAGTCCAGAATCGAACATCGGGCGCGCGGGGCCTGTTAACCCGGTTTTTACCCTGCCCGCGCCATAAGGGGGCATGATGCGTCCCCCCACGCCCCTTGTGTTCAATGAACGGCTGAAGCTGTTT
>CAZIKH010000352.1:0-2124 GCA_964539755.1 uncultured Dinoroseobacter sp. | reverse complement strand
CCGACACGAGGATTTTCAATCCACTGCTCTACCCCTGAGCTACCCGGGCACGGGGGACGGGGCGGTGGGTGCCTCGTCCGGGTGGCGCGGTTCTAGACGCGCGCGCAGGGCAAGTCCATAGCCCCTGCGCAAAAAATCGACGCGCTGGAACCCCCCGCCTCAGTCTGTCGCATCGTCGGGCGCGGGGGGGCGGGCCTCGGCGTCGGGATCGTCCTCGGCACTGGCCCCGGACGGGATCGCATAGGCCCCCGTGACCCAGGCCCCAAGGTCCACATCGGCGCAGCGTTGCGAACAGAAGGGGGCGGGCGCGCCTTCGGGGACGGGCCTTTTGCAGATGCGGCAGCGGGCCGTCATGGGCCCGCCCCCGCCAGCGCGGCGCGCAAGGGCACGCGGTCGCGTTTGCGCTGCATCTCGTAATTGCCCAAGGGCGTCCAGCCCGCCAAGGCCGCCTCGGCCCCGTCGCGCCGGAAGGCCGCCTTCAGGGCGTCCTCCAGACGGCGGCGGTCCTTCTTGGGCATGGGCGCGAAATCCAGCACGATCTGTCCGCCCAGCCCCATCAAGCGCAAGGCGCGCGGCAGGGCCTTTGCGGCCCCCAGATTGGCCTTCAACCCCGCTGCGGGCGAGGTGTCGGGCCCGGTGTTCACATCGACCGCGATCAGCGCGCGGGTGGGTTCAACGATCAGGCTGGCCCCGGCCTCCAACGCCCAGCGCCCCGACAGGGCCGGCGCCAGCGCGTCCCAGACGCCGAACCGTTCAAATGCCCCCGCCGTGTCGTCAAGGGTGTCAGGGGCCGGGCTGGCCCAGTCGCGCCAAGCGGCCTCATGCGCGTCGGGGGCATCGACCAGCACCTCGGGCGCGCCCGCCGTATCGGCGCAAACCGTTTCGCACAGGTGACGCATCACCAGAATATCGTCCAGCAAGGCGTCCTCGGGCGCGTCCGCGGCGGCAGAGCGCAGGATCAGGCCCAGGTCGGGGGCGGCGCCGTCCATCGCCTCCTCGGCCAAGATGCGCAGATGGCCGCGCAGTTCTTCATCCTTGATGGATCGGGCGATGTTCAGTCCCGGCGCATCGGGGGTGACGATGGCATAGCGCGACTTGAACAGCAGCCGGGCGGTCACCGGAACGGCCTTGCCGGGTTCGGCCACACCGGACACCTGCACCAGAACCGACGCACCATCTGCCAGCCCCTTGGTGCCGCGCAGGAACCCCGTCTGACCGTCGGGCAGGCGCAGCATGGCCCCCCCCTGCCCTTTCATCGGGCGGTCCAGCCGGGCGCGCAGGATCGCGCCGGGTTGAAAGCCGAAGCTGTCGGGCGGGTCGATCAGGATGTCTTCCAGACGCCCGTCCACGATCAGCGCCGCCGCCGCGCGCCCGTCGATCCGGTCCAACGCCACCACACGGCCCTTCATCGCAAGACCCCCGCTGCGCGCAACAGGGCGGCCGTTTCGGCCAAGGGCAAGCCAACCACCGCCGAATAGGACCCTTGCAGCCAAGGGATGAAGGCGGCGGCGGGTCCCTGAATGCCATAGCCGCCCGCCTTGCCCTGCCAATCGCCGGTATCGAGATAGGCCACGCGTTCGGCGTCCGACAGGCGTTTCATTTTCAAGCTGGTTTCGACCTGACGTTCCCAGATCCGGTCGGCGCGCCGCAGGGCCACGGCGGTGATCACGCGATGCCGCCGCCCGGACAGCAGGTGCAAGAACGCCTCGGCCTCGGCCCGGTCGGCGGGCTTGCCAAGGATGCGGCGGCCCACCGCGACGGTGGTGTCGGCACACAGGATCACCTCGTCCGCGCCGGGGGTCAGGGCTTGGGCTTTTTCGCGCGCCATGCGGCGGCAATAGGGGCGCGGCAATTCGCGGGGATGCGGATCCTCGTTGATGTCGGCGGCGCGCACGGCGTCCGGCACCACGCCGATCTGGGCCAGAAGTTCCCGCCTGCGCGGGCTGGCCGAGCCGAGGATCAAACGCATGACGCGCTACTTGAAGCGGTAGTTAATCCGACCTTTGGTCAGATCGTAGGGGGTCATTTCGACCTGAACCTTGTCGCCGGCCAGAACCCGGATGCGGTTTTTGCGCATCTTGCCTGCCGTATGCGCGATGATCTCATGGCCGTTTTCCAGCTCGA
>CAZIKH010000351.1:0-2131 GCA_964539755.1 uncultured Dinoroseobacter sp. | reverse complement strand
ACCTTGACGCTGGTGCGCGTGCTTTGGTCCAGCGCGGTGAACAGGGCCGCGAAATCCTTCATGCCAGCCTTGCGCGCAGGTACTGGCCGATTTCGGCGATGGCGCGGTTGGCCAAGGGCAGGCCCGCGATCTGGAACGCGTGGAACGTGCCGTCAAAGCGCGTCACCGTCACTTCGGCCCCCGCTGCGCGCAAGGCGTCGATGGCCGCCTCGATCTGGGGGCGCAGCGCCTCGTCGCTGGCAAGATGCACCAGCGTGGGCGGGGCCGCCGGAAACGGGGCCGCCATGGGGGACAGGACGGGATCGTTCCGATCCGCGCCGCCGATATAGGCTTGCACCGCGCGCCGCGCCCAGCCCTTGGCCAGCAGGGCATCCTCCGGTCCGGCCAGCAGCGCGGCCTCGGTCTCGGCCCGCAGATCGGTGGCGGGCGACAGCAGCACCAGCGCGGCGGGCGGGGCGATATCGCGGTGCAACAGCCCCAGGGCAAGGCAGCCGCCTGCGCTGTCCCCGCCCACCGCGACCGGCCCCTCGGCGGCCAGCGCGCGGTAGCAGGCCAGCGCATCATCGGGCGCGGCGGGAAAGGGGTGTTCGGGTGCCAGGCGATAATCGGGCAGCCAGACGGTGACGCCCGCCGCCTTGGCCAGTTTCGCAGCCAGCGGCAGATAGGTGATCGGCCCGCCGATCACGAAGCCCCCGCCATGCAGGTAAAGCAGCCGCCCGCTGCCCGCGCCCTGCGGCACGATCTTGCGGCAGGGCACCCCGCCCAAGGTCGTTCGCGTGATCGTCACGCCGCGCGGCACGAAATTCGACGCCCGGATCGCGCCTGCGAACAGCGCGCGCAGCACGGGCGCGGGCAGGTTCAGCGCCATCACGGGCTTTTGCACATAGCGCGCGTTCCACAGGGCAAGGCGGTCAAGGACGCTCATGGTCGGGGTCTTCTTCTAGGTCCAAATACTCAAACCTCCGTCTCGGGGCTGTCGTCATCGCCGGAAAATTCGGTCTCGACGATCCCGGCGTCATAGCCTTGGCTTTCCAGCCATGTCCGAAAGACCGACGTATAGCCATGGGTGACGAACACGCGCTCGGCCCCGGTGGCCCGGATGGCGCGGTTCAGCCCGTCCCAATCGGCATGGTCGCTGACGACAAAGCCCCGGTCCATCGCGCGCCTGCGCCGCACGCCCCGAAGCCGCATCCAGCCGCTGGCAAAGCCAGTGCTGACAGGTCCGAATTTCTTGGCCCAGGCCGACCCAAGCGCGCTGGGCGGCGCGATCACCAGCGCGCCGGGATAGGCCTTGACGTCCGTGTCGGCGGTGACCGGGATGGTGTCGGGCAAGGCAATCCCTTGCGCGCGCAGCACCGCATTGGTGCCTTCGACCGCGCCATGGGTCAGGATCGGGGCATTGCCCGCGTCCAGCATCGCCAGAAGCCGCTGCGCCTTGCCCAAGGCATAGGCCCCCAGCATCGACACGCGCCCCTCGGCCCGGTTCTGCGCCCACCAGGCGTTGATCTGGCGGGCGACCTCGGCCTGCGCTTCCCAGCGAAAGACGGGCAGGCCAAACGTGCATTCGGTGATGAAGGTGTGGCAGGGGATCGGTTCGAACGGGGTGCTGAGGCCATCGGCCTCGACCTTGTAATCGCCCGACACCACCCAGACCTCGCCCTTGTGCTCGACCCGGATTTGCGCGCTGCCCGGCACATGCCCCGCCGGGTGGAACGACACCTGCACACCATTGATGCTGCGCATCTCGCCGTAGGCGACCGTGTCCACATTGATCTCGCCCAGACGGTGGCGCATCACCGGGGCCGTGCCCTCGGTCGCCAGATAGCGGCGCATGCCCCAGCGGGCATGGTCGGAATGGGCATGGGTGATCAGCGCGCGGTCGACGGGCCGCCACGGGTCGATGTAGAAATCGCCCGCCGCGCAATAGATGCCCCGATCCGTATAGCTGAGAAGCCCGTCCATGGATCAGACATAGGGCATGCCAAGCCCCGTTGCATCCGGCATGTGGCTGTGGTTGCGTTCGCCTGCATCAAAGGGAGGGAGACCCCATGGCCCATTTACGCCACCGCATGGCCGCAGGCGACCTGCTGGCCGGGACGTTTCTGAAGACCCCGGCCATCGAGATGATCGA
>CAZIKH010000350.1:0-2131 GCA_964539755.1 uncultured Dinoroseobacter sp. | reverse complement strand
GAAAAGGCCCCGCCGAAAGAAGACAGCACCGAGCTGCCTTCGCTTTTCGCGTCGCGCCGGGCGCAGGATGAAAAACCCGCGCCCAAGCCGCGCAAGGTGGCCGAACGCCTGAGCAAGCGCAGCGCGCGGATCGGGTTCCTGTCCGAAGCCCCCTCGACGCCGGAACCGCCGAAAGACGCAAAGGCGGGCGAGGCAGCGGAAAAAGACGGGGCAAAGGTCCCGGACGCACCCGCCGCCAAAACCGCCGATCCCGCGCCGCCCAAACCCAAGATCCCGCCCGCCCTGTCGAAGGTCTTCGGCGCTGAGCCCAGCCCGCCCCCGGCGACCCGGGCCGCGCCCGTGCCGGAACGGCCCGCCGCCGCCGGAAAAGCGCCCGTTGCGGCCCCGTCCGTCAAGACGCCGGACGCCCCCGCCGCGCCCAAGCCGCAGGCCGCGCCGGGAAAAACCGACCTGCCGATCCTCGACGATCTGGCGGGCACGCCCGATGCGCTGGATGCATCGGGGCTGGCGGTGGCGCAGACCTTGTTCGCCGACCCGCCGCGCAAGCGCCCGCAACTGTCCTTGGGGTTCTTGATCACCGGCGGGCTGCTGGCGGCGCTGTTGCTGATCGCCTTGATCGTCGTGTTGGTGTCGGGTGGGGACGATGCGCAGGAATTGGGGGCCGAACGTCCTGCCATCGAAACCGTGCCGACCCCCGATGCGCCGGCCCCTGTGCAGGAAGACGCCGCCTTGGCCCCGGCAGAGGTTCCCGAGGACACGGCCCCTGCCATAGCCGAAGACGCCGCCCTTGCCGAAGACGCCATCGCCGAGATCGACGATGACCTGCCCGCCCCCGCGCCCGTGCCGACCGTCAGCCTTGCCGAGGCCGAAGCGATCCATGCCGAAACCGGGGTATGGGTGCGCGCGCCCGAAGCCCCGGCCGAGGTGGACCTAAGCCGCGATGAAGGCATTTTCCTTGCCTCCTTCGATCCCGAAATCAGCTTTGGCGATGCCGTCGCGCTGCCCGGCTATGTCGAAATGCGCGACCTGCGACCGACGACACCCGTGCCGCCGCTGGGCCCCGGTCAGGTGTTCGATCTGGATGAAAACGGCCTTGTGGTGCTGACGCCGGACGGCGCGATCACCCCCGAAGGGATCGAGGTGCGCCCCGGCCCGCCAGCCTTGGTGCCGCCCGCGCGCCCCGCCGAAGCCGCCGCCGCGCAGGAAGCCGAAGCCGAGGCCGCCGCCGCCGAAGCCGCCCAAGCGCTGGCCGCGATCCGCCCTCGCGCCCGGCCCGACAACGCCGCCGAGATTATCGAACGCAACCAGTTCGGTGGTTTTACGCTGGCCGAATTGCAGAACCGCAAACCGCGCCCGCGCCCGGAATCCGAACAGGCGCTGGCCGCCGCCGAAGCCTTGGCCGATGGCACCGCGGACGATCAGGTGTCTGCCTTGGCGGTTGCCAGTTCGCGCAGCCCCGCAACGCGCCCCAGCAACATGGCCGAGCTGGTCGCCGCCGCGCGGGCCGCACAGCCCGAACGCCCGGTGGCCACCGCCGCCGTGGCCCGGGCCGCGCCGCGCATACCGACCAGTGCCTCGGTCGCGCGGCAAGCGACGCTGACCAATGCGATCTCGCTGCGCCGGATCAACCTGATCGGGGTCTACGGCACGCCGAACAATCGTCGGGCGCTGGTGCGTCTGTCCTCGGGCCGGATCACCCGGGTCGAGGTCGGGGACCGTTTGGACGGCGGCCGGGTCGCCGCGATTGGCGAAGAGGCGATCCAATACGTCAAGAACGGGCGCAACGTGACCTTGGCCCTGCCCGAGGGCAGCTGATGTATTACCATCGTTTATGGGCCGATGACGCGGGCGAAAGCCATTGGACGCGGGAAGCGGCGGTTCTGGAAGAACGGCGCTTTGCCCCGCCCGCGGGCGCGATCGAGGTATCGGACCCGGCCCCGGCAGCGCAGACCTTTTTCCTGCGGCTGCGGACCGGGTGGAACGAACCCGCCCATCCGACGCCGGTGGCGCAACGGCTGGTGTGCCTGCGGGGCCGGGTGCGCGTGACCGCCAGCGACGGCGACACGCGCGAGATCGGGCCGGGCGATGTGTGGGATATGGAAGACACCCACGGCGCAGGCCACCACACCGA
>CAZIKH010000349.1:0-2135 GCA_964539755.1 uncultured Dinoroseobacter sp. | reverse complement strand
GCGCCCACCGTCGCCTTGGACCTTGGCCGCCCCGCAGAACCCGTGGCCGCCGCTTTGGCCGCGCATGGGATCATGGCCGGGGGCGGGGATTTCTATGCCAACCGCGCCTTGGAAGGGGTCGGGGTCGATCCCGCGCAAGGCGTGCTGCGTTTAAGCTTTGTGCATTACACCAGCCCCGCCGAGGTTGAGGCGATGCTGACCGCCATGGACGCCGTCTTGTCGGGCTGACTTGCCCCCGCCGATCCCGCACTAAGTTGCGCTGGGTTGAGACGGAGCGACCCATGCCAAACCCCACACCGACCCTTGTCTGGTTTCGGCGCGATTTTCGCCTGAGCGATCACGCGGCGCTGACGGCTGCCGTGGCGCGCGGCGGTCCGGTGATCCCGGTCTATCTGCTGGAGGAAGAAGCCGAGGCCCTTGGCGCAGCCCCGAAATGGCGCATGGGGCTTGCTGTGGAACAATTCGCAGCCCGTTTGGGCAGTCTGGGCAGCCGATTGATCCTGCGGCGCGGAAAGGCGGTCGAGGAACTGGAAAAGCTGCGCGCAGAAACCGGGGCGGGCGCGGTTTACTGGTCGCGCGCCTATCTGCCGGATCAGGTGGCCCGCGACAAGCAGGTCAAGGCGCGCTTGGGCGAGGCGGGATGCGACGCGCGCAGCTTTCCCGGCCATTTGCTGTTCGAACCTTGGACGGTCGAAACCGGCAGCGGGGGGTTCTACAAGGTCTATACGCCCATGTGGAAAGCCGTGCGGGACCGCAGTCTGGACGCCCCTTTGCCCGCGCCTTCCGACCTGCCGGCCCCCGACACTTGGCCCGACAGCGATCGACTGGCCGATTGGCAGATGGACCGGGCCATGAACCGGGGCGCAGAAGTGGTGCAGGCGCATATCGCGGTGGGCGAGGCGGCGGCCCAAGCGCGGCTGGACCATTTTCTGGACAAGATCGTGCAGGACTACGACCGAACCCGCGATTTGCCCGCGACCTATGGCACCTCGCGCCTGTCGGAAAACCTGACCCATGGCGAAATCAGCCCCCTGACCGCATGGCATGCAGGCCAGCGCGCGATGGCGGAAGGCAAATCCGGGGCCGAGACGTTTCTGAAGGAATTGGTCTGGCGCGAATTCGCGTACCATCTGGCATGGCACACCCCCCGCATCCTGACCGACAATTGGCGGCCCGAATGGGACGATTTTCCGTGGACCGGCGAAACCGACGCGGTGCTGCGCTGGAAACAGGGCCGCACGGGCGTGCCCTTCGTCGATGCCGCCATGCGCGAGATGTATGTGACCGGGACGATGCACAATCGCGGGCGTATGATCGTCGCCAGTTATCTGACCAAGCATATGCTGACCCATTGGAAGGTCGGGATGGACTGGTTTGCGGACTGTCTGGTGGATTGGGACCCTGCGTCGAACGCGATGGGCTGGCAGTGGTCGGCGGGATCAGGCCCGGACGCGACCCCGTATTTCCGCATCTTCAACCCCGAGACGCAGCTGGAGAAGTTCGATAAATCGGGGGCTTACACCCGCAAGTTCATCGCCGAGATGTATCGCCCGCCATCGGACACCGCGCGCAGCTTCTTCGAGGCGATCCCGCGCGCATGGGGGCTGTCGCCAGAGATGGGCTATCCCAAGCCCTTGGTCGATTTGTCCGAAGGCCGGACACGGGCGCTGGACGCCTATCAACAGCACCGCAAGGCCGGCTAGGCGTTTCGCGCTTGCAGCGTGAAGAAGCCCGTGCAAAATTCCGAAAAAACAACAGGAAAACCGAATGACCGTATTGACCAGCACCAAGGGCCAGAAGGACTTGCCGCGATATTTCGTGCAAGCCTTCGACGTGCTGCAACATCTTGAGAATGGCCGCTTGGATATCGTTCTGCCGGACGGGCGCAGGTTCCGCGCCGAAGGCAAGAACCCCGGCCCGGTGGCCGAACTGGATATTCACAACAATGACGTGTTCGCTCGGTTGATCCGCGAAGGGGATCTTGGGTTTTCCGAAGCCTATCTCGACAAGTGGTGGAGCACCCCGGATCTGCAAGCCTTCATGGACCTTGTGCATGCCGACAATGATGCGTTGTGGGTCGGCTATCCGGGGGCGGGGCTGGTGCGGGCCTTCGAAAAGCTGCGCTTCTGGCTGCA
>CAZIKH010000348.1:0-2137 GCA_964539755.1 uncultured Dinoroseobacter sp. | reverse complement strand
GTCGGCAATGTCGGCATGTGGGCGGTGATCGTGCTGCTGCCGGAAACCCAGGCCGAGTTCGGCGGCACCCGCGCGCAGGCCTCGCTGCCCTATGTCACGACCATGCTGGGCTTTGCCTTGGGCAATCTGGTGATCGGGCGCGGCGTGGATCGCTACGGGATCACGCCGGTGCTGATCGGGGCGGCGCTGGTTCTGGCCTTGGGCTATGGCGCGGCGGCTTTGGCGCCGTCCTTTGCGCTGCTCAGCCTTGCGCAGTTCTTCATCGGCGCGGCGTCCTCGGCCAGTTTCGGGCCGTTGATCGCCGATCTGTCGCTGTGGTTCGAGCGCCGCCGCGGGCTGGCCGTCGCGCTGGGGGCGTCGGGCAATTATTTTTCCGGCGCGCTCTGGCCGCTGGTGCTGGCCGCCCTTTTGCCCGAGATGGGCTGGCGCGGGGCCAGTTGGGCGATTGCCGCGACCTGCCTTGTCGTCATGATCCCCTTGGCCCTGACCCTGCGCCGAAAGGTGCCCGCCAGCGACATTGCCCGCGCCGATGCCGCCGCCGCCGACCGGGCGGCCCAGTCGGGCCTGCCCCCGCGCCTGCTGGTGGGGCTTCTGTTCCTGTCGGGGATCGGCTGTTGCGTCGCCATGTCGATGCCGCAGGTCCATATCGTCGCCTATTGCATCGATCTGGGCTATGGGGCGGCGGCGGGCGCGGGCATGCTGTCGCTGATGCTGATGGGCGGCGTGGTCAGCCGCATCGGCTTTGGCCTGTTGGCGGATCGTCTGGGCGGGGTCTGGACGCTGTTCATCGGGGCGCTGGCGCAGCTGGTCGCGCTGTGCCTGTTCCTGCCTTGGGACGGGCTGGTGCCGCTTTACGTCGTCAGCTTGCTGTTCGGCCTCAGCCAAGGCGGGATCGTGCCCAGCTATGCGGTGATCGTGCGCGAATACCTGCCCGCGCGGGCGGCGGGGCGGTTTGTCGGGCTGGTGATCATGTCGACCATTCTGGGCATGGCGCTGGGGGGCTGGATGTCGGGCTGGATTCACGACCTGACCGGCGATTATCGGCTGGCCTTCCTGAACGGGATCGGCTGGAACCTGATCCCCATCGCGGTGACCGCCGGGCTGCTGTGGCGGGCCGCGCGGCTGAGGGGGGCCGCGTGAGGCCCGCGCGCCACAGGCTTAAGCGTTTTTTCACACGCGGCCCGCAGGATGTGCGAAAAGGCAGTATGTGCTAAGCACGCCCATCGGACCCAAAGGCCAGCCCCATGCCCCTGACAGACCTGATCGTGAATGGCAGTTTCGACAGCGGCGCGGCCAACTGGACCGGCACGGATATCGAGGCCAACAACACCGAAGGCGTCTATATGGGCAACGGGTCGTCGAACCGCGTGGCCGAGATGGACGGCAATCGCGGCCAGACAACGGTGATGGAACAGACCTTCACCGTGGATGGGCCGATCACCACCACCCTGACGCTGGACAGCGTGCTGCGCACGGCGGCCAATCCGGATCAGGGCAGCGACGGGTTCACGGTTCAGATCCTCGACAGTTCCGGCGGCACGATTGCCAGCACGACCATCTTTCCCGGCACTGGCAGCTTCACCACCTACAGCCTGCCCGTCACCTTTCCCGGCGCGGGCGATTATACCTTGCGCTTTACCGAGGTCGGCGATGATGACAGCCTTGGCCCGATCATCGACAATATCTCGCTGCTGGTGTGCTTCGCCGCTGGCACCCGTATCGACACCCCGCGCGGCGAGGTGCCGATCGAGACGCTGCGCATCGGCGACCGGGTGCGCACCACCGACGGGCCCCAGACCTTGCACTGGATTGGAACGCGTCGCCTGTCTGCGGCGGACCTTGCCGACAATCCCAAGCTGCGGCCCGTGCGGATCGCCCAAGGCGCGCTGGGGCGGGGCCTGCCGAAACGGGACCTGTTGGTGTCGCGCCAGCACCGGATGCTGACCCGCAACGCGGTGGCCGAAGCGATGTTCGGCGTGCCCGAGGCGCTGATCCCGGCGATCAAACTGGTGGGGCTGCCGGGGATCGCGCTGGCCGACCGCCCCGAGGGGGTGACCTATCACCACCTGCTGTTCGATGCGCATCGCATCGTCTTTGCCGAAGGGGCGCCCAGCGAAAGCATGCTGACCGGGCGCGA
>CAZIKH010000347.1:0-2143 GCA_964539755.1 uncultured Dinoroseobacter sp. | reverse complement strand
GGTGTTCGGCGCGGCCTTCGGCCTGTCGCCCTGCTTCCGCGTCAGCTATGCCACCTCTGACGAGGCCCTGACCGAGGCTTGCACGCGGATTCAGGATTTTTGCGCGGGGTTGACTTGACCGGACGATTGCCGGGGCGCCCCCGCCCCGGTATCCTGAGGGGATGATCCAGCCATCCTCGGCAAAGCGCGCCCCGAAAAAGATCGTTATCCTGTTTGACGGCACCTCGAACGAAATCGAGGAAGACCGCACCAATATCCTTCGGCTCTACGGATGCCTCACAAAATCCGACACCCAGCTGGTTTACTACGATCCCGGTGTTGGCACCTTGGGCGCGCGGTCTTGGCTAAAGCTGAAGCACCAAGCGGACGAGCTCTTGGGCATGGCCACGGGTTGGGGGCTGGCGACCAATGTGAAGGAAGCCTACCGCTTTCTGGTAGAAAACTACGACAAGGCGGCAGGCGACCAGATCTACCTCTTTGGCTATTCGCGTGGGGCCTATACGGCGCGGGTTCTGGCCGGGTTCCTGCATGAATTTGGCCTGCTGGAACGGCGCAACCTGAACCTGCTGGATTATGTCTATCGCGCCTATGAACGGATCGGCGAAAACGGGGCCCAGGACGCCTTTGCCGAAATTGGCCTGCATTACCGGGTGATCCGACCGGACCTGGTCCAGATCCGTTGTCTGGGCCTGTTCGACACCGTGGCCTCGATCATCGAACTGGTGGGGCTGGTCCCGCATCTGCGCCAGCACGCCGGGACGGTCAACAATGGCTCGGTGGAATCGGTCCGCCACGCGGTTGCCTTGGAAGAAAGCCGCAAGATGTTCCGCCCACAGCTTTGGGGGCCGGATCAGGATTATACACGCACCCGTTTCAAGACCGGCGACAGCCTGCCGCAAGACGTCAAGGAGGTCTGGTTCGCGGGGTCGCATGGCGATGTCGGTGGCGGCCTTCCAGAGGCGCAGTCCGGTTTGGCAAAGATTCCTCTTATTTGGATGATCGAGGAAACCGCGCGCCTCGGGCTGGAGTTCAAGACCCGCACGGTCAACGAGATCGTTCTGGGCCAGAACCCCAAGAAGCACTACGTGCCGCCGGATCCGTTATCGGCCAGCCAGAACTCCATGACGCTGGGATGGCGGCTTTTTGCGCGGCTTTTCGGCTCGGGTCGGCGGGCCGTACCAGACGGTGCGATTCTGCATCATTCGGTCTTGGACCGCGATCCGCGCCCGGACACCTTGCCCCAGACCTATCGCGTGCTGAGGCCGGACGGGACCGTGCAGGCGGCAATCGGGGGCAGCGCAGAAGTGGCACCGCCCAAAGTTACAGGTCGACCCATGGATGAACCAAAGCCGATCCCGGAACAGGTGCAAGCGGCGTTCGCGTGTTTCCCCCAAGCCGAACGCGCCCGCCTTCTGGACATGCGCAAGCTGATCTTCGACGAAGCCGCCCGCGACCCGCGACTTGGCGCGCTGAGCGAAAGCCTGAAATGGGGACAGCCGTCTTATGCTCCGGCCAAGCCCAAGGTCGGCACGCCCCTGCGGCTGGCCCTAGCGCGCGACGGAACACCGGGCATGTTCGTGCATTGCCAAACCGATGTGATCGAAACCGTTCGCCCGCTTTTTCCCACTGAGACGCATTTTGACGGCACGCGCGCGGTCTTGCTGCCGATGGCCCAGCCCCTGCCCGAAGACGCGCTGCGGGCGATGATCCGCACCGCACTGGGGTATCATCTGCTGTGAGGCGCTTGGGCGATTGTCCTCTTTCACGGGTGGACGGGCTTCGATAGGGTCGAATTAGACCCCCTCTTCAGACCCAAGGACCCTGTAGAATATGTCAGTCGATCTGCCCGAGCTTTACTTTCGCATCAAGGATAACGGCGCCGCCGTCTTCCGGGTGGACCCCGAGAACCGCCAGAAGCGGATCGACCTCGACCAGATCGCCAATGTCAACATCCGCAATGGCGAGGTCAAACCGCAGGGCAAGGCCGAAATCACCGACGCCGAAATGGCCGCCATGCAGGCTTGGATCGCGGACCGCCAAGCCCTGCAAGCCGCCCGCGATATGGACGACATTCACCGCGCCATCGATCAGATGAACCTGACCGCCCATTGGGCGCAGGCCAAGGCGACGCCGGAACAGTTGG
>CAZIKH010000346.1:0-2169 GCA_964539755.1 uncultured Dinoroseobacter sp. | reverse complement strand
TCGAAGCGTTTCAGCGCGCGGTCGGGCGCAAAGCGGTTGCCAAGGCGCAGGACGGTATGCACCACGCTGCGCTGCACGCCCGGGCCCAGATGATAGACCCATGCATTGGTATTGGCCGCCGCCACGATCCGGCGTGTGCGCGCAAGGCGCGCGGATTGGTAGGCGGCGAAGGCGGCTTCGGGCGTGCGATGATGTCCCAAGGCGCGGGTCAGGACCCACGCGTCCTCGAGCGCCATATTGGCCCCTTGGGCCAGAAAGGGCAGCGTCGGATGCACCGCATCGCCCAGCATCACCGCGCGCCCGCGATGCCAAAGATCGGGAACCTCGTGCCGGAAGAGGCCCCATAGATAGACCTCGCGCGCTTCGCCCAGCCAGCCGCGCACCTGCGGCGCAAAGCCGGAAAAGGCGCGCTGCATGCGGGTCGGATCGTCCGCGTGATTCCAGCCCTCTTCGGTCCAGCCCTTGCGTTCTTCGACCGCCACGACGTTGCGCAACGCACCGCCGCGCAAGGGATAGCTGACAAGGTGGCGTCCGGGGCCCATGAACACCTCGGCTTCGGCCGGATCGCCCGCGCGTCCGGGCACCAAGGCCCGCCACGCCACCTGCCCGGTGAATTGCGGCTTGGCCGCCCCCGCCCCCAACACGGCGCGGCGCGTGGGCGAATGCAGGCCATCGGCGGCGACCAGCAGGTCGGCGCGCAACTGGCCCCCGGTGACAAAGCGCAGGATCGGCGTGCCATTGCCGTCGATTTCGACCTGATCGATATGTTGCAGCAGGCGGATCTGAACGCCTGCGGCGCGCGCCCCTTCGGCCAGAAGGTCGATCAGGTCGGCGCGATGCATCAGGCGGGTTCCGGGATCCTGCGGCAGGCGCAAGCGGGCAATTTCGTCGCCTGCATAATGATCGCGCAGAACCACGGCTTGGGCTTTCAGGGCGCGGCCTTGCGCATCGGGGTTCAAGTCCAGCGCTTGCAGCACCCGCATGCCATTGGGACTGATTTGCAGGCCTGCGCCCACCTCGCGGATTTCTTCGGCCCGTTCCAGCACGGTGACCGCATGACCCGCACGCGCCAAAGCGAGGGCGGCGGCCAGTCCCGCAACCCCGGCCCCGAGGACGGTGATGTCATATGTCGCCTGCTGCGCCAAACCGCCTGCAACCCCCTGTCATGTCCCAAAAAAAACACCGGAGACATGCCCCGGTGTTTGTCATCTACTGGTTGTGGTCCAGCGTCAATCGTCGCGGTGGACTTTCTCGCGCCGTTCGTGGCGTTCCTGCGCTTCGAGGCTGAGGGTCGCGATGGGGCGGGCATCGAGCCGCTTGAGCGAAATCGGATCCCCGGTTTCTTCGCAATAGCCGAATTCGCCTTCGTCGATCCGGCGCAGCGCGGCTTCGATCTTGGAGATCAGCTTGCGCTGGCGGTCGCGGGTGCGCAGTTCCAAGGCCCGGTCGGTTTCTTCGCTGGCGCGGTCGGCCACGTCGGGAATGTTGCGCGCGGCCCCTTGCAGGTCTTCGATGGTGCTGGCGCTTTCGGCCAGAAGATCCGCTTTCCAAGCCAGAAGCTTGCGCCGGAAGTATTCCAGCTGGCGGTCGTTCATGAATGGTTCGTCCTCGGCCGGACGATAATCATCGGGCAGAAATACTTCGGCCTTCATGGTGTCTCCCTCATTTGGGTCGGACGACGCCAAATCTGGTTTTGAAGCGGACATCCGAGACCCTCCCTGCGGTGCCAATAGCCCAGAGACAGGGGCGGCTCAAGCACTAGATAGCCCTTGTCGCCTGATTGTGTAGCTGCTCTATCAGACGGCGAAATTCAGGGCCAAAAGGTGAAATCGCATGCATTTTTCGGGCACCGAGTCGTATATTGTCCCCGACGATCTGGAAGTCGCGGTCAATGCTGCCGTCACGCTGGAACGTCCGCTGCTGGTCAAAGGGGAACCGGGAACCGGGAAAACCGAGCTGGCCCGGCAGGTTGCGGCGGCCTTGGACATGCCGATCATCGAATGGCACATCAAGTCGACGACGCGGGCGCAGCAAGGGCTTTATGAATACGATGCCGTCAGCCGCCTGCGCGACAGCCAGTTGGGGGACGCGCGGGTCCATGACGTGGCCAATTACATCAAGCGCGGCAAGCTGTGGGAGGCCTTCGCCGCCGATCAGCGCGTGGTCTTG
>CAZIKH010000345.1:0-2178 GCA_964539755.1 uncultured Dinoroseobacter sp. | reverse complement strand
ATTCTTCGCAGAAGAATTGCTACGATTTTTCTGCGAAAAATCGCACATCCCGGGCAATGCCGCGACCACGCACGCCCTTTGCCCTTGCCCCCTTGCCTTGCCATGCCATTTCACGCGCTGTGCCCCGGCCCCGGCGCGCTTTGAACAGGGATGCCCCATGACCCAACCTTTGGTGATCTTCATGCCCTCCGGCAAGCGGGGGCATTTTCCCGTCGGCACCCCGATCCTGACCGCCGCGCGGCAGTTGGGGGTCGATCTGGACAGCGTTTGCGGCGGGCGCGGCATTTGTTCGAAATGCCAGATCACCCCGTCCTATGGGACGTTCTCCAAGCATGGCGTGACCTCGACGCCCGAAGCCTTGTCCGACTGGAACTCGGTCGAACAACGCTACAAGGACAAGCGCGGGCTGATCGACGGGCGGCGCTTGGGCTGTCAGGCCACCGTGCAGGGCGATATCGTCATCGACGTGCCCCCCGAAAGTCAGGTGCACCGCCAAGTGGTCCGCAAGGCCGCCGCCGTGCGCGCCATCACCATGGACCCCGCCACCCGCCTTTATTATGTCGAGGTTCAGGAACCCGACATGCACGAACCCTCGGGCGATCTGGAACGGGTGCGCGCCGCCCTGAAGGACAGTTTCGGCCTGACCGGCGTGACCATGCCCCTGCCCTGCCTTGCCCGCCTGCAACCCGTTCTGCGCAAAGGCAAATGGGCGATCACCTTGGCCGTTCACCAAGCCCGGGCCGATGGGCCCGCGACCGTGGTCGACCTGTGGCCCGGCTTTCACGAAGGCCCGCTTTATGGTCTGGCGGTCGATCTGGGATCGACCACGATTGCCGCGCATCTGTGCGACCTGACCACGGGCGCGGTCTTGGCCTCGGCAGGCGTGATGAACCCGCAGATCCGTTTCGGCGAAGACCTGATGAGCCGCGTGTCCTATGTCATGATGAACCCCGGCGGGGATGTCGAAATGACCAAAGCGGTGCGCACCGCCTTGAACGCGCTGGCCGACAGCGTCGCGGACGAAGCCCGGATCGACGCCCGCCAGATCGTCGAAGCGGTCTTTGTCTGCAACCCCGTCATGCACCATCTTCTTCTGGGCCTCGATCCGGTCGAACTGGGCCAAGCGCCCTTTGCCTTGGCCACCTCGGACGCGCTGAACCTGACCGGGCAGGATCTGGACCTGACCGCCTTGGCCCCCGGCGCGCAGGTCTATGTGCTGCCCTGCATCGCGGGCCATGTGGGCGCGGATGCCGCCGCTGTCGCCCTCAGCGAGGAACCGGATCGGTCCGAAGACCTTGTGCTTGTCGTCGATGTCGGCACCAATGCCGAGATTCTGCTGGGCAACACCACCAAGGTGCTGGCCTGTTCCAGCCCGACGGGTCCCGCCTTTGAAGGCGCGCAGATCAGCGCGGGCCAGCGGGCCGCCCCCGGCGCCATCGAACGGGTGGAAATCGACCCCGTTACCAAGGAACCACGCTTCCGCGTCATCGGCTGTGACCTGTGGTCGGACGCGCCCGGCTTTGCCGAAGCCGTGGGTGACGGCGGGATCACCGGTATCTGTGGGTCGGGCATCATCGAAGTGGTCGCTGAAATGCGCCTTGCGGGCATCGTCGATGCCTCTGGCCTGATCGGATCGGCGGACCAGACCGGCACCGCGCGCTGCATCGCGGATGGGCGCACCCATTCTTACGTTCTGCATGATGCGCGCGCCGATGGTGGACCGCTGATCGCCGTGACCCAAGGCGATATCCGCGCGATCCAATTGGCGAAATCGGCGCTTTATGCCGGGGCGCGCCTGTTGATGGACGAAATGGGCGTCGACAAGGTGGACCGGGTGACGCTGGCAGGCGCGTTTGGTGCGCATATCAGCCCCAAACACGCCATGGTGCTGGGCATGATCCCGGATGTGCCGCTGGACAAGGTCACCAGCGCGGGCAATGCCGCGGGCACCGGGGCGCGGATCGCGCTGTGCAATGTCGCGGCCCGACGCCGAATAGAAGACACCGTGCACAAGATTCACAAGATCGAAACCGCGATCGAACCGAAGTTTCAGGAACACTTTGTCAATGCGAACGCCCTGCCGAACGCGGTTGATCCCTTCCCGGAACTGGCCAAGGTCGTGACCCTGCCCACCGTGTCCTTCAACACCGGGGGCGGCGACAAGACCGCTGGCCGCCG
>CAZIKH010000344.1:0-2188 GCA_964539755.1 uncultured Dinoroseobacter sp. | reverse complement strand
AATGGTTCACGCTGGACGAGGTGTTGCGCCTGCGCGCCCATTTCGCCCAAGGCGGATCGAAGTCGAAGGAATACAAACCCTACCGCCCGCAAGACCTGCCCGCCAAACTGGTGGCGGTGGCCAATTTCAAGGGCGGCGTGGGCAAGACCAGCACCGCGGCGCATCTGGCCATGTCGGCGGCCTTGGATGGCTACAAGGTGTTGGTCATCGATCTGGACAGTCAGGGATCGATGACGTCGATCTTCGGGGGCCGGGTCGAAGACGAATGGCAAACCGTCTTCCCGCTGCTGGCGCGCCATTACGCCGAACATCTGCGCCGCGAAAATCAGGCGCGGATGGACCGGGGCGAAGCGCCCCAACCCTTGGATGACACGCTGGGCGAGGCGTTGAAGCTGACCGCATCAGACGTGATCCAGCCCACCCATTGGCCCAATATCGACCTGATCGGGGCGCAGCTGAACCTCTACTGGGCGGAATTCCAGATCCCCGTCTGGCGCATGTCCGCGCGCGGTTGGAAGCTGTGGGATGCGCTGACCGACCGTCTGGCCGCCGATGGCGTGCTCGATCAATACGACGTCATTTTCATCGATACCCCCCCTGCCCTGGGATACCTGACGATCAACGGGCTGGCGGCGGCGGATATCCTGCTGGTGCCCTTGGGCGCGTCCTTTCTCGAATTCGATTCCACCGGGCGCTTCTTCGACATGCTGCATTCCACCTTCGCCAGCATCGAAGACGGGGAAAACATGGCCGCCCGCGCGCTGGGGCGGGAAGAACTGGCCTTTGAATGGGACGCGGTGCGCGCGGTGCTGACGCGCTATGACAGCAACCAACAGGCCGAACTGGCCGCCCTGATGCAGGCCTATCTGGGCCCGACCCTGTCGCCGCACCGACAGGATTACACCGCCCTGATCGGGCAGGCGGGCGAACAGGTGGCGGGCATCTACGAGGCCGATTACCGCGATTTCAACCGCGAGACCTATGTGCGCGGGCGCGAGACGTTCGATGCCACCTATGCCGCCTTCAAACGCCTGCTGATCGGCATCTGGCAGCGCGAGGCGCATGCCGCCGAGGGCAAGCTGGTATGAGCCGCGCAACACCCAACGTACGGTGCCCTAACGGGATGAAAACCCGACCCGGGCAGGCTTGGCCGCCCGTGGTCTTGAAAGGAGGTGCCCCATGGCCAAACGTAAACGCCTGACACCCGCCCAACCGCTGTCTGTGCTCGATCCCGCCGCGACGGCACCCGAAACGAAATCCGCCCCCCTGCGCCCGGCCCCCATCGCCCAAGTGGCGTCCGAGGCCGCCACCACCCATGCGCTGCAGGAACTGACCCAGCTGGTCAGTGCCGCGCGCGCCGAAGGGCGGCTGATCCAGACCCTGCCCCTGTCGATGATCGAGGCAGGCCACCTGATCCGCGACCGCCTGCTGGCCGAAGCGGACGAGGATATGCAGGCGCTGATCACCAGCTTGCGCGCCCGCGGGCAGCAAACCCCGATCGATGTGGTCGCGCTCGAAGATGGCCGCTTCGGCCTGATCTCGGGCCTGCGCCGCCTGACCGCGCTGACCCGGATCGGGGCCGAGACGGTTCTGGCGCGCATCATCGCCCCCGACACCGCGTCCGACGCCTATGTCGCGATGGTCGAAGAAAACGAAATCCGCGCGGGCCTGTCGCTCTATGAACGCGCGCGCATCGTGGCCAAGGCGGTCGAGGCCGGGGTGTTCCCCGACAGTCGCGATGCGCTGCTGACGCTTTATGCCAACACGCCCCGGGCCAAACGGTCCAAGATCAAGGCGGTTCTGCCGGTGGTCGAGGCGCTGGATGGCGTCTTACGCTTCCCCACGGCGCTCAGCGAGCGGGCGTGCCTCGATCTGGCGCGGGCCTTGGACAGCGATCCGGGTCTTGCCGAGGCGCTGCGCACCCGCCTGACCCAAGCCGCCCCCGACACGGCCCAGGCCGAGGCCGCCGTGCTGACCGGACCCGTGGCCCCCAAACCTGTGTCCCCGCCCGCGCCCGATCCCGGGAATGTCCCGCAAGAAGCCCCCCAGATCGCGCAGGACCCGGCCAAGGCGGAGAAAAACAGCGATGAAATGCCTGATATTTTCGGTAAACCACAAAGTTTGCAAACCGAGAAATCGCAGGAAACAGGCAAAGTATCGTCCGTGCCACACAAGCCGCTCGACGCGT
>CAZIKH010000343.1:0-2212 GCA_964539755.1 uncultured Dinoroseobacter sp. | reverse complement strand
CGCAGCATCCAGATATCGACATCGAGGCCCATCTGGTGGCTTTGGTGCCCCGACAGCATCGGACCGCCGCGCGGTTGGCTCATGTCGCCGACATAAATGCCGGGCCAGCCTGCCTCGGTCACGGCGGCTTGGCTGAGGCGTTCGATGAAGGCGATCAGGTCAGGATGCCCCCAGTTGCGGTTGCGGCTCAGGCGCATCGCCTGCCAGGTCGGGCCGGTCTCGGGCAATTGCACCGCGCCGGCAAGACAGCCATTGGCATAGGTGCCGATGGTCTGGGGCGGTTGCGCCGATGCGCTCGTGACCCGCCCGAACAATTGGTTGGCCTTTTCCTGCGCCGCCACGGGGGCGGCCAGCAAGGTCAGGATCAGCGCCAGACGGATCATGCGGGCACCGTGGCAGCCGGGGTCTGGTCGCCTTCGGGATCGACCCAAATCAACAGGATCAGCCCCAAGATGAACAAGCCGATCAGCGGCACCGCCCCAAGGCGCGCATTTTCCGTGGCCAGCACGACCGCCCCGATCAGGAACGGCCCGATAAACGCCGTGGCCTTGCCCGCCAGCGCGTAGATACCGAAGGCCTCGGTCGGGCGGGCGGGATCGGCGTGGCGCACCATCAAGCTGCGCGAGGCCGATTGCAGCACACCGCCCGCCGCCCCGATCGTCGCGCCGCACAAATAGAAAACGATGTCCGGCAAACCCGACCCTTCGGCCAAAGGCATCCCGAAGAAGGACGCGCGGCTCATCGACAGGATCACGACGCACAGACCGATCAGGACCAGAACGCAGAACACGATCACGGGTTTGGGGCCAATCCCGCTGTCCAGTTTGCCCCCCAGCCAGGAAAACACGCCTGCCGTGATCGCGCCCACAATCCCGAAGACGCCCACTTGGGTGATCGACCAATCCAACACCAACACCGCATAGGTGCCGCCAAAACCATACAGCGCCGCCAATGCGTCGCGGTAGAACATCGAACCCGCCAGATACGCAAACAGCGACCGCCGCGACGGCAGGCTGCGCAAGGTGCGGCCAAGGTTCGACAGCGCCGTTGCGATGCCGTTCGGATCACCGGGGATACGCGGTTCGCGCACCCACAAGAAGAACGGGATCATGAACACCAGATACCACAGCGCCGTGATGGGCCCGACCAGCCGGGTGCCTTCGCGTTCCGCCGGATCGACCAGCCCGAAGGCCGGGTCCAGCCCGATCAGTGTCTTGCCATTGTCGCCCTCGGCGACCACCAGCAGCATCAGGAACAGCGCAAACACGCCGCCCGCATAGCCCAGCGCATAGGCGTTGCCGGAAATCCGGCCAATTTCCTTGGGTCCGCCCAGACCGGGCAGCATCGAATTCACGAAGATCAGCGCGAATTCCGCCCCGATAAAGGCGATGCCGAACCCGACCAGCGCCAGCACCAAGGTCGAGGCATCGGGATAGGTCAGCCACAGCATCGCGGTGCCCACCAGATAGAACAGAGAAAAGACCGCGATCCATGGCATCCGCCGCCCGGAATTATCGGCAATCGCCCCGATGATGGGGGCCAGGGCGGCCACCACAAGGCTGGCCCCGGTCTGGCCCCAGGACCACAGGCTTTGCGCGCGCGCGTCCGCGCCCTGTTCGGTCAAGCCTTGGGCCAGAAACGCTTCGGACGCGATGGACACGAAATAGGGCCCGAACACGAAGGTCAGCACCAGCGTGTAATAAGGCTGGCTGGCCCAATCGAACATCATCCAGCCCCAGATGCGCTTGCGATGTGATGGTGCGGCCATGTCGTTCCCCCCGGTTGGCGTGCGCTCAGTTAGACAGGCGACCGGGCAAGGCGCAACGGATTACTGGTGCGGGGGCCAAGGACGGGTGGCTTCCGCCTGCGTCCAGTTGACCACCCAGTCTGGCGGTTCGGGCAGATGTTCCATGTTCATGGCGACGCGCACCTTGTCGCTGGGCACGATCCCGGATTTGTCGGTGATCGCAATGCGCAGCAGCGACTGGCTGGTGCAGGTATCGCCGCGCCACATTTCCTGCGTGATATAGTTGAACCGGGCATCCGCCCCGACGATTTGCGACGTGACGCGCACCTTCTGGAACATGCGCACCCGCGCGCGATACCGAACCGAGGACCCTGCCACCGTCGCCCCCCATCCGTTCGCCGCCAGCGCGCGGATCGCGCCGCAGCGTTTCAGCATCACCAAGCGGCCCAGATCGAACAGGGTCAG
>CAZIKH010000342.1:0-2219 GCA_964539755.1 uncultured Dinoroseobacter sp. | reverse complement strand
CGCATCCAGACTTTCGCCCAGCGCGGTGTCGAGGATGTCGACCGCTGTGTCGATTTCCTCGGTTGTCACGGTCAGGGGCGGCGCGATGCGCCAAACCGCCCCGCGTTCGGGCCGACGGCGGATATTCATGCTGAGGCCCAGTTCGAAACAGCGTTTGGTGGTGATCGCACCCAGTTCGTGGAACGGGTCCTTCGTCACCCGGTCCTTGACCAGTTCGACCCCCAGCAACAGACCCAATCCGCGCACGTCGCCGATGACCTCGTATTTCGCTTGCAGCCCTTCCAGACGGTCGCGCAGATAGGCGCCCATCGTCACGGCCCGGTCCATCAGGCGGTCGTTCACGATGGTCTTCAGAACCGCCAAACCGACCGCCGCAGGCAGCGGGTCGGCGACATGGCTGGTGTAGAAGGTAAAGCCGCGCGCATGGGCGCGGTCTTCGATGGCGTCGGTGGTGATGGTCGCGGCCAAGGGCAAACCGCCGCCCAAGGATTTGGACACGGTCATGATGTCGGGGATCACGTCGAAATGGGTGGCCCCGAAGGGCGCGCCGATGCGCCCGAAGGCGGTTTGCGCTTCGTCGAAGATCAGAAGCATCCCCCGGTCGTCGGCGGCCTGCCGCAGGGCTTGCATGTAGGCTTTGGGGGGCACGATGACCCCGCCCGCGCTGATGACAGGTTCGATGATGATCGCTGCCGGCGCCCCCGCGCTGGCCATGTCGAACATCTTCAGCCCTATTTCCAGCGAGGCCAGCGCGGATGCGTCGTCCGAGCCTGCGTCGATGGGCGGGCGATAGGGATAGGGTTCGGGCATGGTGAAAACACCCGGCATCGACGGGCCATAGCCGCGGCGGTCGCTGGCATAGGACACCCCGGCAGACCCGCCCGTGACCCCGTGCCAAGACCCGCCGACCGCCAGAACCTCGAACCCGCCGGTATAGAGCTTGGCCAAGCGGATCGCGGCTTCGTTGCTTTCGCTGCCAGTGTTCAGGAACAGCGACTTCTTCAGATCCCCCGGCAACCAATTCTGCGCCAGTTCCTGCCCCAAGGCGGCCACGACCTCGGGGATCATGCCGCTGAACATGTGATAGGCGGTTTCGCCTGCCGCCTGCACCGCCGCGACAATGGCTGGGTGATTGTGCCCGATGGTCGCGCACATCTGCCCGGATGTGAAATCAAGGATCCTGCGCCCGGTATCGTCGGTGACATAGGACCCTTGGGCATGGGTAAACAGGTTCTCGAACCGGTCGCCGCCATAGCGGATCAGGTAATCGGTTGCCGCTTGGCGCAGATCGGATGTCATGGGGCGGTCTCGCTGGTGAAGGGGGCTGGACGGTTTGGCGGACGTCCTGCCCCTGACGCTAGCGCCGTGCGCGGGTGTTCGCCAGCCCTTCCTAGCCCGCCACGTCCGGGCCTTTGGCAGCCAAGATCAGCGCCCCGCCCAAAGCGGCCATCACGATGGGGAACATGGTAAAGACGCCAAAGCCGAACGCCCATGTCATGCCCGCCGCACTGACCAACAGCATCCCGCCGCCCAGCCAGCGTTGCGAATGGGCCATGGCCCCGCCCGCGATGGCAAGGATCGGGGCCAACAGCCCCACAAGGCGCAACACCTGTTCGTTTTCCGGCAGGGCGAACAGGGTCTGGGCGGTGTCCACCTCGGACGAGAACCATTCGACAAAGACGATGTAGCCGGTGGTGAAGAAGCCCACCAGCATCCCCCACAGCCCGGCGATGATGCCAAGGATAAGTCCGGCGTTGCGCATCTTGGTCCCTTTCTGTCGTGCCCGTTCGGGCGACTGCGAATCGAAAATGGGGATGCAGGGCCCCGTTCGCACCCTTTCGGGGTCGGGGAAAGCCGCCTGCGGTTTCCCCCTTCTTGCGGGGTCTGACACAAAGCTGACACAGGCGTGCGTATGCAGCGGCATACAAATGACGCCCGCGTGAGCAAACCGCCCGATCCGGCCCGAAAACCTGAAACAATATGTCAGCGCCGTCACGGCGGCGTGCTGCACGCCCCTGTGAGTGGTGTGTGAGCGGTCCAGCCTGCTTTGTCGGGGCATCGCCTCGGGGCTGATCCCGGGCCGAGATGCACACAACCCAACTGTTCAACACTGGAGATCTTTCCATGTCCGTTACCCTGAAATCCCTGACCGTCGCGTCCGCCGTTGCCGCTGCCCTGGCTGGCCATGCCACCACCGCCAGCGCCCAAGCGCAGGAAAA
>CAZIKH010000341.1:0-2223 GCA_964539755.1 uncultured Dinoroseobacter sp. | reverse complement strand
TCGATCACCGCGCGGTAGCCCGCGATATTGGCCATCGAAGACAGCGCGTCCATTTTCTGGGCGCGGCTGATGCGGGGCACCATGTCCATCGCGATCACGTTCGCGCCTTTGGACTTGGCCAGTTCCATCAGGTCTTCGTTGGCGCCGGGATAGAAGAACGAGATCAGCGTCTTGTCCTTGGTCAGGCGCTTGACCTCGGTTTCGGTGGGCGGGCGGACCTTGACGATGACGTCGCAGCCTTTGAACAGCGGGGCCGGGGTCTTGTAGACTTGGACGCCCACGGCCTCGTAGGCGGCGTCGGCAAATCCGGCGGCCATGCCGGCCCCGGTTTCAATCGCACACTCATAGCCAAGCTTTTGCAGCGCGACGGCGCTGTCGGGGGTCATAGCGACCCGCGCTTCGCCCTCGATGATCTCCTTCGGAGCTCCGATCTTCAACGTCTTGTCCCCTTCGTTTCCTGCGCCCTCGGTTGAACCCGAGCGGTGTTAGCATCCGGGCCACCTAGGGCATAAGCGGCCCATGACCGCACCCAAGCGACATATTCTTGCGTGAACTAGCCGTTTTCGTCCGGAACGGAAAGCCGGGTTTACAGCCAACGCCGCGTTCGGGCGGCCCATTCGTCGAAGTTAGCGCCAAACATTTCGCGCAAGCGGCCTTCTTCGGGTTCGATGAAGCGCTTGGTCAGCAGTTTTGCCAGCGCGGGCACCAGAATCAGTCCCAGCCACGATCCCCAGACCAGGGACAACCCGGCAAGGATCATCAGATCGGCGAAATAGATCGGGTTGCGCGAAACCCGAAACACGCCATGGGTGATCAGGCGCGTGGGTTTCTGGTGCGGCACCACCGTCGTGCGGGCCTGTTGAAACGCCCGGAAAGCCAACAGCATGAAGGCCACGCCCACGGCAAAGAAGCTCCAACCGCTGATCGGCAGGGGCGGCAGGCTGGGCAAGGTGGCCGCTTGGACCCAAGCCAGCAGAATGCACAGGGCCAGCCAATTGGGCGGCAGGTCGAGCATCTGTTTGAAGGTCAGGTTCATGGGATGCATCTGCCACCGCTTGCGCCCGCCGTCCAGCCCATGTCAAACCGCGCCTATGACAGATTTCGCCAAAACCCGCACCGCCTTTCACCTGCCCGAGGGCATGATCTATCTGGATGGGAATTCGCTGGGCCCCTTGCCCGTGGCGGCGCGCGCGCGGGTCGCCGCGATGCTGGCCGAGGAATGGGGCGAGATGCTGATCACCGGCTGGAACGACGCGGGCTGGATGGCGCAGCCGTCGCGTCTGGGCGACCGGATCGCGCCCCTGATCGGGGCGGGGCCGGGCACGGTCGTGGTGGGCGACACGCTGACCATCAAGGTCTATCAGGCGCTGGCGGCGGCTTTGCCGATGCGCCCCGACCGCCGCGTGATCCTGTCCGACAGCGGCAATTTCCCAACCGACCTCTATATGGCGCGGGGCCTGATCGAAACGCTGGATCGCGGCTATGACCTGCGTGTGGTCGCGCCCGAGGACGTCGCCGACGCGATCACCGACGAGGTTGCCGTGCTGATGCTGACCGAGGTCGATTACCGCACCGGGCGCAAGCACGACATGGCCGCCTTGACCGCAAAGGCCCATGAGCACGGCGCGCTGGCGATCTGGGATCTGGCCCATTCGGCGGGCGCGCTGCCCGTGGACCTGACCGGGTGCCGCGCCGATTTCGCGGTCGGCTGCACCTATAAGTACCTCAATGGCGGTCCGGGGGCGCCCGCCTTCATCTATGCCCGGCCCGACCATGCCGACGCGATTTCGCCCGCGTTGCAGGGCTGGCTGGGCCATGACGCGCCCTTTGCCTTCGATCTGGACTATCGCCCCGCGCCGGGGATCGACCGGCTGCGCGTCGGCACGCCCCCGGTCATGCAGATGGCCGCGCTGGAGGCGGCGCTGGATGTCTGGGACGGGGTCGATATGGCGGATGTGCGGGCGCGGTCGATTGCGCTGTCCGAACGGTTCATCGCGGGGGTCGAGGCGGCCTGCCCGTCCCTGACCCTTGCCAGCCCGCGCGACCCCGCGCTGCGCGGCAGTCAGGTGGGCTTTGCCCATCCCGAGGGCTATGCGATCATGCAGAACCTGATCGCGGAAGGCGTGATCGGCGATTTCCGCGCGCCCGATATCCTGCGTTTCGGGATCACGCCGCTGTATCTGGACGAGGGCGATATCGACCGGGCGGTGGCGATACTGGCGC
>CAZIKH010000340.1:0-2229 GCA_964539755.1 uncultured Dinoroseobacter sp. | reverse complement strand
CGCCGGAACGCCTCGCGGAAATGCACAGGTTCGGGGCCGTTCGGGCCGGGCTGGGCCTCGGCCAGATAGGCGCCGACCACCGCATCGACCTGCTGGCTGGCCTCGATCAGCCGCAGTTGCGCATCGGCCTCGTCGGTCAGCAACTCGGCGTCTTCGATGCGGCGCGACCAGTCGCCCGTTTCGGTCAGATAGATCACGTCGCCGTCCAGCAGATGATTGGCCGTCAGGATCTTGGGGGTGAACGCACGGGTCATTGGGCGATCTCCTTCAATTGGGGTAGGGCGGCTGCGGCGCGGCGGGGCGCCAACCCATAAAGCAGCACCGCAGGTCCGGTGCAGGCCGCTGCCGTGGCGGGCAAGTCGGCAAGGCAGGTCGCGTGGATGCGTTGGTCGGCGCGGCTGATGTTTTCGACGACCGTCACCGGGGTATCCCCGGCTGCGCCATGCATCATCAGCCGCCCTTGCAGGAAACGGCTGCCCTTCTTGGCCATGTAGATCGCAGCGACCGCGCCCGGTGCGGCCAGTCCCCGCCAATCCTGTTCGGCGAACCCCGCCACGTCATGCCCGGTCAGCACCCGCAGCGCGCTGTTGCGGTCGCGCTTGGTCAGGCTTTGGCCGATCGTGGCGGCGGCAGCACTTGCGGCGGTGACGCCGGGCACGATGGTCCAGTCGATCCCGACGGCGTCCAGCGCCGCGATTTCTTCGTCCAGCCGACCATAGATGCCCGGATCGCCGGATTTCAACCGCACGACCTGCGCGCCGGCCTGCGCGTGCGTGACCATCAGCGCATTGATTTCGGATTGTGCCATGGACGGGCCAAAGCCTGTCTTGCCGGCATGGATCAGCACGGCCTCGCGCCGGGCCAATTCCAGAATCTGCGGGCTGACAAGCGTGTCATGGATCACGACATCGGCGGCATCCAAGGCCTTGCGTGCCTTCAAGGTCAGCAATTCGGGGTCCCCGGGACCTGCCCCGACCAACGTCACCGACCCAAGCGGCGCGTCCGTGGTCAAATGGTGGTCCAGCAGGCTGGAAAGGGTCTGCCGGACCGCCGCTGCGCCGCCTTGTTCGAAGGCGCGTGGCCCCTTGTCGAAATAGTAATTCGCCCAGAAATCCCGGCGCTTGCGTCCCATTGGCAGGGCTTCGGCGGCACCGCGAAAGGCTTTCCCGATGGCGGCCAGCGTCCCAAGGGCGGGGGACAGCTTGGCCTCGAGGTCCCGCTTGATGGCGCGGGCCAGAACGGGGGCCGCACCTTCCGTGCCAATGGCGACGGTCACCGGGGCGCGATCCACGATCGCGGGGGTGATGAAGTCGCTGTCGGCAAGGTTGTCGACAAGGTTGCACAACGCCCCCTCCGCGCGGGCCAGTTGGGCGATACGGGCATCTTCGCGCGGATCCTCCGTCGCCGCATAGACCAGTCTGGCGCAAAGCGCGTCGCCCGGTTCAAACGCGCGGGCGACCAATCGCAGCTTGCCCGACTGCGCCCAGGTCCGAATCTCAGGGGCAGGATCGGGGGCAAAGACGGTTAGATGCGCCTGTGTCTTCAGAAGCAGGCGCAGCTTGGCCAAGGCCGTCTCGCCCCCACCGGCCAACACCACGCGGTGGCCTGCCGTGTTCAGATAGATGGGGAAATGTTGCATCGCTTGCTCCAATCGTCTGCCCTGAACATAGAATATTGTTCTGGTTATTGGCGAGAGGATCGCGTAAATAAGGAACATTGTTCGCAAACAGCCACGATTGGCTGATCTTGCCCGGTCTTTGAAGGAGAAGGCGGATGTCTGTTCGGATCGATGCCACGGATCGCAAAATTCTTTCCGAGTTGCAGCGCGACGCAACGCAGTCCCTGGATGAGATTGCCCGCAAGGTCGGGTCCTCGAAAACGCCGGTTTGGTCGCGTATAAAGAAGTTGCGCGAAGCGGGCGTGATCCGGCACGAGGTCGCTGTGCTGGACCCCTTGGCCTTGGGTTTTGAAGCGTGCTTCTTCGTGCTGATCCGCACGTCGGCCCACGAAAAGGACTGGCAGGATCGCTTTCTGGCAGCCCTTCTGGCGCGGCCCGAGGTCTTGGAAGCGCACCGACTGGCTGGCGAGATCGACTATATCCTGAAGGTGCAGGTGGAAAACGCCCGGGCCTATGACGTGTTCTATCAGGCGCTGATCTCAGAGGTGAAAATCTACAACGTCACCGCCTTGCTGAGCATGGAGGAAATCAAAAGCACGCAGGCTTTGCCG
>CAZIKH010000339.1:0-2230 GCA_964539755.1 uncultured Dinoroseobacter sp. | reverse complement strand
TACCCCACAGCGACCTCAACGCTGCGCGTCTACCAATTCCGCCACGACCGCACTGGATTGGTGCAGCGTCTTTATCCCCTCGCCCCAGCGCTGCCAAGAGGGGGACAGGGGTTTTTTCACGCGGTCCGGACCGGGGTGCTGCGGGTCAACCAGATCAGCGCGCCCCCGGCCACAAGGGCCACCCCGGCAAAGCCCGGCCACGACCCGCCCCCGAAGGCGATCTCGTTCATCAGGCGGCCCGGCAGGAAGGTAAACACACCCGCCACCCCAATGCCCTGCCAATACAGCGCGACCATCTGCTGCCGATGGGCCGCGATCTGGCCCGCACGGGCCTGCGCCACCCCGCGCCACAGCCCGACCAGCACCACGGGGATCAGCAGGTGGATGATCGAAAACGGCCCGATCCAGCGCAGCGCAGAAATGAACGCGGCACTGATCGCCGTCAGGGCCATCGCCGCCACGAACCCGTATCCCAGCAGCTTGTGCAGGCGATCCCGGCGGCGGCGCAGAATCGCACCCGGCCCCAACCCCATCGCCGCAAAGGCCGCAAGGCTATGGACCTGCACGATGGCGGGGGCGTCCAGAAAGGCGGCCAGGGACATGAAAACACTCCGTTTCGGCGTTATGGGCGGTCTTGGGCTTGGCAGAGGCGACCGGGGGTGGCATCACCCATCGCCAAGGTCCGGCTCAAGCCCGGATACGCGAATGACGGGGCATCCTTCGTGAACACAACCGCGACGCAATCCGCGCTTCGTGACCTGCGGCTTCTCAGGTCACACTTGTTCAAGCCATCGGTGCTGGCCGTCTTGGCGCTGGTCTGGCTGATGGCCACGATTGCGGGCCCTTTCGACACGTTGAACGATTTTGTGCTGCCGGACCGGGCGATCTATTGGGGCTTGGTGGTGTTCAGCACCTATACCGCCGGTGGCACCGTCACCGCCTTGGTCGGGACGCGGATCTGCGCGCGGGTCAAACCTGTTGCCCTCGCGCTGGGTCTGACCGCCTTCGCGATCTCGCTGGCGGTGTTCGGGGTCTTGAACCTGATCAATACCGTTTTCGTGGACGACTGGTGGGCGGTGGCCCATGACCTTGTGCCGATCTATCTGTTCGTCTTCCTGATTTCCTTGGCCATCGTGGTGATCCGCCATGTCACACTGGGCGAGGTGGGCATTCCCGAACCCGCCCCGCCCCGCATTCTGGACCGGGTGTCCTTGGACAAGCGCGGCGCGCTTCTGTCCCTGTCGGTGCAGGATCACTATGTCGACATTCACACCGACAAGGGCCGCGAAATGGTGCTGATGCGCCTGTCGGATGCCATGCGCGAAGCCGACGAGGTGCCGGGCCTGCAAGTCCATCGGTCCCATTGGGTCGCCCTCGACGCCATCGCCAAGGCCCAGCGCACCAGCGATACCGCGCGCCTGACCCTGATCGACGGGACCGAGGTTCCGGTCAGCCGCGGCTTTCTGCCTGCGGTGCGCGCGGCGGGCCTGCTGCCCAAGGGCAAACCCGCGACCGGGGGGCGGCGCTGATGGTCACGTGGCTGACCTCGGACGGGCTGGTCCCCTACCCCCGGGCCGAAGCGGAAATGGAAGCCCGCGTCGCCAAGATCGCCGCTGGCACCGCAGACGAGGCGATCTGGCTGCTGGAACACCCGCCGCTTTACACCGCCGGGCCCGCCGCCGATCCGGCGGATCTGGTGGACCCCGACCGATTTGCGGTGTTTCAGACCCGGCGCGGCGGGCAATACACCTATCACGGGCCGGGCCAGCGCGTGGCCTATGTGATGCTGGACCTGAACCGACGTGGACGCGATGTGCGCCAGTTCGTCTGCCGGATCGAGGATTGGGTGATCGCGACCCTTGCCGAATTCAACGTGGTCGGAGAACGCCGCGCGGGCCGCGTCGGGGTCTGGGTGGTGCGCCCCGACAAGGCCCCAAACCCCGACGGCACCCCGCGCGAGGACAAGATCGCCGCCGTCGGTCTGCGCCTGCGCCGCTGGGTCAGCTTCCACGGGATCTCGATCAACGTGGAACCGGATCTGACGCATTTCGACGGCATCGTGCCCTGCGGCATCCGCGAACATGGCGTGACCAGCCTTGTCGATCTGGGCCTTCCGGTCACCATGGGCGATGTGGACGACGCGCTGAAGCGGACCTTTCCGAAGGTGTTTCCGGGCTAGGCTAGCGCCCCAGCACCTTGCGCGCCGTCCAGACCAGCACCCCGATCACCC
>CAZIKH010000338.1:0-2252 GCA_964539755.1 uncultured Dinoroseobacter sp. | reverse complement strand
TGGGGCGGCCTTTGGGGTGTTGCGGGGGCGGCGGCTTAGCCGACCAGTTCGAGACCCGAGAAGAAGAACGCGATTTCTTCTTTCGCGGTGTCCGGACCGTCGGACCCGTGGACCGAGTTTTCCCCGATGGACAGCGCGAATTCCTTGCGGATCGTGCCCTCGGCGGCGTCGGCGGGGTTCGTGGCGCCCATCACTTCGCGGTTCTTGGCAATGGCGTCTTCGCCTTCCAGCACTTGCACCACGATCGGCTCGGAAATCATGAACTCGCACAATTCGTCAAAGAAGGGACGGTCCTTGTGGACACCGTAGAAGGTCTGGGCCTGTGCCAGCGTCAGGTGGATGCGCTTGGAGGCGACGACGCGCAGGCCCGCTTCCTCGAACTTGGCAACGATCTTGCCGGTCAGGTTGCGCTTGGTGGCGTCGGGTTTGATGATCGAAAACGTGCGCTGAATGGCCATGGAAACATCTCGCTCAGGCTTGGGGTTAAGGATTGCGCGCCGCCTAGCATGGGGCAGCCCGCTTGAAAAGCCGTCAATCCGATTGCGGCTGGCGTGCCGCCCCGCGCGCCGCCAACAAGGCAAAGCCCAAGGCGACGAACGCCGCGGCGATCATCAGCGACAAAAGCCGCAAGGGCGTGGCCCCGGCCCCGATCCAGATCAGCGTGCCCGAGGTCAGCACCGCCCCCCCGAACAGCTGCAACGCGCCCGACAGCCCCGCCGCCGATCCCGCCAGATCGGGCCGCACCGAAATCATGCCCGCATTGGTGTTCGACACCGTCAACCCGTTGCCGATGCCGACGCAGATCGCCGCCCCGAACAAGACAAAGGGATGCGACACGCCCAGCGCAAAGAGCCCCGCCCCCGCCAACAGGCCCGCCAGCGTCAGAAGGCGCCCCGACAGGATCAGCGGGATCAGGCCCAAGCGCGGGGCAAAGCGCGAGGTCAGCGTGGACCCGACCATATAGCCCCCGGTGATCGACCCCAGCCCAACCCCGATCCAGGCCGTGGGCAGGTCGAACACCGCCAAGGCCACGAAGGGGGCCCCGGTCAGGAAAATGTAGAAGCTGCCGACCGAAAAGGCGGTGCACAGCGCATAGGCCCAGAACAGCCCCGACCCCAGAAGCGCCCGATAGGCGGCAAGGTCTTGCGCCAGCTTGCGCGGTGCGCCCTGTTTCGTTTCCCCCCAGTCCAGCCATGCCAGCGCCAAGGCCGCAAAGCCCAAAACGGTGTATAGGCCGAAGATCGCGCGCCAACCGAGGAAGGTTTCCAGAATGCCGCCGATGGTCGGCCCGATCATCGGGGCCAGCGCCATCGCAGCGGCGATGGTGCCCATTTTGCCCGCCGCCTCGCGGGTGGAATACATGTCGCGCAAGGTGGCCAGCCCGACGATGCTGCCCGCCAGCACCATGGCCTGGACCAGCCGACAGATCAGAAACAGCGTGAAATCGCTGGCCAGCACCGTGCCCAAGGACGCCAGCGCATAAAGCCCCATACAGCCCAGCATCACCGGACGCCGTCCGATGCGGTCGGAAATCGGGCCGATCGCCAGTTGCAGCAGGGCCGCCGCCACCATGTAGGCCGACACCGCCAATCCCATCTGTGCCTCGCTGACGCCAAAGGCGCGTGCCATGGCGGGCAAGGCCGGCAGGAACATGTTCAGGGTCAGGACAACCAGCGCGACCAGCAGGATCATCGTGCCAAGGCGCGGGGCAGAACGGGCGGGTGCAAGCATCTTTTCGGGAATCCGGGGGCAGATGGGAACCGCGCTATCACCTTGGCCGGGTTTTGCAAAGACAGCGCCGCTGCGGGCCTCGGCCCCATTGACCCGCGCCGCCGCCCCTGCCACATCGCCCCCATGCTGCGCATTGACGACATTTCCTATTCGGTCGAAGGCCGCCCCTTGTTCGAAGGGGCCAGCGTCACCGTGCCGACAGGCCACAAGGTGGGCATTGTCGGGCGGAACGGGGCCGGAAAAACGACGTTGTTCAAGCTGATCCGGGGCGAGTTGACGCTGGATGGCGGCAACATCACCATTCCCGAGCGCGCCCGAATTGGTGGGGTCGCGCAGGAGGTGCCGTCCTCGGCCACCTCGCTTCTGGACACGGTGCTGGCCGCCGATACCGAACGCGCCGCCCTGATGGCCGAGGCCGAAACCGCCACCGACCCCACCCGCATTGCCGAGGTGCAGACGCGGCTGGCGGATATCGACGCGTGGTCCGCCGAAGCCCGCGCGGCGACGATCCTGACGGGGCT
>CAZIKH010000337.1:0-2257 GCA_964539755.1 uncultured Dinoroseobacter sp. | reverse complement strand
GAAATGTCGTGGACCAAGAAGAACGTGCATCCGGGCAAGATCGTGTCCACCTCGCAAGAGGTTGAGGTCATGGTCCTTGAGATCGACAGCATGAAGCGCCGCGTGTCGCTGGGTCTGAAGCAGACCATGCGCAACCCGTGGGAAGTCTTCGCGGAAACCCATCCCGAAGGCACCGAGGTCGAAGGCGAGGTCAAGAACACCACCGAATTCGGTCTGTTCATCGGTCTGCCGGGCGAAATCGACGGCATGGTCCACCTGTCGGACCTGTCTTGGGACGAGCGCGGCGAAGACGCGATCCAGAACTATCGCAAGGGCGACGTGGTCAAGGCCGTGGTGTCCGAGGTTGACGTGGAAAAGGAACGCATCAGCCTGTCGATCAAGGCGCTGGGCGGCGACAAGTTCGCCGATGCCACGGGCGGCGTGAAGCGCGGGTCCATCATCACCGTCGAAGTGACCGCGATCGAAGATGGCGGGATCGAGGTGGAGTACGAAGGCATGAAGTCCTTCATCCGCCGCAGCGACCTGAGCCGTGACCGCGCCGAACAGCGCCCCGAGCGCTTTGGCGTCGGCGACAAGGTCGATGTGCGCGTGACCAATATCGACAGCAAGACCCGCCGTCTGGGTCTGTCGATCAAGGCGCGCGAAATCGCCGAGGAAAAAGAAGCGGTCGAACAGTTCGGATCGTCCGATTCGGGTGCGTCGCTGGGCGACATCCTTGGGGCGGCCCTGAACAAGGACGACTGATCCCGGGCCCGGCACCTTTGAACCCCAAGCCCCCCGCAGCCTTGATCCGCTGCGGGGGGCTTTTTCGTGGGGCGGCGCCTTTATGCCCCATCCCTGCGCGAATCGGCTTTGTCCTGTCGGTGCTGCGGCCTTGGACAAAACGGGCTGAAGAAACGGGCGACACGGACGTCTTGCCGCCCAGACAAGCGGAAATCTGCCCTATTTCGAGGGGTTAGACTTTCGCGCGGATCGTCTTTCTGCGTATAATTGGACCGCATAGTCATTCGGGAGGATGGGCGCGTGATCCGTTCTGAGCTGATTCAGATCGTTGCTGACGAAAACCCGCATCTGTACCAACGCGATGTCGAGCGGATCGTGAACACCGTCTTCGACGAGATCGTCGAGGCGATGGCACGCGGGGACCGTGTCGAATTGCGCGGGTTCGGCGCGTTTTCGGTCAAGTCCCGGGACGCAAGGATCGGGCGCAACCCCCGGACCGGCGAAGCGGTCGCGGTCGAAGCGAAGGCAGTGCCCTTCTTCAAGACCGGCAAGTTGCTGCGCGACCGCCTGAACGGACACGAGGACTAGACAGCGTGCGATACCTGAAATGGGCTTGGTTGGCGTCTTTGGCGCTGGTGCTGTTGGTTGTTGCAATGGCCAATCGCGATCCGGTCACCTTGCGCATCCTGCCGGACGGAATCGGCGAATTCGCCGGGCTGACATGGTCCGTGGAACTGCCCCTGTTCCTTGTGGTGTTCGGTGGGATCGTCGCCGGGCTGATGATCGGCTTCATTTGGGAATGGTTCCGCGAACACAAGCACCGTCTGGAAGCCACCCGCCAAGGCCGCGAAGCGCGTAAGCTGAAACGCGAAGTGGACGCGCTGAAATCCGAAAAGCGCAAGTCGCGCGGCGAAGACGATGTGCTGGCGCTGTTGGAAGACGCGCGCTGATCCATGCCCCCGGTTGCTGTCAAGATTTGCGGGCTGACCCGTCCCCAAGACGTGGCCGCCGCCGCGCAGGCGGGCGCGCGCTATGTCGGGTTCGTGTTCTTTGGAAAATCGCCCCGCAATGTCACGCTGGACGCCGCGCGCAGCTTGGCGGTGGATGTGCCTTTGGGCATTGCCAAGGTTGGCTTGGTCGTGAACCCGACCGATGCGGAGGTTGATGCAATCTGCGCCACGGTGCCGCTGGACATGCTGCAATTGCACGGGGCCGAGACGCCCGCGCGGGTGACCGACCTGCGCGCCCGGTCGGGCCTGCCCGTGATGAAAGCCGTCGGGATTGCCGACGCGTCGGATCTGGAGGCCCTGCCGGACTACGAAGCGGTGGCGGACCAGATCCTTGTCGACGCAAAGCCCCCCAAGGGGGCGGACCTGCCCGGGGGCAATGGTCTGGCGTTCGATTGGCGGCTGATTTCGACCCGGCGGTGGCCGAAGCCCTGGATGCTGGCAGGGGGGCTGACGCCCGAGAACGTGGCGGAAGCGGTGGCCTTGACGGGGGCGCGGCAGGTGGATGTGTCCAGCGGGGTCGAGGC
>CAZIKH010000336.1:0-2276 GCA_964539755.1 uncultured Dinoroseobacter sp. | reverse complement strand
CTGCGTCTTCTGACCGCCGCGCCCGTGGTCCTTGCCAGCCCCCTTGTCCTGCGGCCCGCCTTCGCCGCCACCCCGCGCATCTATGCCGAAGATGGCATTGCGGTCGATGGCAGCGATGTCATGGCCTATTGGGATGGCGCGGGTCCGCAGGCGGGCAGCGATGCGTATCGCTTCGACTGGATGGGGGCGACCTGGCGGTTCCAAACCGCCGAGACCCGCGACAGGTTTGCCGCCGATCCGGACCGCTATGCGCCCGCCTATGGGGGCTATTGCGCCTGGGCGGTCAGCCGGGGCTACACCGCCGCAACCACGCCCGAGGCCTGGACGATCCACGACAACCGCCTGTTTCTGAACTTCTCGCTGCGCATCCGGCGACGCTGGGAACGCGACATTCCCGGCAATGTCGCCAAGGGGGACGCAAACTGGCCGGGGGTTCTGGCCTGATCACAGTGTTGCGACCGCCCCTGACATCTGGCGGTTGCCTCCCCATATCAGTCTCATGCGGGCAGGGCCGGAACCCCTGCCCTGAAAATCTGTCCCTCGTTCCGATACCTAAGCGCCCTTTCCCTGCCCCTCGGGAAACGGGCGCTTTTTTCATCCCGACTTCCCCGCTAGGCTGGCGGCATGACAGACCCTTATTCCGATGACGCGCTGCGCCGCGTCCTGACCCGCACCAAGGTGGTCGCCGTTGTCGGGATTTCCGCCAACCCGGTGCGCGCCAGTTATTTCGTGGCCCGGTATCTGGGTCTGCGGCAATACCGGGTGATCGGGATCAATCCCGGCTTGGCGGGACAAACCCTGTTCGGCGAGACGGTCTATGCCAGCCTGTCGGACATCCCCGCCGATAGTCCCGTGGACATGATCGACATCTTCCGGCGGTCCGAGCATGTCTTGCCCATCGTGACCGAAGCGTTGCAGGTCCTGCCCGCCCTGAAAACGGTCTGGATGCAGATCGGGGTGGAAAACGCCGAAGCCCGCGCCTTGGCCACGGCGCAGGGCGTGACCGTCATTGAAAACCGCTGCCCGAAAATCGAATATCAGCGGCTGTTCGGCGAATTGCGCATGGGGGGATTTGCCACCGGGCATGTGTCGGCAAAACTGCAACGGCCCCGATAGGGTCTTGGCCCGCTTCAGCCCCCCGACCCGCGCGAGGCTTTTTCATCAAGGCCCGAAATCCCATCGCGGCGGTCGAGTTCGGCCAGCACATCGGCCAGCGTGACATCCCGCGCGGCCAGCATCACCAGCAGGTGATAGAGGACATCCGCCGCTTCGGCGGTCAGCGCCGCCCGGTCGCCCTTGACCGCTTCGATGATCGCCTCGACCGCTTCTTCGCCGAATTTTTCGGCGCATTTTTCGGGCCCCTTGGACAGCAACTTTGCGGTCCAACTGGCCGAGGGGTCCGCCCCCTTGCGATCCGCGATGGTCGCGGCCAGACGGTCAAGCGCGTTCATGTCAGCCTCATGGGCAGGCCTGCCGCGGCCATATGGGCCTTGGCCTGGCCGATCGTGAAGGTCCCGAAATGAAAGATCGACGCGGCCAGCACCGCGCTGGCCCCGCCCTTGGTGACCCCTTCCACAAGGTGATCCAGCGTGCCGACCCCGCCCGAGGCAATGACGGGGATGTTGACCGCATCGGATATCGCGCGGGTCAGGGGCAGGTTGAAGCCCTGCTTGGTGCCGTCGCGGTCCATGCTGGTCAGCAGGATCTCGCCCGCGCCCTGGCGTTCGACCTCGCGCGCGAATTCCACAGCGTCGATGCCGGTCGGCTTGCGCCCGCCATGGGTGAAAATTTCCCATTTGCCGGGGGCGACGGTCTTGGCGTCAATCGCCACAACGATGCATTGCGACCCGAACTTGGCCGCCGATTTGGCCACGACGGTCGGGTCGGCCACCGCGGCGGAATTGAACGACACCTTGTCCGCGCCCGCCAGCAGCAGCGCGCGCACATCTTCGGGCGTGCGCACCCCGCCGCCCACGGTCAAGGGCATGAAACAGGCTTCCGCCGTGCGGGTGACGACATCATACATCGTGCCCCGGTTTTCATGGGTGGCGTTGATATCGAGAAAGCACAACTCGTCCGCGCCCGCCGCATCATAGGCGCGCGCCGCTTCGACGGGGTCGCCTGCGTCGATCAGATCGACAAAATTGACACCTTTGACGACGCGCCCGTCCTTGACGTCCAGACAGGGGATCACGCGGGTTTTCAGCATCGGGTCTGCCTTCGGTTGCCTGCGCCCGCATGTGCCATGGGCGCGGACGAAATGCTAGCCCGCCAAG
>CAZIKH010000335.1:0-2288 GCA_964539755.1 uncultured Dinoroseobacter sp. | reverse complement strand
AGCCAAGGCCCCAGGCGCCCAGCGTCGGGCTTTCCCAGTCATCTTCGACAAACCGGATGTCATGCAGGCCCGCGTCGATCCCGATCGCCTTCAGCGACCCCAGATACAGGTCCTGCAAATCCGGCGGGCTGGGTTTGATCAGCACCTGATACTGGTAATAATGCTGCAATCGGTTCGGGTTCTCGCCATAGCGCCCGTCGGTGGGGCGGCGCGAGGGCTGCACATAGGCCGCCGCCCAAGGATTGCTGCCCAAGGCCCGCAGGGTTGTCGCCGGGTGAAAGGTGCCCGCGCCCACTTCCATGTCATAGGGTTGCAGGATCGCGCAGCCCTTGGTCGCCCAGTAGGTTTGCAGGCGCAAAATGATCTCTTGGAACGATCGCGGCGTGTCCATTTCCGGCCCCTTCGATGAAAGCGCGTTCTCCATAGGCAACAGGCGCAAGGGGGTCAATCAAGCCCGCGCCATATTCGGGTGCATTCGCGGGCCAAGCTGCTAGGCTGCGCGCCAATCGGCATAAATACGTGGAATCACAGGCACCCATGGCACGTCTTCTTTCTGTTTTCGTTTCTCTCTTTCTGGTTTTCGCAGCCCCCGTCGGGGCGCAGGAGGCCCCGGTCTGGGTTCAGGTCGAAGCCAACCCGACCTTGGCCGAATCCGAAGTTGCGGTGCGCCGCTACGCGACCCTGACCGACAATGTGGTCGGTGTCCGGCTCAGTTCCGGCTGGTATGCCGTGGCCATCGGTCCCTTCACCCCCGAAGCGGCCCAAGCAGAATTGGCGCGCCTCTTGCGGTCCGGTCTGGTGCCGCGTGACAGCTATATCGACGACGGCGCAGGCTATATCGACCAGTTCTGGCCCATCGGGGCCAATGCCTTGGCCGCAGCCCCCGTCGCCCCGGCGCCCGCCACCGAAACCCAAGCCGAAGCGCCCGCAGCCCCGGTGGTGCCCGCAGCCCCCGCCGAAGAAACCCGGGCCGAAGCGCTGCAATCCGAACGCGACCTCGACCGCCCGGCCCGCGAAGCGCTGCAAATCGCGCTGCAATGGTTCGGCTTCTATCGGTCCGGCATCGACGGGGCCTTCGGACCCGGTACCCGGGGCGCGATGACCGACTGGCAAGCCGCGCAAGGCTATGACCCAACCGGCGTTCTGACGACCCGCCAACGGGCCGAGTTGCTGAACAGCTACCAAGCCGAACTGGACAGCGTCGGTCTGGAACTGGTCCGGGACGAGGCCGCCGGGATCGAAATGCAACTGCCCATGGCCCGGATCGCGTTTTCGAAATACGAACCGCCCTTCGTGCATTACGACAATACCGACGGATCGGGCGTGCGCGTCCTGCTGATCAGCCAGGAAGGCACCCGCGCCACGCTGCATGGCCTTTATGACATCATGCAGACGCTGGAAATCGTGCCGCTGGAAGGCGCGCGCGAAAAGCGCAACAACGACTTCACCCTGACCGGCCAGAACGACACGCTGCACAGCTATACCTATGCGCGTCTGGACGACGGTCTGGTCAAGGGCTTCACCCTGACATGGGACCCGTCCGAGGCCGAGCTGATGACCAAGATCGCGGGGTTCATGCAGGACAGCTTCCGCCCCATCGGCACAACCGCGCTGGACGAAACCTTGGGCCAGCCCGCGCCGGAACAGCGCATCGACCTGATGGCGGGCTTGGAAGTCCGCCAGCCGGTCCGGTCGCGGTCCGGCTTCTTCGTCGATGCCGCAGGCACCATCGTCACCACGACCGAGGCGGTGCAGGGCTGCGCCCGGGTCACCTTGGGCGGGTCCAGCACCATCGAAGCCGATGTGGTAACGACCAACCCCGATCTGGCGCTGGCGGTTCTGCGCCCGCGCACCGCGCAAGCCCCGATCAACTTTGCGTCGTTCATCGACGGGACCCCGCGTCTGCGCGGCGATATCGCGGTGGCGGGCTATTCCTTCGAAGGCGCGCTGGGCGGGCCGACGCTCAGCTTCGGCACCCTCGAAGATCTGCGTGGGCTGAACGGCGAAGACACGCTGGCGCGGCTGGCAGTGGCCGTACAACCCGGCGATTTCGGCGGGCCGGTGCTGGATGCATCCGGCACGGTTCTGGGTCTGCTGGTGCCGGGGGCGGGCGATCCGACCCGCATTCTGCCCCAAGGGGTGAATTTCGCCGCGACCCAAGCCGCCTTGGACAGCCTTCTGGCCGAAGCGGGCGTCCGCCCGCGCCGCGCCGCGCCCGATGGCAGCCTGCCGCCCGAAGACCTTGCCACGCTGGCCGCCGACATGACCGTTCTGGTCAGTTGCTGGGA
>CAZIKH010000334.1:0-2318 GCA_964539755.1 uncultured Dinoroseobacter sp. | reverse complement strand
CCTTCCAGCGGCATCTCGGTCCCGTCGGGCAGGCGCATCACGGTATAGGACCGCCCGCCGGGTTCCAGCACCTGTTCGCAGTCGATCACATCGACGCCGGGCGGTGTGAACCACTGCTTGAACAAGTCGGGTTCGGCCCAGCAGCGCCAGATGTTTTCCGGCGTCGCCCGCATCAGGCGTTCGATTTCAAGGTCAAGCGTCGGGTCGAATGTCATGCCGCCCCCCCTTCCAGATATGTGACAAGGCTTTGCGTCGCGTGTGTCCAGCCCGCTTCGATTTCGCCGGCCAGTTCCGGACCGACGAAACTGGCAATGGACACATGCAGGTTCAACGTGCAGCCGCCGTCCGTCCCGGTCAGTTCCACCACGGCGAAGCTGCTGCCCAGCACGGTGCCTTCGGCACGCAGCGTTTCGGCATAGATCAATCGGCTGCCGGGTTCCATGACCACCCAATCGGTACTGACATCGACATAGGGATTGTCCACGGGTCCGACGCGCGCGATTTCGCGCAGGCCTTCGGCCGGATCGGGCTGCCCTTCGATCAGCAAGACGCTGCCTTCATCGGGAACGCCCCAGACCTTGCGCGCCGCGGGGTCGATCAGGGCTGCGAACACACGGGCTGGGTTTGACCTGAGGTCGCGCTGAAATGTCAGGTCTGCAAATTCAGCCATTTTCTGTCTCCTCGTCTTCGATGCTGTCGAGAAGCGCTTCCAGACGATCCAGCCGCCCTTCCCAAACCTTGCGCTGTCTTCTGAGCCAATCCTCCGCCTGCGCCAGCGGGGCGGCTTCGATATGCACGGTGCGGACCCGACCTGTTTTTTCGGACCTGACCAAACCGCTGTCTTCCAGCACCTTCAGGTGACGCAGGAAGGTCGGCAGGGCGATATCGTGGGGTTCATGCAGTTCACTGACCGAGGCTGACCCGAGGGTCAGACGCTCGATCACCGCGCGTCGCGTGGGGTCGCTGATGGCTGCGAAGAACATGTTCAATTGGTTAGTCATGTAGCTAACTATTTGCTCAGCGCGATGTATGTCAAGAAAGTTCGCACATCGGCTAAGTATTTCCCGTCTTCACCCCTTACCGCCCCCCACATATGGTAGGGGCATGAGCAGCTCCCCCCGATTCATTCATCTCCGCGTCCATTCCGAATACTCGCTTCTGGAAGGCGCGATGCGCCTGAAGAAGCTGCCTGCCTTGGCGTCTGGCATGGGCATGCCAGCGGTCGCCCTGACCGATACAAACAACATGTTTGCGGCGCTCGAATTCTCCGAATCGGCGGCGAAGGCGGGGCTGCAACCGATCCTTGGCTGCCAGGTTGATGTGGCCATCGGTGAGGGGACCGCACGGCTGGTGTTCCTGGTGCAGAACGAAGCGGGGTATCTGAACCTGCTGAAGCTGAATTCCGCGCTGTATATCGGGAAAGAGGGCGCGCGCGCCCAAGTCACGCTGGACCAGATCGAAGCCCATGCGGACGGTTTGATCTGCCTGACGGGCGGGCCAGATGGCCCGGTGGCGCAGCATATTCTGCAAGGGCACCGGGATCGGGCCGAAGCGCTGTTGCGACGGTTGGCGGCGGCGTTCGGCGATCGGCTTTATGTGGAACTGCAACGGCATCCGGGATCGAACGGATTGCCAGCGGCGGAAGCGGGCAGCGAACAAGGGTTGGTGGAACTGGCCTATGCGCTGGACCTGCCGCTGGTCGCCACGAATGACGCCTATTTCCCCAAGCCGGACATGTATGAAGCACATGATGCGCTGATCTGCATCGCGCAGGGGGCCTATGTCGACCAACAGGCCGAACGCCGTCGCCTGACAGACCAACACTATTTCAAGACGCCCGAAGAAATGGTGGCCCTGTTTGCGGACCTGCCGGAAGCGATCGAAAACACGGTCGAAATTGCGCGCCGCTGCGCGTATCGGGCGCGCACCCGCGATCCGATCCTGCCCAGATTCGCCGATGACGAGGTCGACGAATTGCGCCGTCAGGCGAATGAGGGCTTGCAAGCGCGCCTTGCGGTGATCCCCCATGCCGCCCCGGTGGAGGACTATCAGAAACGGCTGGATTTCGAATTGGAGATCATCGAGGGGATGGGCTTCCCCGGGTATTTCCTGATCGTTGCGGATTTCATCAAATGGGCGAAGGAACACGATATTCCCGTGGGTCCCGGGCGCGGGTCCGGGGCGGGCAGTCTGGTCGCCTATGCCCTGACGATTACCGATCTGGATCCGCTGCGGTATCAGTTGCTGTTCGAACGGTTCCTGAACCCCGAACGGGTGTCGATGCCGGACTTCGACATCGACTTCTGCATGGACCGCCG
>CAZIKH010000333.1:0-2331 GCA_964539755.1 uncultured Dinoroseobacter sp. | reverse complement strand
CCTTCCACCTTGCTGTCCCCGCATCCGCAAACCGTACACATTGTCTAGGCGACCTCCATATCCTTGATCCGCATCTCGTCGCCCCCTTGGGGCATCAGCTTGCCGCCGCCGCAGACCGGGCAGGGGTCCAACCGGTCCGAGATGGGAACCGATTTCATGCAATCATAACAAAGGGCTGTGGCGGGCAGGTCGATCAGGTCGAGGCGCGCGCCTTCCGCCGGGCTGCCCCGCATCACCACGTCAAAGGCAAAGGCCAGCGCGTCCTTTTCCACGCCCGCGAAGGCCCCGATTTCGACGCGCAGCGCGGTCACTTTCGTGAAATGGTGCGCGGCGGCTTGGTCTTCGATGATCCCGCGCATGCCTTCGGCCAAGCTCATTTCATGCATGGCTGGCCTCGCGGACGGTGACGGGCAGGCAGGGGTCGAGCAGGGCCAGAACAAGGTTCAATTCGCCATGACGCTCGCGCGGCAGGGTGGCCAAGGCGGCTTCCAGAATGCCGCCGGGGGCCAGCATGTGATCGGTGGGCGTGACCCGTTCCAGCGCGGTGACGATCCCGGCGGTGGCCTTGGCGGTGACCGCATAAGTGCCGCGCGCGGCGGCCACGAGGGCCTGACCGGGGGCCGGGCTGTGGGGATGGGGCAGCTTGCGCAACAGGCAGGCTTCGAGGTCGAGAAGCCGCGCCAAGGCCCGCCACAGCGGTCCGCGCCCGTGAAACGCCTCGATATCGCGCATCAGGGGGTGGTCTGTGTGGCGCGCGGCAAGGCTGTTTTCGATGGGGGCGGGTGTGAACAGGCTGTCGAGGCTGGGCGGCGGCAGGGGCTTTGTGGCCGCTTCGCCGGGCAGAAAGCGCGCGCCGATGGCGGCGATGACCGGGGCCAGCCCTTCGCCCTTGGCCAGCCAATGCTTCAATTCCGTCCGGCTGTGCGGCAGGCGGCCATCGCCGCCGAAGACCAGCGGGCGCAGCGCCTCGGGGGCGCGTTCCCAGCCATGCGGCAGCGCCTTGGGTTTCAGATCGACCAGCGGGGGCAGGAAGACGAAGAACCGCGCCAGATGTTCCAGCAGGATGTCGTGGGTCAGGCGGGCTTGCGCGCCCGCAGCGACGGTCATGCCGAGGGCCTGCCGCACGGCGACTTCTTGCGCCATGGAACACAGGTTGAACAGGCGCGGCATCAAGGCGGCGGCTTCCGCGACGGGCTTGCCGACGATCAGGCGCGCAATCGGCAGCGGGTCGGGGCGCGTCACCTCGATCCCGTCATGGCCGATGTGAAAGGTCAGCGCGCCTTGCATCGGTCTATTCCGCCGCCGTGGTCTGGGGGGCGTCCTGCCCGCCCAAACCGCCGGTGATCAGGCGCCGCCGCGTGGGTTCGGTGCCGATTTTCTGCGCCTCGGCTTCGGCTTTGGCGGCCTCGGCTGCGGCAAGATCGTCCTCGCGCGCCTGCCGGATATCGGCGGAGCGGTCGGTTTCGGCTTGGTTTTCAGGGTTGAAGAGGGCCGACATCACCGCGCTGGCCACGTCCACCGCTTGGGCCTGACTGTTGAAATCGCCCATGGGCGAGAACAGCGAACAGGCCTTGTAGCCGCCCACGGTTTCGCGGGTGTTGTGGATGAATTCATAGCTGCCCGAGGGGAAGGTCAGCACCTCTTTCGCGCCGGGGGTCAGGGCGGACCAGTCTTCGCCCTTGCCGGGCAGTTGCACCAGGTTCATGAACCAAGGCGCCACCAGAACGCCCAGCCCGCGCCCGTCTTGCAAGCGAAAGCCCACCGCCTGGACGTGCAGCGACAGGTTGCACAGGGGGACATCGCGCATCTTGGCGTGAAAGATTTCGGTGAAATCCGCGACCAGCGCCTTGGTCTTGGCCGACAGGTCCGCCGTGGCGGCGGCGACATCGCTGCCGGGGTCTTCCAGCACCATGAATTGTTCCTTGGGCGCGTCGCAATTGGGGCAATGCCAATCGTCGGGCAGGTCCAGAAACGGGGTGCCGGGTTCGACCTGACGGTAATCATCGCCATCGGCGGGGTCATACGGGGTCCAGCAGATCTTGCATTCCATGATCGCCTGCGGGCTGATCTTGGTGCCGCTGCCCAGATAGCTGCCTTCGAACCCGCCGGTCATGCGATGGCCTCGATCACCTTGAGGATGCGGTCGGCGCTGTCGGTCAGGTCTTCGGGCGCGGCCAGCGCGACCTCGGGCATGTCGGTGACCTCGAACGTATCGAGGATCAGCGTGTCCATCGAGTTGAAGAACTGCACCCGCCAGACATGGGCCAGCGCGGTCGCCGTCACCCGGCAATTGCCGTAGCCCCGGCTCAGCATGGTGACCGCCCCTTCGCC
>CAZIKH010000332.1:0-2336 GCA_964539755.1 uncultured Dinoroseobacter sp. | reverse complement strand
ATCCCGGCGCCGGGGATCAGCGGCGTATAGCTCAGGAGGACAGAAATCTGTCTCAGATAGCGACTGCGGTTCAAGGCGAAGCTGCCAATCTCACCGACCGCATCCCAGCCCAGGACGTCAGCAGCGAAACGCTGCGCGACCTGATTGTGCAACTCCTCGAAGATGGCAAGGCGGAAGACATCGTCACCATTGATCTGCGCGGCAAGACGACCATCGCGGATTACATGGTCGTGTGTTCCGGTCGGTCGTCGCGGCAGGTCAGCACCTTGGCCGACAAGGTGGCCGAAGAGCTGAAATCCCAGCTGCGCCACCCCTGCAAGACCGAGGGCAAGACGCAGGGCGATTGGGTCCTGATCGATACCGGCGATGTTGTCGTGCATGTCTTCCGCCCGGAAGTGCGCGATTTCTATCAGCTGGAAAAGATGTGGATGGCCCCACCCGCGCAGGCCTGACCCGCGCGTCGTGAAGCTGTGCCTGTGCGTTGTCGGCCGCCTGCGGGCCGGGCCGGAAAAAGACCTTGTTGACGACTACCTGACCCGGTTCGACCGCGCCGGACGCAGCCTTGGGCTGGGTCCCGTGCGCGTGATCGAAGTCGAAGACCGCAAGGGCGGCGGCCCTGCCGGCGAAGCCGCCCTTCTGGAAAAGGCCCTGCCCCAAGGGGCGGTGATCGTGGCATTGGACGAACGCGGGCAAACCCTGACCTCGCCCCAATTCGCCGACCGGATCGCAGGTTGGCGCGATGCCGGGCAGGGCGATCTGGCGCTGGTGATCGGGGGCGCGGACGGTCTGCACCCCGATCTGCGCGCCAAGGCCGACCTGACGCTGAGTTTTGGCAAGATGGTCTGGCCGCATATGCTGGCCCGCGTGATGCTGGCCGAACAACTGTACCGGGCCGTTTCCATTCTGGCCGGAACCCCGTATCACCGGGTCTGAACGATTTCTGCAAAGGCCCCGTCCATGTCCGCCCCGAAACCCGTTGTCTTGTGTATCCTCGATGGTTGGGGGCTGAACCCCGACACCAGCGCCAACGCGCCCGCCCTTGCCGATACCCCCACGATGGATCGGCTGATGGCGACCTGCCCGCATGCAACGCTGATCACACATGGCCCGGATGTGGGCCTGCCCAGCGGTCAGATGGGCAATTCGGAAGTCGGGCACACCAATATCGGGGCGGGCCGGGTCGTGGCGATGGACCTTGGCCAGATCGATCTGGCCATCGAAAGCGGCAGCTTCCAGCGCGAAGCGGCGCTGCAAGATTTCATCGCCACGCTGAAGGGCACCGGCGGCACCGCGCATCTGATGGGGGTGGTGTCGGATGGCGGGGTGCATGGCCATATCGTGCATGTCGAAGCCGCGATGCGGGCCCTGACCGAGGCGGGCGTGCCCGTCGTGCTGCATGCGATCACCGACGGGCGCGATGTGGCCCCCGATTCCGCGCGCGGTTTCGTGGCCGGATTGCAATTGCCCGAGGGCGCGCGCGTCGGCACCGTGATCGGGCGCTATTGGGCGATGGACCGCGACAACCGTTGGGACCGTGTCGAACGCGCGTTTCAGGCGATGGCCCATGCGAAAGGTGCGCACAGCCCCGATGCGGTCGCAGCGGTCGATGCGTCCTATGCCAAGGGCGAAATGGACGAATTCATCGCGCCGACGGTGATCGGCGACTATGCCGGCATGGCGGCGGGCGATGGCCTGTTCTGCCTGAACTTCCGCGCCGACCGCGCCCGCGAAATCCTCGCCGCCTTCGGCGCGCCGGGTTTCGACGGGTTTAACGCCCCCCGCCCCGATCTGGCCGCGCGGCTGGGGATGGTCGAATATTCGGACGCGCATAATGCCTATATGACGACGGTGTTTCCCCCGCGCGAACTGGTCAACACCTTGGGCCATTGGGTCGCCAGCCATGGCAAGACGCAATTCCGGCTGGCCGAGACCGAGAAATACCCCCATGTCACCTTCTTCCTGAACGGCGGACAGGAAACGCCCGAGGCGGGCGAAGATCGGTTCATGCCGCTCAGCCCGAAAGTGGCGACCTATGACCTGCAACCCGAAATGTCGGCAGCCGAGGTGACCGACCAATTCGTCGCGGCCATCGAAAAGGGCTATGACCTGATCGTGGTGAATTACGCCAATCCCGACATGGTCGGGCATACCGGTGATCTGAAGGCCGCAATGGCGGCCTGTGCGGCGGTCGATGCCGGTCTGGGCCGCGCGGTCGAGGCGCTGGCAAAGGTGGGCGGCGCGATGATCGTCACCGCCGATCACGGCAATTGCGAAACCATGGTCGATCCCGAAACCGGCGGGCCGCATACCGCGCACACGCTGAACCCGGTGCCGGT
>CAZIKH010000331.1:0-2339 GCA_964539755.1 uncultured Dinoroseobacter sp. | reverse complement strand
TGGTGTCGTTCATCCGGTTCAGGCAGCGCAGAAAGGTGGACTTGCCGCAGCCCGACGGGCCGATGAAGGCGGTGACCATCTTGTCGGGAATGTCCACATCGACCGCCTTGATCGCGTGGGTGTCCCCGTAGAACACATCGACGCCCTTCGCGGCGATCTTGGTTTCGTTGGTGTCCACGTTTCTCTCCGTAAATCGCATATCGTTCATGGTGATCCCTTCCCGGATTACCAGCGGCGCTCGAAGCGGCGGCGCAACAGCACAGCGATGGCATTCATCACAACAAGGAATACCAACAAGACAATGATAGCCCCGGACGCCCGTTCCACAAAAGCGGGATCGGACCGCTGGGTCCAGTTATAGACCTGCACGGGCAAGGCCGAAGCCGGGTCGAAGAACCCTTCGGGCACGCCGCCGGGATATTCGCGCACAAAGGCCACCATCCCGATCAGCAACAGCGGCGCGGTTTCCCCAAGGGCTTGGGCAAGCCCGATGATCGTGCCGGTCAGGATGCCGGGGGCGGCCAGCGGCAGAACGTGATGGAAGACCGATTGCATTTTCGACGCGCCCACACCCAAGGCGGCCTGCCGGATCGACGGCGGCACCGATTTCAGCGAGGCCCGCGTGGCGATGATGATCGTCGGCAAGGTCATCAAGGTCAGCACCAGCCCGCCCACGATGGGGGCCGATTGCGGCAAACCCGCGAAATTGATGAAGATCGCAAGGCCCAAGATGCCGAAGACGATCGACGGGACGGCGGCCAGATTGGCGATGTTCACCTCGATCAGGTCGGTCAGGCGGTTCTTGGGCGCGAATTCTTCCAGATAGATCGACGCGGCCACGCCAATGGGCAGCGCCAGCCCCAGAACCACCATCATCATATAGGCCGATCCGATCACCGCCACGCCAAGGCCTGCGGCCTCGGGGCGGGTGGGGCCTGCGTCGGGCATGGTGAAAAAGCCCCAGTTGAAGCGGTTTTCCAGCACGCCGGCCTCTTGCAGGGCTTGGGCCAGATCCAGCTGCGCGGGCGAGATGTTGCTGTCCAACTCGGCAGTGGCATAGGTCACGCGGCCCTTGAAGAACCCGTCCACGCGGCCATTGGCCAGCATCACGAAGGTCTGCGAGGTGTCCAGCACCTGCGGATTGGCCAGCACGAAGTTGCGCACCTGCGCGGGGCTTTCGCCCGACAGCATCGCAAAGATCGCGCGGTCATTCAGGCCGTCAATCTCGATCCCCAACTCGTCCACCTTGTCGATCAGCGCCTGCGCAAGGATCGGGGCATAGCCGAAGGTCGAGACCGTGCGCATCGCCGCCAAATCGCGGGTGCCGGACGGGTCCAGCCGATCTGCGGGCAGCGTCACTTCCAAGGTGATGAAGGTCTGGCGGAACGAGGACAGACCATTCGACAGGATCGAGGTCAGCAAGACCAACAGCGCCAGCAACCCCGCCAAGACGGCGATCAGGCCGCGCAGCCGGAACCGGGCTTCGGTGGCGTTGCGCTTGCGGGTCCGTTCGTCCAGTTCGAGGATCGAACTGGTGCGCCGGGGCTCGGGCGTCGCGCCAAGATCCGAGGTTGCGTCGGTCATTCGTATTGCTCCCGATACTTGCGCACGATGTAGAGGGCGAGGACATTCAGCCCCAGCGTGATGGAAAACAGGGTCAGACCCAGCGCGAAGGCCACCAGCGTTTCGGGCGACGAAAAGTCGGTGTCGCCGGTCAACTGGCTGACGATTTTCACCGTCACTGTGGTCATCGCCTCGAACGGGTTCAGGTCCAGCTTGGCCGCCGCCCCTGCCCCCAAGACCACGATCATCGTCTCGCCGATGGCGCGGCTTGCCGCCAGCAGCACAGCGCCCATGATGCCGGGCAAGGCGGCGGGCACGATCACTTGGCGGATCGTTTCGGACTGGGTCGCCCCAAGGCCCAAGCTGCCATCGCGCATCGCTTGGGGGACGGCGTTGATGATGTCATCGGACAGGGACGACACGAAGGGGATCAGCATCACCCCCATCACGATGCCCGCCGTCATCACCGAGGAAGAGCTGTCGCCGAGCCCCAAGGGCTGGGCGAAGTAATCGCGCAACATCGGCCCGACCGTGATCAGCGCGAACAGGCCGTAAACGATGGTCGGAATACCGGCCAGGATTTCGATCAGCGGCTTGGCGACGGACCGCATCCGCGACCCCGCGTATTCGGACAGATAAATCGCGGCGTAAAGACCGATGGGCACGGCCACCAGCAATGCGATCAGCGAGATATAAAGCGTGCCCCACAGAAGCGGGATCAGGCCGAATTCCGACCCCCCGCCCCGGCCCGAAAAGCTGGGATCCCATGTCAGGCC
>CAZIKH010000330.1:0-2339 GCA_964539755.1 uncultured Dinoroseobacter sp. | reverse complement strand
GCGGTGCCGGCGTGGCCGAACGCGATGGCCTGATGCACCGCATCGACATCATCAATGGCACGCTGGGCAAGGCTTACGGCGTGATGGGCGGCTATATCGCGGCCAGCGCCAAGATGGTCGATGCGATCCGGTCCTACGCGCCGGGCTTCATCTTCACCACCTCGATCCCGCCCGCGATTGCGGCGGGGGCGGCGGCCAGCGTGCGGCACCTGAAAACCGATCAGGCGCGGCGCGACCAGCACCAGCTTCAGGCCAAGATCCTGAAAATGCGGCTGAAAGCCCTGGGCTTGCCGATCATCGATCATGGCAGCCACATTGTCCCCGTGATCGTCGGCGACCCGATCCACACCAAGCAATTGTCGGACATGCTGCTGGCGGATCATGGGATCTATGTGCAGCCGATCAACTTCCCGACCGTGCCGCGCGGCACCGAACGCCTGCGCTTTACGCCCAGCCCGGTGCATGATGCCAAGATGTTGGACGGATTGGTGAAAGCGCTGGATGGGCTTTGGCAGCATTGTGCGCTAAATCGTGCCGATTTGAGCGCCTGATCGGTTAATCCCCTCGCACCGATTTCAACCCTATGGTAACGATTTTGCCAAGCCGACCGCTTCGAGTCGGCTGGCAGGCATGTTGCGTGGTGGGGTGTGCAGGATGGGGCAGGGTCCCAAATGAGGTCGCAAACCGATGATTTTGTCGATCCGGCAGGCGAAGACCTGCAGGGGTTCGACGATTTCGAGGTGTCGCTGGGCGATACCTTGCGCGGAGAGCGTGCCACCTTGGGCTATTCGCTGCTGGATGTGCAGCGCGACCTGCGCATCAAGGCGGAATATCTTGCCGCGATTGAAGACGCCAATCCCGATGGGTTTGACGGCAAGGGCTTCATCGCAGGCTATGTGCGGTCCTATGCGCGGCACCTGAACCTCGACCCCGATTGGGCCTTCCGCAAATTCTGCGAAGAAAGCGGTTTCCAAGGCGTGCATGGGTTCACGCCGATCCCGCAGAAATCGACGACGACGCCCGCGCGCGGCCGCGTGTCCGCCGAGGCCGGTTTGGGCCGGGCGATGCCACAGGTGCAACCGAACCCCGGCTTCTTCGCGCAGCTCGATCCGGGCGCGCTGGGCTCGGCGGCGGTGCTGCTGGCGCTGATCGTGGGGCTTGGCTATGGCGCATGGAGCGTGGTGCAGGAATTGCAGCGCGTCACCGTGGTGCCCGTGGATGCGACGCCGACCCTGTTGGCCGAGGTGGATCCCCTGATGCCGCTGGCGGTCGATCCCGAACAGGATCAATCGGGTGTCTCCCTTGCCGCGGGCGGCCCCAGTGTCGATGCGATGGACCGTTTGCTGCGCCCGCAGGCCTTGGATGTGCCCGTGATGGTGTCGCGGGATGGCCCGATTGCGACGCTCGACCCCGAGGCGGTCGGCACCTTGGCCCCGGCGGCCCCGCAACTGGCCGAGGCATCGGTCGAAGACGGCACCGCCGCGCCGAAGGTTGTCGCGGATGAGGCGCCGGAACTGGCCATCTTGGCGGCAGCCCCGGCTTGGGTGCGGGTGCGGGCGGCGGATGGCACGATCCTGTTGGAAAAGGTGCTGGAACCCGGTGAACGCTTCGTCTTGCCCGTGACCGAAGAAGCGCCCAGCCTGCGCGCGGGGGCTGCGGGATCGGTCTATTTCGAAGTGGCCGGTCAGGTTTTCGGCCCGGCGGGGGCACCGGGATCGGTGGCCTCAAACGTGGTCCTGTCGCCGGACGCGGTGCGCGCCGCCTTCGAATTGGCCGACCTGAACCGCGATCCGGACCTTGCGGCCATCGTCAATGTCGCGGATGCCAGCGGATCGAACTAATCGCGCAACGGGGCGGCCCGAGACATTGCGCGGCATTGTCAAGCGGGCCTGACAGTTCTAGGTTGATCAAGACGCAAACGACCTTGGAAGACGACCGCCGATGTCCCTGAACCACGTCCGTCCCTGGCGCAACATCTACCGCCGGAAATCCCGTCAGATCATGGTGGGCAACGTGCCCGTCGGGGGCGATGCCCCGATCAGCGTGCAGACGATGACCAACACGTTGACCACGGACATCAAGGCCACGATCGCGCAAGTGCAGGCTGCGGCAGAGGCGGGTGCCGATATCGTGCGGGTTTCGGTGCCCGATCAGGACAGCAGCCGCGCGCTGAAGGAGATTGTGCGCGAAAGCCCGGTGCCCATCGTCGCGGATATCCATTTCCACTACAAACGCGGGATCGAAGCCGCCGAGGCGGGCGCGGCCTGCCTGCGGATCAATCCGGGCAATATCGGGGATGAAACCCGCGTGCGCGAGGTCATCAAGGCCGCCCGCGACCA
>CAZIKH010000329.1:0-2362 GCA_964539755.1 uncultured Dinoroseobacter sp. | reverse complement strand
GCTTGGGCGAAATCCACATCCCCCAGCAGCTTGGATTTGCCCGGCTTGTCGGGGTGTGGCAGGCGCGTAATGCCCACGTCGATCACCGTCGCCCCCGGCTTGACCCAATCGCCCTTGACCATTTCCGCGCGCCCGACGGCGGCCACAAGGATATCGGCGCGGGCGCAGACCTCGGGCAGGTTCCGGGTGCGGGAATGGGCGATGGTGACGGTGCAGTTTTCTTGCAGCAACAGTTGCGCCATTGGCTTGCCGAACAGGTTCGACCGCCCGATGACCACGGCGTTCAGCCCTGTCATGTCGCCAAGCCGGTCACGCAACAGCATCAAGCATCCCAGCGGCGTGCAGGACACCAGCCCTTTTTCGCCGCTGGCCAGCAACCCGGCATTGACCACGCTCAGCCCGTCCACATCCTTGGCCGGATCGATCCGCGCCACCACGCGGCGTTCATCCAAATGGTCGGGCACCGGGAACTGGCACAGGATGCCATGCACCGCCGGATCGGCATTCAACTGGTCGATCAGGGCGAACAGGTCCGCTTCGCTGGTATCCGCTGGCAGCTTGTGTTCGAACGAGGCCATGCCGACCTCGACCGTTTGGCGATGCTTGGCCGCGACATAGACCTCGCTGGCGGGGTCCTCGCCCACCAGCACCACAGCCAGCCCCGGCGTGATCCCGTGGTCTGCCTGCATCTGGGCGACATGGGCCGCCACTTGCGCGCGGACGTTTGCGGCGAAGGCCTTTCCGTCGATGATCTGCGCCATGTCTCTCTCTTCTTCTAGGTCCAAATACTCGGATCAGCGCTAGAACAGCCCTTCGACCAGACCTTCGTCGTTGATGCGGATCGTTTCGGCGGCGGGTTTGCGCGGCAGACCGGGCATCGTCATGATCTCGCCGCAGATCGCCACGACGAACCCCGCGCCTGCGCTTAACCGAACCTCGCGCACGGGTACACTGTGACCGTCCGGCGCGCCCCGGCGGGTCGGGTCTGTGGTAAAGCTGTATTGGGTCTTGGCCATGCAGACGGGCAGGTTGCCGTAACCTTGCGCTTCCCATTCTTTCAGTTGGGTGCGGATCTTGGCATCGGCCAGCACCTCGTCCGCGCGGTAGATGCGCTTGGCGATGGTTTCGATTTTTTCGAACAGCGACAGCTCGTCCTTGTAGATCGGCGCAAATTGCGACGCGCCGCTGTCGGCGATTTCCGCCACGCGCGTGGCCAGCTCGGTGATGCCCGCCCCGCCATCGGCCCAGTGCTTGCACAGGAAGGCTTCCGCCCCGCGGGAGGCGACGAAGTCCTTGACCGCCTGCACCTCGGCCTCGGTGTCCGAGATGAAGTGGTTGATGCCCACGACGACGGGCACGCCAAAGGATTTGATGTTGGCGATATGGCGCGCGAGGTTATCGCAGCCTTTGACAACCGCAGCGACATTCTCGGTCCCTAGATCCTCTTTCTTGACGCCGCCGTTCATCTTCAGCGCGCGGATCGTGGCCACCAGCACGACGCAATCGGGGGCAAGGCCCGCCTTGCGGCATTTGATGTTCATGAACTTCTCGGCCCCAAGGTCGGCGCCGAAGCCCGCTTCGGTCACGACATAGTCGGCCAGCTTCAGCGCGGTCTTGGTCGCGATGACGCTGTTGCAGCCATGGGCGATGTTCGCGAAGGGGCCGCCATGGACAAAGGCGGGGTTGTTTTCCAGCGTCTGCACAAGGTTCGGCTGCATCGCATCGCGCAGCAGCACGGTCATCGCGCCATCGGCCTTGATATCGCGGCAATAGATCGGGGTCTTGTCGCGGCGATAGGCGACGATCATGTCCCCAAGCCGCTTCTGCAAGTCGTCCAGATCATTGGCAAGGCACAGGATCGCCATGACCTCGGACGCGACGGTGATGTCGAACCCGGTCTGGCGCGGAAAGCCGTTGGCCACACCGCCTAGGCTGGTCACGGTATCCCGCAGGGCCCGGTCGTTCATGTCCAGAACCCGCCGCCAGGTGACGCGGCGTTCGTCGATCTCCAGCTCGTTGCCCCAATAGATGTGGTTGTCGATCATGGCCGACAGCAGGTTGTGTGCGCTGGTGATCGCGTGAAAATCGCCGGTGAAATGCAGGTTCATTTCTTCCATCGGAACCACCTGCGCATAGCCGCCCCCGGCAGCCCCACCCTTCATGCCGAAGTTCGGCCCAAGGCTGGCCTCGCGAATACAGACCGCGGCTTTCTTGCCGATCTTGTTCAGCCCGTCGCCAAGACCCACGGTCGTGGTCGTCTTGCCCTCGCCTGCGGGCGTCGGGTTGATCGCGGTGACGAGGATCAGCTTGCCGTTCGGGCGGTCGCCAAGGCTGTTGATGAAATCCTGCCCCACCTTGGCCT
>CAZIKH010000328.1:0-2367 GCA_964539755.1 uncultured Dinoroseobacter sp. | reverse complement strand
CTGGTACCCGAGGTCGGACTCGAACCGACAAGATGTTGCCATCGGGGGATTTTGAATCCCCTGCGTCTACCAATTCCGCCACTCGGGCCTGTCGACACCGATTATCGCCAGAGCGCGGCGGGGTCCAGAGGAAAACAGCGCCCCGCCACCGGCAAAACGCCCCCCGCCGATTGTCGCGGGCGGCGCTGTGCGCTGGCAGGGCCACACAGGATTTGCTAGGCGGCGGGCATGGGTCGCGACCTGCCGCGCCCACCCCCAAGGAGAGCGCCGATGACGGCCCAGCCCGGCGATGCAATCGCGATTTCCGACCGATTGACCCAACTTGCCCAAGACGCGCCCGAGGCCGAGGTGCGGCTGGACTGGATTCTGGGTCAGTTGCACGAACGCGCCTTCGGGGTCTTTCTGATGGTGCTGGCGCTGCCTTGCTGCATCCCGTTCCTGTATGGGGTGCCGCAGGTCGTGTCGTTGCCCTTGATGTTTGTCGCCGCGCAAATCCTGCTGGGGCGCGCCGCCCCGTGGATGCCCGCCCGGTTGGGGGCGCGCACCGTGTCGAAGGCCAGCCTGACAAACCTTGCCGATCGCGCCCGCCCATGGTTGCGCCGGATCGAGGCGATCAGCCGCCCGCGCCTGTCGGCGCTGACCCGCAAGCCGCTGGATCAGGCGGTGGGCGCCGCCCTTGTCCTGTTCAGCGCATCGATCCTTGTGCCCCTGCCCGGCACCAACACCGTGCCCGGTATCGCAGTTGTGATCGTGTCGATGGGCCTTGTGCAGCGCGACGGCATCCTTGTTTTGTTGGGCGGTGTGCTTGGCACGGCGTGGATCGGGTCGCTGATCTTCGCGGGGGCGACCTTGGTCGCCTTGATCCGGGCGGCAATCGGCGTATGACGGGGCGACCATCGCAGCCTGATTGGCTGATCCGGCCCGAACCGACGACCCCGAGGCGACCATGACCCAAAAACAGCTTGTTCTTCTGGCCGCCGGCGGGTCCGCCGCCCTGTTGATCGGGGCCTATGTGTTTCAGGCGCTGGGCTATGCCCCTTGCAAATTGTGCCTGTGGCAGCGCTGGCCGCATTTCGCCGCGGTGGGCATCGGGCTGGTCGGTGTCGCAACCGCCCTGCCCGCGCTGGCATGGCTGGGGGCGCTGGCCGCGCTGACCACCGCCGGGATCGGCGGCTATCATACCGGCGTCGAACGCGGCTGGTGGCCGGGGCCGACATCCTGTTCGGGGGGCGGCAGCCTCGATCTGGGCGCGATGAGCGGGGCCGACCTGTTATCGACCGAGATCGCCGAAACCGTCATCATGTGCGACGAGGTCGCGTGGTCCCTGCTGGGCCTGTCCATGGCCAGCTGGAACATGCTGGCATCGCTGGCCTTGGCAGGCCTTTGGGTGATGGCGGCGCGCCGCGCGATTTAGTGCAGCGTAAACTCGCCGGTCACGTTGCGCCATTCGCCGGGGGCGATCAGCTTGCGGTGGGTGAAGCGCACCGAATGCAGCGGACCGTCCAGCTTTTCCTGCCAGAACTCGATAAATTCGAACAGTTTCGGGTGGTCGGGCGCCAGATCGTAATCCTGCCAGATATAGCTGTTCAGCACATTGCGGTAATCGGGCATCCGATAGAACATTTCAGCGGTCGTCAGCCCGTATCCCTTCATCATCAGCTCGGTCTCGGTCATGCGTTCTCCTGTGTGCGAAGACTCGACAGGGAAAAGCAAACCACAGATTCGATTTTCGTCAACAAAAACAAGCTGCTATCACTCGGCCTTCATGGCTGACAATAGAATTCCTGCCTTGCTTGCACGCAACATGAAGGTCGGGATATACTGTCCAAGACTAGATATTGTGCGCTGTTTGCAAGCCGGAGCTTCCTGTGACCGACACCCCCGAAGGCCCTGAAAACACTGACGAAACGCCCGAAGGCAAGCCCGCGTTCGAGGGGCCCAGCATCTCGATCACCGAGGAGATGAAAACCTCGTTCATCGACTATGCCATGAGCGTGATCATTTCGCGGGCAATCCCCGATCTGCGCGACGGCTTGAAGCCCGTGCATCGGCGCATCCTGTATGCCATGCACGAAACCGGCAACACGCATGACAAGGCCTATCGCAAATCCGCCCGCCCCGTTGGCGACGTGATGGGGAAGTACCACCCCCATGGCGACAGCGCGATCTATGACGCCTTGGTGCGGATGGCGCAGCATTTTTCGATGTCGCTGCCCTTGCTGGATGGGCAGGGCAATTTCGGGTCGATGGACGGCGATAACCCGGCAGCTATGCGCTATACCGAGGTGCGGATGGACAAGCCATCGGCCTTTCTTCTGGCCGATATCGACAAGGACACCGTTGATTTTCAAGACAATTACGACGGCA
>CAZIKH010000327.1:0-2373 GCA_964539755.1 uncultured Dinoroseobacter sp. | reverse complement strand
TTGGCCGTGGTGTCGGAACCATTGCTGGTGGCGACGGCCGCCTTGTTGGCCAATGCCATGATGGTGGCCGCGGCGGGTCTGGTCGCGGTGTCGCCCTTCTGGGGCAAACCCGGCACGCCGCCCAAAGACCCCAAGGACCCATCGATCCTGTTGTGGATCGCGCCGGGGGTGTTGGCGGCCATGGGGTTCCTGTTCGGGATCTATCCCGACTTGCTGGGCAAGCTGATCGTCACGCCCACGGTGGAAAGCATCGCGCCCGGCACCGAACCCTTGAAGCTGAAGCTGTGGCACGGGATCAACCTGCCGCTGATGCTGTCGATTGCGACCTTCGTGCTGGGCTTTGTGCTGTATCGCGGGCGGTTCGTGATCCGCGCGGCGCTGAACCGCCCCAGCTTTGGCGGTGTGCCCGCCGACGATGTCTTCAACGGGGCCTTGGCCACCTTCAAGGCCTTCGCCGCCTGGACCGCGCGCACCGTGCAGGGGGGACGGATGACGGTCTATTTGCGGATCGCCTTCGCCGTGCTGACGCTGCTGATCTGGGGCGCGCATTTGGTCAGCCAAGGCGATTTCGCCCCGCAACCCGATGCGATTGCGATTATTCCGCTGGTGGTGTCGGGCCTGATCGCGATTTCCGCCTTCGTGGTCCTGATGACCAATTCGCGGCTCTATGGCCTGACCGCCTTGGGCGTGGTCGGGGCCGGGATCGCGCTGATCTTCACCTTCTATTCGGCCATCGACGTGGCGATTACCCAATTGCTGGTCGAAATGCTGGTCGTGATCATTCTGGCGGTTGCCTTGGTGAAACTGCCCGCGATGCCGGTTGAACGGAATTTCCGCGCGGGCGATGCCTTGATCGCCACCGCGCTGGGGATCGGGATTGCCTTTGTGGTGGCCAGCGTGCTGGCGCATCCCTTCGATCCCCGCATCACCGAGTATTTCGAGCAGGTCAGCTATGGCGAAGCCTTTGGGCGCAACATCGTCAATGTGATCCTTGTCGATTTCCGCGCGCTGGACACGTTTGGCGAGGTGGCGGTGGTGCTGATCGCGGCCATTGCGGCGGCGGCGGCGCTGACGGCCGGCAAGGCCCGCAAAGGGGGACGGAAATGAATTCGACCATCCTGAAAACGGCGACCCGGGCCCTGTTGCCGATCTTCCTGCTGGCCTCGATCCTGATCTTGTGGCGCGGCCATAACGAACCGGGCGGCGGATTCATCGGCGGGTTGATGGCGGTGATCGCGGTGGCGCTTTATGCGATCGCGGCAGGCCCGGACGAGGCGCGCAAGGCGCTGCGGGTCGACCCGTTGACCATTGCCGGGATCGGCCTTCTGGCCGCCACCTTGGCGGGGTTGTGGGGGCAGGCCCTGCATGGATCGTTCTTGCAAGGCGTCTGGCCATTCTATGGCCCGAACGAAGCCGGCAAGCTGGAAGGCCTGCCCGTGGGATCGGTCCTGTTGTTCGACACGGGCGTTTACCTGACGGTTCTGGGCGCGGTCAGCGCGATCCTGTTCGCGTTGGAAGACGCGGTTTACTACGCCAAGGACGGCACCAACCCCGGAGAGCTGGACTGATGGAAATCGTACTTGCAGCTTTGGTCGGCTTTCTGGTGGCAGCGGGGGCCTATCTGATGATGAGCGGCCAGCTGATCCGCTTTCTGTTCGGTCTGGTGTTGTTGTCCAATGCGGCGAACCTTGTGATTTTCGCCTCGGGGCGGCTGGACTATGCCGCGCCGCCTTTCGTGCCCGAAGGGGCCAGCGTGCCCGATCCGGCGGTGGCCAATGCCTTGCCGCAAGCCCTGATCCTGACGGCCATCGTGATCGGCTTTGGCTTGCTGGCCTTTGCGCTGGCCTTGGCCTTTCGTGCCTATGAAAGCCTTGGGACCGAGGTGATGGACGATATGCGCGCCTGCGAGCCGGAAGCTGATTTTGATCGAAAGCCATAATTCAAGATGTTGCTTGTACTTCCCATTGTTGTCCCGTTCCTGACGGCGATTGCCGCGCTGATCCTGCGCGGGTCAGGCCGGGACTTTGCCGTGTCGCTGGTCGGCGCGGTGGCGCTGCTGATCTCGGGGTGGGTGCTGCTGGCCGAGGTGCTGGCGAATGGCCCGATGGCCGTGCAGATGGGCAATTGGGCGGCCCCGTTCGGGATCACCCTGTTCGCGGATATTCTGGCGGCGGCGATGGTGCTGATCGCGGGCATCGTCGGTGTGGCGACGGTGATCTATTCGGCGCGCGACGTGACCGCGGACGAACGCCGCGTCGGGTTTCATCCGCTGGCCCATGCGCTGTTGGCCGGGGTGTGTGGCGCGTTTCTGACCGGCGATATCTTCAACCTCTATGTCTGGTTCGAGGTGATGCTGATCGCGTCCTTCGGCCT
>CAZIKH010000326.1:0-2377 GCA_964539755.1 uncultured Dinoroseobacter sp. | reverse complement strand
CCTGTCGGGGGCGCCGGGCCAGATAGCAAGGGAAAAGGAGGCCCGCCCATGACCCTGAACGCCCATACCGTGTCCGCTGGCCGCGCGCTGGAGGTGCTGCGCGCCGGATGGGCGGCGCAAACCGCAGGGTCCTTGACCACCGCCTTCATGCTGCATGGCCGCCCCGGTGTCGGCAAAAGCCAGATCGTTGCGCAATTGGCCGACGAGATCGGCGCGCAGCTTTACGATCTGCGCCTGACCACGATCGAACCGCAGGACCTGCGCGGTCTGCCCTATTACGACCACGCGGCAGGCAAGACCGTTTGGTACCGACCCGAAGACCTGCCCGATGGCGACCGCCCGGCGGTGTTGTTTCTGGACGAACTGACCGCGGCCGCGCCTTGGTTGCAGCCGACCGTCTATGGCCTGTTGCAGGAACGCCGGGTGGGGCGGCATCGCCTGCCGGGCTCGGTCTTTCTGGTGGCGGCGGGCAACACGGTGGAAGATGGGGCCATCGCCCACCAGATGGGCACGGGCCTGTCGGACCGCTTGGTGCATTTGGTGGTCGAGGCCGAGCCGAGCGACTGGTTGGACAATTACGCCGTGCCAAACGGGCTGCACCCCACGGTCATCGCCTTCATCAAGACCCGGCCCGATCTGCTGGACACGACCGAACGCGGCCTGAATGACGGGGCGCTGATCATGGCCACGCCCCGCAGTTGGGAACGGGTCAGCGACATTCTGAAGGCTGTGCCCGATCGTCGCCTGCGGGCTGCCATGATCGCGGGCACGGTTGGCGAAGCCGTCGCCGCCGAATTCGCGCTGGTCGAAGCCGATATTGCGGCGAATGTCCAAGTGGCCGAGATGCTGGCGCGCAAACAGGCGGATCGCTGGTCGCTTTATCCCGACACGCTGCACGGGTTGCACGCGCTGATCTATGGCTTGATCGCGGTGTTGGACAAGGACAGCGCACCGGATGTGATCGAGGTGCTGGCGGGCCTTCGAACCCTTGCCGATCATCGCCCCGGCCCCGCGTTGCAGGCGTTGCCCTTGGCGGAACTGACGACCTATGGGTTTGAAACCCTGATCCGGCGCGGGTTGGATCTGGATCTGGCCGATGCCTTCCTCGCCTCGCCCGCCTATGCGGCCTATGCGCAAGAACGGGCCGATATGGGGCTGGAGTGATGCATTCCACCCGTGCCACGCGCGCGTTGCAGCATTTGGCCGAAGAAGACCCCGCCTTGGCGGTCTTGGCCTTGTGGTGCCAGCACCGCGACATGGACAGCGGCTTGGCGGAAACCCGGGGGGACGTGATCTGTTATGGTCCTCGTTTTGCCGCCCTCAGCCGTGCCGAACAGGTCGGACTGGCCGCGCATCACGTCCTGCATGTGGCCTTTCGCCATTCCGCGCGGGCACAGGCCATGCGGGACCGTCTGGGCGACACCGTCGATCAGGACCTGTTCCCGCTGGCCGCCGATGCCTTGATCAACCAGACCTTGCAGGAAGCGGGCTATGCGCTGCCGCGTCCGGCGGTCTTGGCCACGGATTTGCTGCGCACGGCTTTGGGCACGTCCGTTTCCCCGCCCGAGGTCTTGTCGGACTGGGATGCCGAACGCCTGTTTCTGGCGCTGGCCGACCCCAAGCCCGGCAGCGGTCGTCAGCCCGACAATCGCCCCAGCGACAAGGCCAAACGCTATGCCCACGCACAGGGCTTTGAAGGCGACTTGAAACCCGAAGGGCAGACCGCCGATGGCGAGGCCCCAGGTGCTGCGGAATGGCAGGACCGCTTGGCCCGCGCGATGGCCGCGGGACGGCAGGCCGGGCGCGGGATCGGGGCGTTGGGCCTGACGCTCGCCGACCTGCCCAAGACCGCCACACCTTGGGAACGCGTGCTGCGGGCCTTGCTGGCCGAAGCGCTGATCCAGTATCCACGGCGTCTGCCCACCCGGCCCGCGCGCACATGGCTGGCCCGGGATGCCCATGCCCGCGCCACCGCCACCCGCCAGCCGGGGTTCGAACCGGGCACCGAGCCACACCAGCACCGCCCGCGCCTTGCGGTTGGGGTCGATATGTCCTCGTCCGTGTCGGATGGGTTGCTGGCGCGCTTCGCCGCCGAATTGCTGGCCATCGCCGCCAAGTCGGGGGCCGAGGTCCATCTTCTGCCCTTTGACGAGGTCCCGCGCGATCCGATCCTGATCGAACCGCGCCTTGGTCCGGCCCAATTGACCGGTTTGCGCTTCGCGCGCGACGGGGGCACCGATTTTGGCCCTGTGATGGACGCCGCCATGGCCCTGTCGCCCGCCACCATCGTGCTGCTGACCGATCTCGACGCCGATCTGCCGCCGCGCCCCCGCGCGCCCGTGATCTGGGCCGTGCCCGAAGACCCGCGCGCCCAGCC
>CAZIKH010000325.1:0-2384 GCA_964539755.1 uncultured Dinoroseobacter sp. | reverse complement strand
CGGTCGCGTTTTTCGACGCTGGCAAAGAAGGCGTCGCAATCCATATGCGCGATGGACAGATCGAATAATTCCGGATGCGACAGCGTGCGCGGGCTGCGGCAGACGGGACAGCGCCCCGGTGCGTCAAAGGTTTCGAAACAGTCGCGGCACAAGCTGGGCATGGCGCCGAAACTACGCTGATTGCGGAAAGGTGTCACGCCGTCAGGGGGTGGCAAACCCGCGGGCATTCGTAAACTGGCCGCGCTGATTCCCTTGTCTTGGAGCAACGATCTGATGCGTACCGTACTTTCCTGTTTGGTCTTGTGTCTTGGTTTGGCAGTCGCGCCATCTGCCAAGGCGCAGTCTTTTGATGTTTGGGGCATTCTTGCCTTTGACGATATCTGCCGCGTGTCCTTCGAAAGCGACCCAGTGGCGGATGGGATTTATGCCATTGTGCGCCACGATGCGGGCTGTCTGGGCGATCTTGATCGGCTGACGGGGTGGTCGTCGCTGAACGACAGCGCCAGTATCGTGCTGTACGCGGGTCCCGATTTCGAGATGATCGGGCGGCTGGACCGGGAACGCGACGGTTTCTACCTGGGTGGCCTGATGGATGGCAGCGCGATGGAGATGAGCTTCTTTGGCACCGAAACCGCCAGCGCGGCCGGACAACAAGTGGGGGATGTGTTCATTCCGACCGAACCGCTGGCGCTGGTTGCCTATGGTCAAAGCTGCCAGATCGCGCTGTCGCAGACCCCGTTTTCCGAAACGCTGAATGTGGTGGACTGGGTCGAAGGGCCATGCCCCGGCGTGCTGGACCGCGTGTCGGCTTGGGGGACGACCAGCGCGGGGGATATCTGGCTTTATGACGGGGCCGGGGCCGAGTTGGTGACCCTTGCGCCCGAAGGGGCGATTTACTGGTTCGGGACGCTGCCCGACGACGGCACCAAGGTCGAGTTGTACCTGCCTTAAGGCAACTCGGCCAAGACGGCGCGGGCGGCGCGGACCGGGTCGGCGGCTTGCCAGATCGGGCGGCCGACCACGATATGATCCGATCCCGCGCGGATGGCATCGCCGGGGGTCATGATCCGTTTCTGGTCGCCCTTGGCGCTGCCCGTCGGGCGCACGCCGGGGGTTACGATCAGGCGTCCGGCGCTTTCGGGCAGCGCCCGGATCAGGGCCGCTTCTTGCGGGGAGGCGATGACGCCATCTGCGCCCGCGTCAAAGGCGCGTCCGGCGCGATCGACCACCAGATCCGCGACATCCCCCGGCGGCATCAGGCAGGCATCAAGGTCCGCCCGGTCGAGCGAGGTCAGGATGGTCACGGCCAGGATTTTCAGGTTGGATCCGGCCGCCCCTTCCTTGGCGGCGCGCACGACATGGGGGTCGCCATGCACGGTCAGAAAATCCAGATCGAACTGTGCCAGACCCCGCACGGCGGCTTCGACCGTGGCCCCGATATCAAAGAGCTTCATGTCCAGAAAGATGCGCTTGCCGTGGTCCTGCTTCAGCTCGTTCGCCAAGGCCAGCCCGCCGCCGGTCAGCATGCCGAGGCCGATCTTGTAGAACCCCACCGCCTCGCCGAGTTTTGCGGCAAGGTCCAAACCCGCAAGGGCGTTTGGCACATCAAGGGCTACGATAAGGCGGTCGTCGGACATAAGGGCGCTCCGGTTGATTGGTTTGCAGGGTCTTTAGGGAGTATTTGCGCCTAGAAGAAGAGGGGGCTTGGAAAGGAATGGCGGCCTTCCCATTTATATCGAGAGGCCCGACAGAGGGTGCGCCGCCAAGCGGGCACGTTCGCACCGGGTGCTAAGAAAAGGAGAAAGCCGATGAACCTGGAAAAGTTCACGGAGCGGTCGCGCGGATTCCTGCAAGCGGCCCAAACGATTGCATTGCGCGAAGGTCACCAGCGTTTGGTGCCCGAGCATTTGCTGAAAGCGATCCTGGATGATCCCGAAGGCTTGGCCAGCAATTTGATTGCGCGGTCCGGCGGCGCCCCTGACCGGGTCAAGGAGGCTGTCGATCTGGCAGTTGCCAAGCTGCCCAAAGTGTCCGGCGGCGGGGATCAGATTTATCTTGATCCCTTGATGGCGCGGGTTCTGGACGAAGCCGAAACCGTTTCCAAGAAAGCGGGGGACAGTTTTGTGCCGGTCGAGCGCGTTCTGATGGCGCTGGCGATGGTCAAGTCCAAGGCAAAGGACGCATTGGAGGCGGGTGCGGTCAATGCCCAAGCCCTGAACGGCGCGATCAACGACATTCGCGGCGGACGAACGGCGGATTCGGCCAGTGCCGAAGACACCTATGAAGCGTTGAAGAAATACGCCCGCGATCTGACCCAAGCCGCGCGGGACGGAAAGATCGACCCGATCATCGGACGGGACGAAGAGATCCGGCGCACCATGCAG
>CAZIKH010000324.1:0-2391 GCA_964539755.1 uncultured Dinoroseobacter sp. | reverse complement strand
TCGGCGTCAAGGTGAAGGCGGTCAACACCACCATCACCAAGGGCAAGACCAAGCGGTTCCGCGGCATCAAGGGCCGCCGCGCCGACGTCAAGAAAGCCTATGTGACGCTGGAAGAAGGCAACACGATCGACGTGTCCACCGGACTCTGATCGGTTCTCCAGAAAGACAACAAAGGCCCGGGCGGCTTGCCCGGGCCTTTTCTTTTTTTCGGGATGCGCGACGCCTCTTTCGATGTGGCCGCGGTGGGCCCGTGGTCGCGCGCGGGTTTGGCGGCGGGATCACCCCTGACCAAGGAGCGGCCAGATATCGCCGCCGATCAGCCAAAGGCTGAGCAAAACCCACGTTCCCACCAGCGCCCAGAAAAGCGTCGGTGACTCCCGCCGGCCCACGGGGTCGATGAAATAGGCAACACCGCTGCGCAGTGCGGGCCAGGTCCAGATCAGGAACAACACCCCCCAGAACGCGTTCAGGTCCAGCGCCACAGCCGCCCAGATGCAGGCAAGCCCGATCCCGGTGCGCCAGGTGGCGATGTTGGACCCGGGTCCGGCACTTTCGCGGCTGGCTGGTGGAGCATCCTGCGCCCGGTCTTTGTCAGCGGGGGCGGTTTCCGGGCCGTCGATCGCGTCCTCGGCAGGGTCTGCGACCGCGGTTTCGCGTAACAGGAAATGCGCGCCTTGCCCGTCGCGCGCCATCACACGTCCGTCGTCAAAAGTGGTAAGGACCTCCCCCCCCTGTGCCTCCAGCCGTTGCAACAGGCCCGCCATATCGGTGGTTGAAAAACACGGCATCCAATAGCTGAACTTGCCGCGCACCTCCTTGGGGACCTCTTCAGCATAGGCGACAAACGCGCCATCGGCATCGTGGATCGCGTAGGTGGGCCAGGGGCTGTCGGCGAGTTTGGTGAAGCGCCAGCCAAAGAGATCGGTGTAAAACAGCGCGACGGTATCGACCGAGGCCAAATGATGCGTCCGCTCCAGCACGACGCCTTCGCCGGGCAGCGGGGGCAGGATGTCGGGCCCTTCATACAGCGTGAAGCCCGCGCCCGACGGGTCGCGCACCAGCGCCACCTTGGTATCGCTGTCCGAGGCTTGGGGTTCGACCTCGACCACGACCCCGTCGTGCAGGCGCGCTTTCTTGACACTGGCCGCTACGTCCTCGACCCGGATGTAGGACATCCAGAACGACGGCATGTCGAGCGCAACCATCTTGGGCGGCATGGGCGTGATCGCGGCCACCGGATCCTCGCCCTGCGTGGCAAAGTCGTAGCCGTCATCGCCGGTGAAGCTCCAGCCGAAGAGCGCCCCATAATCGGCCCGGGCCCGCGGCATGTCGAAGGTCGACAGGTCGGTCCAGACGAAGTGGTGCACAGACATGAAAGCTCCCCCAAGCTTGGCCATGGTGTCGGCGCACGGTGTCGCGACGGGCGGGCGGGGTCAACTCGATTTACGTGCAGGTCAATGTCGCAGGGGGGGACGAACTCCCAGATCAGGATCCTTCGCGCGCCCTCGTTTGATGTTCAACGATCATGGCCTGGAGAGCCTCGGCGTTAGAAACCTGTTCGAAGTAGACGGATTTTGTGACGCGCGCCCAGAAAGGCGTCTGTCCCGGGTGCGTTAGTCCGAAGCCGAATGGCTGAACCGAGTCCTTGCTCAAGAGTGTCCCGATGCGCAGAGACGGATGGGGTTTTGTTTGAAAAATATAGGTTTGAAACTGAGCCGAATGCCGTGTGGATACAACGAATAGGCGATCTTTCAGCTTAAAATTCTTGGCATAACGCAAGACGATCGCACGCCGATCGGTCACAACATACATGAATGACGATATCACGTCTTGGCGGATCGACGCGTCGAGAAACCGGGAATAGAGCAAAACAACAGAGAAAAATCCAAAGACTACCGGCATAAGCCATGGCTCAAGTCCACTTCGGTCCGGCAAGAATGAATACGTGATTGCAAAGACGGAAATGCCGATCAGGCTCGCCGCCAACAACATGCGTTCATGCCCCAGAAGCTCAAGAACCCGAAGCCCGTATTCCGGACGGCCTGTCCATAGGACTGTCTCTCCGGGTTCCAAAATCGCGTCGAAGTCAGGGTTTTCCAGAACCTGGACGTGCGTCATCACCAAGGATGCGGCCTCCTTTCGGGGCAAATCGTGTCAAAGGTCGTGTCGCATGCCCCTAAACTAACCATTCGCATTTTTCACGACAGGGGAAAGATACGTTCCCAAAGCCACGCGCCATTCTCGGCCTTTCAAGCCCATGGTCCAAGACACGCATGTGTTAGAGCCTGCCGCAAGGCTTGGCCGAAGCGTGGCTTAGGTGTTGACCCCTCCTATCTAACCCCCTACACGACCGCATCGGCTGGCCCCGGATTCGTCCGGGGCTTGGCTTTT
>CAZIKH010000323.1:0-2394 GCA_964539755.1 uncultured Dinoroseobacter sp. | reverse complement strand
GGGTCATGGACCTTAGCCGCCGCGACGGACCACCCTTTGGATGACGGTTTGCAGCGCCTCGGGATCGACCGGTTTGGGCAGGAAGTCGTCGATGCCCACCCGGCGGTAGCGCGCTTGGACGTCCTCGCCCACATGCGCCGAACAGGCCACGATCGGGACCCCGCGCATCGCGCCATCGGCCCCCCGGATTTGTTCGGTTGCGCCCAACCCGTCCAGCCCGGGCATGGTGATGTCCATCAGCACCATGTCGAACTTGTCCTTGATCAGCGCCTCGACCGCCTCGAACCCGTTCGACACGGTCACCACGTCATGCCCGAAATCGCGCAGCATGGCCCGCATCATGTCTTGGTTCATCGCATTGTCTTCGGCGATCAGGATGCGCAATCCGGAGGACGGGACGACGCGCAGATCGGGGCCCAATTCGCTGCGCGGCGGCGCCGTGGCTTCGGCGATTTCCATGTCCAGTTCGAAATAGAAGGTCGTGCCCTTGCCGGGGGTGCTGTCCACCCCGATTTGCGCGCCCATCATGTCGGCGATGTTGCGGCAGATCGACAGGCCCAGCCCCCAGCCGCCCCGGTCCTTGCCGAAATCGCTTTCGATCTGCACGAAGGGCTTGAACAGGTTCTGGAGCTGCGCCGGGGTCATGCCGACGCCCGTATCGCTGACCGAAAAGCGCAGGTGGGCATGGGTGTCGGTGCGGCGCAGTTCCTCGACCGTCAGGGCAACCCGGCCTTCTTCGGTGTATTTCAGCGCGTTCGACAGGAAGTTGTTCAGGACCTGCTGCAAACGCACCGGGTCCGAGATCACCCGGTGCGGCAGGCCCCGGTCCAGCGCGATGTTCAGGCGCAGGCCCTTTTCATTGGCGCTGGAATGCCACCAGTCGGCCACCTGATCCAGCACCGCTTGCAGATCGAAGGGGCGGTTTTCGATGCGCATGCGGCCCGCTTCCACCTGGCTGAGGTCCAGAAGGTCGGTCAACAGGTTCATCAAGGTGCCGCCCGCGCTGATGATCGCGTTGACGTGGTTTTGCCGCTTGGGGTCGAGGTTCGACAGTTTCAGCAATTGCGCAAAGCCCAAGATCGCGTTCATCGGGGTGCGGATTTCGTGGCTCATGGCGGCCAGAAAGCGCGATTTGGCGCGGCTGGCTTCGGTGGCTTTGGTGACGGCCTCTTTCAATTGCGCTTCGGTTTGGCGGAATTCGGTTGCATCGAACAGCGAACACAGGCGCGCCACGACGGACCCCGACCCATCGGAAATGGGCGTGGCGGACAGGATCGTGGGGATGCGCTGGCCATCGGCGCGGATCAGATCGGCGGCCCGCGCGGCCACGGGGGCGGTCATGCCGCCTTCGGACCAATCGCCTTCGCCCGGATGCAGCACGTCCAGCGGCAGGTGGTTTTCGACCGAGGATCCGATCAGCGCCTCGGGGTCGCAATCCAGCAAATCCGCCAAGGGTTGCGAGACGCCCAACAGCCGTCCCTGATTGTCGTGCAGCAGCTTCAGCGACGGTGTGGCTTTCAACAAAGCCTGATAGGGGGCCAGCTCGGCCGATGCCAGCGTGGGGCCGGAATAGGGCGACATCAAAACGGGCTTTCTTAACTGGCGGGCTAAATTTGCCCTGTCTTTTCAACCATTAGTAAAGCGGGGTCTTTGATACGTCTTTATATGCCAGTCTTGGAAGGGCCTGACCACCTGTCTAAAAGGACTGGCCTTTCCGGGTCGCCGCGCCCGGCTTTTTGGCCGGGGGCGGGCGGGGGATCAGCTGCGCTGGCCCGCGAACCGGGCCGCCCAATCGGCGCGCTGGTCATCCGTGATCTTGGTAAACAGCACCTCGGGCACGGTGAAGGCGTGACCTGCGGGCAGGACCGACAAGGCGCTGTCCATGTCATCGGGCCAAGTGTCGGGCGCATCGCCCATATCGCGCAGCATCGACGCGGCGGCATGGGGGATGAAGGGCGCCGACAGCACGGCATAGACGCGGATCAGGTTCAGCGACAGGCGGATGATGGCGGCGGCGCGATCCGGGTCGGTCTTGAAGGCCGACCACGGCGCGGTTTCCTGCAAGTATTCGTTGCCCGCCACCCACAGGGCGCGCAATTCGGCGGCGGCCTTGCGGACCTCCATCCGGTCCATGCAGCCTTGATAGGCGTCCAGCCCCTTTTGCAGGCGCGCGATCAGGGCGGCCTCGTCCGGGCCATAGCTGCCGCCTTCGGGCACGGTTTCCCCGAATTTCGAACGGCAGAACTTGGTCACGCGGCTGACGAAATTGCCCAGCACATCCGCGAGGTCCTTGTTGACGTCGGTCTGGAAGGCCTCCCATGTAAACTCGCTGTCGCTGGTTTCGGGCGCGTGGGACAGAAGCCACCAGCGCCAGTAATCGGCGGGCAGGATGTC
>CAZIKH010000322.1:0-2405 GCA_964539755.1 uncultured Dinoroseobacter sp. | reverse complement strand
GCGCGGGTCGCAAGCCCTTTGTCGATCCGCTTGATCATGCCCGACAGGGCCTTGCCCGCGCCGATTTCCCAGATCTCGGTGACGCCCTGCGCGGCCATGAACATCACGCTTTCGCGCCACCGCACCGATCCCGTCACCTGATCGACCAGCAGCGACCGGATCAGCGTGGCATCGTTTTCCGCATGGGCCAGCACATTGGCCACCAATGGCACGGCGGGGTCGTTCAGGTCCACATGGCTCAACGCCTCGGCCATGGCATCGGCGGCGGGTTGCATCAGCGCGCAATGGAACGGTGCGCTGACCGGCAAGAGCAACGCGCGCTTGGCCCCCTTGGCCTTGGCGATCTCGCAGGCCCGTTCCACCGCGCCCTTGTGGCCCGACACCACCACTTGGCTGGGATCGTTGTCATTGGCCGCTTGGCACACCTCGCCCTCGGAGGCCTCATGCGCCACGGCCTTGGCGGTTTCGAAATCCAGCCCCAGCAGGGCCGCCATCGCGCCCACGCCCACGGGCACCGCGCGCTGCATCGCATCGCCCCGCACCCGCAACAGTTTCGCCGCATCCGCCACGCTCAGCGTCCCAGCGGCGGCCAGCGCCGAATATTCCCCCAAGGAATGTCCCGCAACGAAGGCCGCATCGGTCACCTTCACGCCTTCGGCCTCCAGCGCGCGCATCGCCGCCAGCGAAGTCGCCATCAAGGCGGGCTGCGCATTGGCGGTCAGGGTCAGCGTTTCGATCTCGCCCTCCCAGATCAGCGCGCTCAGCTTCTCGCCCAAGGCCTCGTCCACCTCGTCAAAGACGGCTTTGGCGGCGGGATAGGCCTCCGCCAAGGCTTTGCCCATGCCAATGGTCTGGGCCCCTTGACCCGGAAAAACGAAGGCGCGCATCTCGAACAACTCCTGCTTTGGGCTACCGTCGATCCGGCACTACCCTGCAAGGCGCGCATTCGCAACTGAGACGGATCAGCACCCGGGCGGCGGGGTGCCCCATTCGGCAGGCCATTCGGGGCGCTCGACCGTATAGGCGACGACCTCCTCGCCGTCGTTCAGGCTTAGGTAAACCGTGTTGCTGGCCCCGCATTCGGGCGTGTCCAGCTTCACGATGGTGCCCCATTCGAATTCCCCGCTGGTCGCCATCTGGCCATTGCTGGTCTGCGCGCGGGGGTTGCCATCGCCCAGCAATTCGAACCGCGCGGGCATGGGAATGCCGAAATCCCCCGGCGACAGCCATGGCGAATTGACCTCGGCCCCCCATCCGGGCGTCAGCACCTTGGTCGGGATCGTCCAGGACACGTCCATCGCGCCCAACGGTCCCGACCCCCCGACCAGCTCGATCCCCTCCTCAGCCTCGCTGTCACTGCCCGACAGGTCTTGCCCGACTTCAAGGGTGCTTGTGGTGTCGCGGGTCGATCCGGCAAGGGTTTGGATGCCCCCGCTGAGGACCTGCAAGACCAACAGCCCCATGAAGGACACCGCCGCGATCAGGGCGACCATGTCGCTGGTCACCGCCCCGCCTTCGTCCTGCCCAAACCTGCGCCACCCGGTCCGCGCCGAAACGGGATGCAAGAACCACTTCAAAACCGGGCAATCGGGGCACGCCATATCGAACGACCTTCCAAACAGGACGGGAACGCAGCAGCAATCATTAGGAACACTTCGCGGTGTCGCCCCCGAAAATGGCAAGAATTCGTCCAAATCGCGCCCAAGTCGTGATGCCGCCCCCCCTGGGCGCCGCCCCGCCGGGCCTTGCGGCTTGCATCCGTCGGCAAACCCGCTATAGCCCCCCCTGTCCCACCTTCCCTAGATCCGCGTGGTCCCTCGAAGGCGGCACGGGACCTTGTGTATGCCGCCCGGTGAAACCCGCCCGAAGACAAAGGAAATCGCATGCCGCTTTACGAGCATGTCTTCATTGCGCGCCAAGACCTGTCGAACACACAGGCCGAAGGTCTGGTCGAACATTTCGGAACCGTCCTCGCCGACAATGGCGGCAAGGTTGTGGAATCCGAATACTGGGGCCTCAAGACGATGGCCTACAAGATCAACAAGAACCGCAAAGGCCATTACGCCTTTCTGAAGTCCGACGCACCGGCCCCCGCCGTGCAAGAGATGGAACGCCTGATGCGTCTGCATGACGACGTGATGCGTGTTCTGACCATCAAGGTCGACGAACATGCCGAAGGCCCCTCCGTCCAGATGCAGAAGCGGGACGAGCGTGGCGACCGTGGCGACCGCCGCGAACGTCGCTGATCAGACTTAAGAAAGGATTGTAAGATATGGCTACCAAACCATTTTTCCGCCGCCGCAAGGTCTGCCCCTTCTCCGGCGAGAACGCGCCCAAGATCGACTATAAAGACGTGCGCCTGCTGCAACGCTACATTTCCGAGCGTGGCAAGATCGTGCCGTCCC
>CAZIKH010000321.1:0-2408 GCA_964539755.1 uncultured Dinoroseobacter sp. | reverse complement strand
GGGCGCTGGGCGCGCGCGAAACCCGCGATATCGTCGTCTATGACTGGGACGTGGATATCTAGAACAGGATCACGTTGCGCCGCGCCTTGCCAGACTTCGTGTCGGCAATCGCCTCGTTGATCTGATCCAGCCGCCAGCGCCCGGAAATCAGGCTGTCCAATTGCAGGCGGCCTTGGCTGTAAAGGTCCACCATCCATGGGATGTCGCGCGACAGCACCACATCCCCCATTTTCGATCCGGTGAATTGCGTGCCCATATAGGCAACCACATCGGGCCCCCAAGACGCCGTTTGCCCCGTATGGGGCATCCCAACGGCCACCAAGCGCCCGCCGAACCCCAGATATTTCGGGGCCGTTTCATAGGCCGGGATCGCGCCGACCGTGACCAGCACCGCATCCGCGCCATTCGGGGCAATGCGGCGCAGCTTGGCCCAAGGCTTGGGATCCGTGGCCAACAGCCCGTCCGTGGCCCCGAATTCCAAGGCATCGTCCAGCTTCGAGGGTTGCATATCCACCGCCACGATCCGTGCGGCCCCCGCAATGCGCGCGCCCTGGATCGCGTTCAGCCCGACACCGCCCGCGCCGATCACCACGACGGTTTCGCCCGCGCGCACCTTGGCGGTATGCACCACCGCCCCGATCCCGGTGATGACCCCGCAAGACAACAGGCTGGCCACGTCCAGCGGCATATCCCCGGGCAGTTTGGCCATCTGGCTGGCATCGACCGTGACATGATCGGCAAAGGCGCCGCAATTCATGGCCGCGACCACTGGGGTACCGTCGGGCCGTTGCAGGGGACCACCCGCGCGGGACGTCGTACACAGGACCGGGCGCCCGGTTGCACAGGACGGACAGGTGCCACAGGCCCGGATCAGGGACACCAGAACCGCATCCCCCACCGCATATTGGGTCACGCCCGCGCCCACAGCGGTGACATGACCCGCCGCCTCGTGCCCGTAGACGGCGGGCAGATCGCCACCCCAGCCGCCATCGGCAAAGGTGATATCCGAATGGCAAATGGCACAGGCCGCCAGTTTCACCTGCACCTCGCCCGGGCCGGGATCGGCAAGATGCAGGGTCTCGATCTGCAAGGGCGCACCGAAGGCGGTGCAAACGGCGGCTTGGACTTCGCGATGGGACATGGGGCCTTCCGGGTGCTGTTTCGCGCCAGACTGAGGGGTTCCTTGCCGCCGAAATTGGTCAAAAACGACTGCAAGGGTGCATCCGCGCCTCTTTCGTGACGTCAGCCTGCCGGATAGGAAGAACCCAGTCGGGAGGATCCAGCATGACCAACGCAGCAGAGGCCTTGCGCGATGCGCGCCGCACCGGGGGCGTCGTGGCCGCCAAGGCTTTGGACGGGGTGCGGGACCTTGAACAGGCCTATGCCGTGCAACGCGCGCAATTGGCCGACGGCGTCGAACGCGTCGTGGGCTGGAAGATCGGCGCAACCAGTGCTGCGGCGCAGGCCGTTCTGGGCCTGAACGGGGCCGTCTTTGGCCCGGTGATCGAAGAGCGGGTGTTTCAAAGCGGCGCGGACGTGCCCCTGCACCCCGATCAAGGCAATTACTTGGAAAGCGAATTCACACTTCGGCTGAAGGAAGGCTTTCCGCCGCGCGAGGGGCCCTACACCCGGCCCGAGGTTGCCGAGCGGGTCGAGGCGATCTTTGCCAGTTTCGAACTGGTCGGATGCCGTCTGGCCAAGGGCATCGCCGGGGCCGGGCATCTGGTGCCCGCCGATTTCGGCGTGCATGGTGCTTGCGTCTTGGGGGGTGCGATTCCGCGGGATCACTGGGACCGTTTGGGACCGCTTGCCGTAACGCAAACCATCGACGGTCAGGCGACAATGGGCCGGGGCGACAGCATCGGCTGGGATCATGTGTTCGATGCCGTGGCGTGGCTGGCAGGCCAAGCCGGGCGGATGGCGCGCCCGTTGCAGGCGGGCGATCTGGTGATGACGGGAACCTGCACTGGGGTGCTGCCGGTCTTGCCGGGTCAGCGGTTGCAGGCCGATTTCGGCGGGCTGGCCAAGGTGTCGGCGCAGTTGGTCGCCTGACCGGGCGCGCGGCAGGCGGATCGCCCGGATCGTGCGAAGTGCGGGCAAGGCGCGGCCACGCCCGATGCTGCGGCAGCCCCCCGGCGGGCCACAGGGCGCGTGACCACTGTGGTTCATCCCATATTAACCCGAATCCCAATTTTATTGGGCATGAAACACCACCACGCATTTTCTGCCCCGCCTTCGCCCACCGTGCCGCCGCCCTGCAACACGCCTTGGTTGCATCAGATCTTTGCCGCAAAGACGGCGCAGCGGGGCGGGGTTGTCCGCCGCGCTGTCCGCGATGTCGAGCGCGAGATTGGCCGCGAAACCCTGCTGCGCGAGGTCAAGCGCCGCGGCTTTCATCTGATCGAATG
>CAZIKH010000320.1:0-2409 GCA_964539755.1 uncultured Dinoroseobacter sp. | reverse complement strand
GTCGCCTCAGGCGTTGGCTTCGCGGATCTTGTTCGCGGCGTCCTTGTCGAACCCGACGCCGTTTTCTTCCAGCAGCGTGTCCAGTTCGCCCGACAGGGTCATTTCGGTGATGATATCGCATCCGCCGACAAATTCGCCCTTCACATACAGCTGCGGGATCGTCGGCCAATCGCTGTATTCCTTGATCCCTTGGCGAATGGTTTCGTCGGCCAGAACGTTCACGTCCTGATACTCGACGCCCATGAAATTCAGCACGCCCGCCACGCGGGACGAGAACCCGCATTGCGGCATCATCTTGGTGCCTTTCATGAACAGGACCACATCGTTCTGGGTCACGGTGTCCTTGATGGTGTCTTTGACATCGGCCATCGGGGTCTACTCCTTCGATCTGGCGCTTTTGGGGACAAAAGCGCGCGCATAGGCTTGGGGGTCTTTGGGCACGCGGAACTGGCCTTGGCTGCCGCCACCGCCGCCGCCCGATTGATATTCGGCTTGCACGATATGGTCCCCGGTTCCCGGGGGGCTGCCGCGCAGGCGTTTGCCGCCTTCGGCACGCAGGATCATCACGGCCCGGCCGCCAATAATCAGCAGGATCAGCGCACTGAGCAGGAAAACCGGCGTGGTGACCCAGCCCGGCATGATCAGTCGGGCGCTTTCGTGGTCAAGGCCAGCGCGTGCAATTCGCCGTTCGACCCGTCCATCTTGCCCTTCAGCGCGGCATAGACGGCGCGCTGTTGCTGCACCCGGTTCTTGCCGCGAAAGCTTTCATCCACGACCATGGCCGCAAAATGCGCGCCATCATCGCCCTGCACGGTGATCTGCGCTTGCGGAAAACCTTCGCGCAGCAATTTCTCAATCTCGGTGGCGGTGATTGGCATCGGCCCAATTCCTGTGTGTTGTAGTCAGATTTAGCAACGCGCCCCGGTCCTCGCAAGGGGCCTGCTAGCCCAAAGCCTGCGCAAACGCCCCGCGATACAGCGCCGACAACTCGGCCAAGGGGGCTTCGGACCCGCCGATGCGCACCGTGTCGCCACCGAACTTGCCAACACTGGCCAAGGGCACCCCGGCTTGTCCGGCGGCCACCATCAGGGCCTCGGCCTTGTCAAAGGAACAGGCGATCAGATAGCGCGCCTGATCTTCCCCGAACAGCGACGCCGTATCCGCCAGATCGAGGGTGACGCCGACGCCTGCCGCCTCGGCCATCTCGAAGGCGGCCAGCGCCAGCCCGCCATCGCCCAGATCGGTGCAGGCATTGATCAGGGCGCGGTTGGCGCGGATAAAGTCGCCATGCGCGCGTTCGGCCTCCAGATCGACGGGCGGCGCGTCGCCTTCGACGCGGTTGAACACCTCGGCCAGCAGCGCCGATTGGCCCAGATGCCCCTCGGTCGTTCCCAGAACCAGCGCGAAATGCCCGTCCCGCACATCGCCCGCGATCAGATCGTCCAGACGGTCCAGCAGCCCGACCGCGCCAATCGTCGGCGTCGGCAGGATCGCGGCCCCGTCGGTTTCGTTGTAAAGGCTGACATTGCCCGACACGATGGGCATGTCCAGCGCCGCGCAGGCCGCGCCGATCCCCTGGATCGCGCCCACGAATTGACCCATGATCTGCGGCTTTTCCGGGTTGCCGAAATTCAGGTTGTCGGTGCTGGCCAAGGGCTTGGCCCCGACCGCCGACAGGTTGCGATAGGCTTCCGCCACCGCCTGTTTGCCACCTTCGACGGGGTTCGCCTTGACATAGCGCGGGGTCACATCGGCGGTGAAGGCCAGCGCCTTGTCGGTGCCATGCACCCGCACGATCCCGGCCCCCAGACCCGGCGCGCGCACCGTGTCGGCCATGACCTGACTGTCATATTGTTCATAAACCCACGCCTTGGCGGCATAGTTCGGGCTGCCGATCAACGCGCGCAACCCGTCGATGGGGTCGATCTCGGGGACAAACTCCAAGGGGGCGGCGGCCTCGGTCGGCACCCAAGGGCGGTCGTATTCCGGCGCGCTGGAGGCGAGCTTCGACAGGGGCAGGTCGGCTTTCACATCGCCGTTCAGGCAAATCAGGAACCGATCTTCGGCGATGGTTTCGCCCACGATGGCGAAATCCAGATCCCATTTGTCGAACACCGCTTTCGCCTCGGCTTCCTTTGCCGGGTCCAGCACCATCAACATGCGTTCCTGACTTTCGGACAGCATCATCTCATACGCCGTCATCGCGGTTTCGCGCACGGGCACCTTTTCCAGATCCAGCCGGATGCCAAGACCGCCCTTGTCGCCCATTTCCACCGCCGAACAGGTCAGGCCCGCCGCGCCCATATCCTGGATCGAGATCACGGCCCCCGTCTGCATCAGTTCCAGACAGGCCTCCATCAGGCGCTTTTCGGTGAAGGGATCGCCCACCTGCACGGTGGGGCGCTTTTC
>CAZIKH010000319.1:0-2431 GCA_964539755.1 uncultured Dinoroseobacter sp. | reverse complement strand
GGCATCGCGAAGGGGAAAGGGCAGGGGAAACGGGGTCATGGGATGGGCCTTCCGGGTCAGTCTGTCAAACGGGTCTGCCTCGTGACATAGGCCGCCGCGGCCCGAAACGGTAGGGGTTGGGCGTCAGAACGCCCAATCGAGGCGCAGATGCGCCCCCCGCGCGGCGAAACTGCCGGTGCCAAGCCCGTCTTGGTAGACGCCCGCCCGTGCCGTGATGCCGTTCACCGACAGGAAATCCGCGCCCAGATCGACGCGGCCCCGCAGGGTGTCGGGTAGGGTTTGGGTCGGCACGCCGCCCGTGCTGGTTTGCTGGAAGGCCCAGACCGCGCCCAGCCCGAAGGTCAGGGCCAGCGCGTCCGAGACGGGCATACGCACATCGCCACCCAAACTGGCTTCGGCCAAGGTGCTGGATTGCGCCGCCACGGTTGTGGCCCCGGCGGTAAAGGCCGACAGGCCCTCGCGCACATAGGCAAGCCCCGCGCGCGGGCGCAGGACGGCGTCGGCCCCCAGCGGCGTTTCCCCGGTCAGCTGCGCGGTGGCCAGCAGGCGCGTGCCCGTGACCCCGGTGGCCTGCGCGCCGCTGGCCAGCGTCACGTCATTGGCGCTGCGCCCCAGCAGCAGGCGGCCGTCGAAGTGCAGCCCGCCGGCCAGTTGGCTGGTCACGTAGGGCCCGACCGCGATGCCGCGCCCGACGATCTGCGCCGGTCCCGCCTCGGAATAGGTGCCGCTGTCCAGTTGCAAAAGCAGACCCAGCGCGCCCGAGGCGGTGTCGCGCTGCACGCCCAGCGTTGCCAGCCCGAAGGACAGACGGTTGCCGCCGTTTTCCGCCCAATGCCCATTGATCGCCAGCCAGACCGGGCCGCCCCCGGTGTCGAGGTCAAGGACCCCCGCGCCGCGTGTGGCTTGGAGATTGAATCGAGGCGCGGCACTCCCCCGGTCCCGTAGGTCGGGTTGCGCCGCCAGCAGCGCGGCGGCGCGCTGTGTCAGCGCGTTCTGCACGAAGGCGGTCGGGTTCGCCACGGTCACCACGGCGCCGCCCGAGGCCGTGTTGGGGTTGGCGTTCAGGTCCTGCGCGACCCCTGCGGCCACTGACAGCGCCACATCGCCCGCCCCGGTGGGCGTGACGGTCGCGGTATAGACGCTGGCCGATACGGGCACGAAATTCGACAGGGTAGCGTTGGTCGCGGTCAGGTCGCCCAGCACGAAGCCTGTGACATCCTCGGTGAAGGTGACCGTCGCGGTGAAGGGGGTGGTGCCTTCTACATTGGGGGTGCTGGTGGTCAGGATAACGCCCGGCGGGGTCTGGTCGAAGACGTTGCCGACACCCGCGAAGGACACGACCCCATGCGAGACCGTGACATCCCCGCCCGCGACCGAAACATCGGTGACCGTGAAGCTTGCCGTGTAGGGGCGGCCATTGAAGTCGGTGGCGGTGATAACGCAGGAGACCGGGACATCCGCCTGTTGAAACAGCAGCGATGCATCGTTGGGGCCTGCCGCCGGTCCGCGGGGCAGGATTTCATCGGTGCAGGCCACGCTGGTCAGCGATGCACCGCCATTGCCCTCCGAACTGACCCGCATCGTGAATGACGGCTGGGCGGTGCCGCCGGTGATACTGACTGCCATCTGGTTCTGCGCGCCAAAGATCGGACCTGTCCTGCATTGCGGTGCGCCATCGTCCCAGCGCACTTCTATCGTGGCCGCATTCGCTCTTGTGTTGGTGCCTGCCGGGCAGGTGAATTGCGCGGCGGCCTGCTGGGGCACAAGGAAGGTCAGGAACAGGATCAAGCCAAGGGCAGACAGGGAAACCCGGAACAGACGGTGGATCACGCGCGGCAACTCCAAACGGCAAGGTGGCCGAGTATAAGGTGGGTCCTGTCCGCCTGCGCAATCTGAAAGATCGAACATAATGGAGCTAGATCAGGGCCTTGCGGGCGGTCAGATTGTCGAATTCCAACCGATACGGTTTATCCACAGATTCGTGACCTGTTAGAGCGGCGCGCGCAGGTCCTGTCCGCCCAGTTCCAGCAGGTCATAGGCCATCAGGATCACTGCAGGATCACCGGGGCCTGCGTCACGGCCGTGCCCTTCTGACGCGCTTTGATCCGGATCAACGCAATCAGGGGCTGATCGCCGAACACTCGGACCGTCATCAGGAAGCTGGGAGGATTGTTGTGACGTATTCCAACGCGCAGGTTGTGCATTTCAGTCAATTGCGCCGCGCGGACGTGGCGCTTGTCGGGGGCAAGAATTCGTCGTTGGGCGAAATGGTGCAGGAATTGGGGGCGCTGGGGGTGGCGGTGCCGCCGGGCTTTGCGACCACATCGGACGCCTTTCGCCAGTATATCGCGGCCAATGGGTTGGGCGATTTCATCGCGGCGGCGATGCAGGATTGGCAGGAGGGCAAGCGCAGTCTCGCCGAGACCGGGGC
>CAZIKH010000318.1:0-2439 GCA_964539755.1 uncultured Dinoroseobacter sp. | reverse complement strand
CGGTGTGGCTGTCGCCGCAGACCACGGTCATGCCCGGCAGGGTCCAGCCCTGTTCAGGGCCGACGATATGCACGATGCCCTGGCGGATATCATTGACCGGATAGTAATGAATGCCGAATTCCTTGGCATTAGCGTCCAGCGCCGCCACCTGAATGGCGCTGTCTTCGGTCATGTTTTCGGGGTTTTCGCGGCCTTCGGTGGTCGGCACGTTGTGATCCGGCACCGCGATGGTCTTGTCGGGCGCGCGCACGCTGCGACCGGCCATGCGCAGACCTTCAAAGGCCTGCGGGCTGGTCACTTCGTGCACCAGATGGCGGTCGATATACAGCAGGCAGGTGCCATCGTCGGCTTCATGCGCGACATGGGCATCCCAGATTTTGTCATAGAGCGTCTTGGGGGACATGGGTCCTCTCCGATGTGGGGAATGGGTCTGTAGAACGGGGTCGGGCGCGCAAACGCGCGGAAGCCAAGGTCCGGCGCCTATAGTCGGGCCAGAATCGACCGCGCTGCCCCGTAAAAGCGCCAAGGCAGGCGGGCGTGATCATCCATGTCGAACTGTCGGTTCATGTCCGTCGCATACAATGCCGCCCGCCCCTTGCCAAGTGGGCCGCTTGCCGCTTGGGCAAAGGCCATGCAACACTGACCGGGAACGGAGCATCCCATGGCACAACACACCGGGCCCAGCGCCCAAGCCACCCAAGGATCGCCACAGGTCCCTGAGGCGGGCGCTGCGCCCACGCCACCGCCCGATGCCGAAGCCTTGCAGGAATTTCTGGGCGCGGCGGGATCGCTGTGGGACCGCCTGCAATTTCTGGGCGATCTGCTGTGGCGCCCCTGGAGCCTGTATCAACTGGCCATTCTGGTGGGCGTTTTCGCGGCGGCCCATCTGTTGCGCCTGTGGCTGGGGCCCGCAGTGCGCACCTGGATGGCCGCGCGCGAAGGCTGGCCGACCTGGCGGATGCGCATCCTCGTGGTCGTCCATCAACGGCTGCGTCATATCCTGTTTGTTCTGTTGATCTGGGCCGTCGTTCTGATCATGCGCGAGGTCACATGGCCCTCGCGGTCCTATCTGTTGGGCATTGCGGCGTCGCTTGCCAGCGCGTGGCTGATCGTCGCCTTCGCCACGCGCCTGATCCGGTCGCTGTTCCTGCGATCCTTGGTGCGGTACGGCGCGTGGACCTATGTGACCCTATACATCCTTGGCGTGACCGACGATGTCGCCCGCCTGCTGGATGCCGCCGCGGTCGAGATGGGCAATATGCGCCTGTCCCTGTTGTTGGTGGTGCAGGCGGTTGTCGTCCTTGGCTGTCTGCTGGCCGCCGCGCGGTTCATCACCGTCACCACGTCGGCCCGCGTGCAGCGCAACGAAGAAATCAGCCCGTCGATGCGGGTGCTGATCGTCAAGCTGGTGCAGATCATCTTCTATGCCGCGGCCTTCTTTGTGGGCGTGCGCGCCTTGGGGATCGACCTGACCGGGCTGGCGGTCCTGTCCGGCGCGATCGGCGTCGGCCTTGGCTTTGGCCTGCAAAAGGTGGTGTCGAACCTTGTGTCCGGGGTCATCATCCTGCTCGACAAGTCGATCAAGCCCGGTGACGTGATCAGCCTTGGCGACACCTTCGGCTGGATCGAAACGCTGGGCGCGCGCTATGCCAGCGTGGTCACGCGGGATGGCAAGGAATACCTGATCCCGAACGAAGACCTGATCACCGGGCAGGTGGTGAACTGGTCCCATTCGAACGAATTTGTCCGCCTCGATATCTTCTTTGGCACCGCCTATCACGACGACCCGCACAAGGTCCGCAAACTGGCGGTCGAGGCGGCGCTGAGCGTGAACCGCGTTCTGAAAGACCGTGCCCCGGTCTGTCATATCGTGGGATTCGGCGACAGCAGCGTGGACTATATCCTGCGGTTCTGGATCAAGGACCCGACCGGCGGGCTGACCAACATCCGGGGAAATGTCTATCTGGCCTTGTGGGACACGTTCCGCGCCAATGGCGTGTCCATCCCCTTCCCCCAGCGCGAGGTTCGGATGTTGGACGATCCCGCCGCATCGAAAGAAGACTGATCCAAGCGATCGCATGGCCCGTATTGGCTGCATGATCAGATTTGTGCACCTTGGCCTTGTCGGCGTTTTTCTGGGTTTGTCCGTCACCTTGGCGGCGCAGGCGGACGCGACGTTTGGCCTGCAATTCCCGCCCAATCTGGGCGCGCCGGTCGCCCAGTTGGATGACCAGCGCCTGCCAATCGCAACGCCGGGGCCTGCCTTCCCGCTTTGGTAAGCCTGTTGCCGATTGGCATCTGCCTGTCGTCCCCGCACCGCGCCCACCCCGCGTCCTGCAAAGGCCGACGTTGAGATTCCGCATTGGCGATGTTAGCTTTGAGTTATCCCGGCGCCGGGGATCAGCGGCGTATAGCTCAGGAGGACAGAAATCTGTCTCA
>CAZIKH010000317.1:0-2455 GCA_964539755.1 uncultured Dinoroseobacter sp. | reverse complement strand
CGCATAAGGCGATCACCCTGTGGCGCGCGGCGGCACCACCTCGTATCCCGGCTCTTCCGGTTCATCATCGACCAGTTCGGCGGGAAAGCCGGGGGCGGTGATGTCCAGCCCGGTCGCCTCTTCCAGCCGCTTGATGATGTTGGGGGACAATTCGCGTGGCCCGTACCGCGCCTCGCCATCCTGAAAGATCGTGTTGATCAGCGGCGACAATTCCAGCGGCACGCCATGCGCCTCGGCGATGGATTGAAACAGACCGATATCCTTGTTCACCAGATCCATGGTGAAACTGATATCGCGGCTGCCGTTCAGGATGACCTGCCCCTCGGTTTCCGCCACAAAGGACGTGCCGGACGAGATCACCATCGCCTGATAGGTCGTGGCCAGATCCAGCCCCGCCGCCTTCATCGTGGTCAGCGCCTCGGCCACCGAAATCAGGTTCACCGTCGCAAGGTAATTCGTCATCACCTTCAGCGTGCTGGCGCTGCCGATCGGCCCGGTATGCAGCACCCGCCGCCCCAAGGTCGTCAGCACGGGCAGCATCCGCTCGAACGTCTCCCGGTCGCACCCCGCGAAGATCGAAATATTGCCCGTCGCGGCCCGGTGGCACCCGCCCGACACCGGGCATTCGATGGCCTGCCCGCCCTTGGCCTGCACCAGAGCCGCCATGCGGGCGACCTCGGCGGCGTCGGTCGTGCTCATCTCGGCCCAGATCGTGCCCGGGGTCAGCCCGGCCAGAATCCCGTCGGGGCCTTCCATCACCGCCGAACAGGCCGCGGGCGAGGGCAGGCAGGTGATCACCAGATCGCAGTCCCGCGCCAAGGCGGCCGGGCTGTCGCCGACCTGCGCGCCCCGGGCGGCGAACTGCGCGCACAGGGCTTGGTCCAGATCGCGCACGGTCACGTCATGGCCATTGCGCAACAGGCTTCCGGCCAATTTGCCGCCCACATTTCCCAACCCGATAAACCCGATCTTCATACCATCGCCTCCTGTCGCGTATCCGCAAACTGCGCATTATCAGGCACTTGCACTGTCCTGTTTGCGACGCAACATCCGCCCCGCGCGCATGGTATACCGTTGCACACGCATAAACCTTTGAAATTAAAACGCTTTCCTATTTACCTTGGGCGGTTCCGTCCTTACCTTTTGCACAACAAAGGTCGGTTCCATGCCCCAGTTCGAAGATCACCCCCTCCGCTACAAACTTGCCAATGAATTGCACGCCCGGCCCTTTCCGGCGCTGGAAGCCCCCTGTCGCGCGGTGTTTCTGGCCATCAAGCAGCCGCGCAACGCGGTGGGCCGGGATCGGTCGGCGGACCGGGCGCATTTGCTGGCGCTGCTGGACCGCTACGGCGCGGACCACCCCAGCCCGGGCGCGACCCATTTCTTCGGCAAGATCGGCAAGCACCAGCTGAAATGGGAAAGCCACACGGAATTCGTGACCTACACGGTCTTTCTGGAAGGCTTGGGTCCCAAACCCTTTGCCGCCGATGATTTCGAGGTCTTCCCCGAAGACTGGCTGGACGAGGCCCCGGGCAACCGCGTCACCTCGGCCCTGATCCGGGTCGAGGTGCAGGCCGACAACGCCGGCATTGCCGAAAAGCTGAACGATTGGTTCGTCCCCGAAAGCCTCGCGGTCAGCACGGTTCTGGACGACACCGCCATCGTGGCCTCGGATTTCCGGATCGATGCGGCGGGCCATACCCGGTCGGCGCTGTTCGTGCGGCCCGACACCGGGTCGCGCCGGATCGGGCGCGTGGTGCAACGGCTGGCGGAAATCGAAACCTACAAATCCATGTCGATGCTGGGGCTGGCGCGGGTGCGCGACCTGTCGGGGCCGATGGGCGCGCTGGACGACGAATTGTCGATGCTGGTCTCGTCGATGACCCATGAAGGGGCGGCGGATTCCGATGCCACCTTGCAGGCGCTGTTGTCCATCGCGTCAGAACTGGAAAAGCTGGTGGCGCAGACCGCGTTCCGGTTCGGGGCGACCGGCGCCTACGAGGCGCTGGTCAATCAGCGGATCGAGGTCTTGCGCGAAGAACGCTTCGACGGGCGCCAGACCATGGGCGAATTCATGATGCGCCGCTTCGATCCCGCGATGCGCACCGTCAAGGCCACCGAACGGCGCTTGAACCAACTGGCCCAGCGGGCCGCGCGGGCCGGGGACCTCTTGCGCACGCGGGTCGATGTGGAACGCAGCGCCCAGAACCAGAAACTGCTGGAATCGATGGATGCCCGCGCCGACGCGCAATTGAAGCTGCAAAAGACGGTCGAAGGCTTCTCGGTCGCGGCGATCAGCTATTACGCGGTGAACCTGATCGGCTATCTGGCCTATCCGCTGGCCGAACCGATGGGCGTCACCAAGAACATGCTGATGTTCCTGCTGACCATCCCGGTGATCGTGGCGGTGTTCATCGTCGTGCGCCTGATCCGCCAATCGGTGGAAGACGACTAG
>CAZIKH010000316.1:0-2474 GCA_964539755.1 uncultured Dinoroseobacter sp. | reverse complement strand
TCGCTGGTGGGGTTGGGGGCGCTGGTGCTGGCCTCGGCCACGGCGTTCACGGTGCTGAAATGGGTGGGCGCGGTGTACCTGATCTGGCTGGGGATCAAGCTGGTGCGGTCCGCCCCGCGCGAAGGGCTGTCGCCGACACGCCCGGTGCAGGATGTGACCGCGCGGGGGGTCTTTGGCCATGCGGCGCTGGTGACGGCGCTGAACCCCAAAAGCATCGCGTTCTTCATCGCCTTTGTGCCCCATTTCGTGGACCCCGCCGCCGCCTTGGTTCCGCAATTCGCGATCCTGATCGGCACCTTTGTCAGCTTGGCCGCCCTGAACGCGCTGGCCTATGCCCTGTTGGCGGATCGGTTGCGCGTGGCCATCGGGCGCCCTGCGGTGCTGGTCTGGCTGACACGCGCGGGCGGCGGGGCCTTGATCGCGATGGGTGTGGCGACGGCGGGCTTGCGCCGCGCGGCCGTGTGACGGGGGTGCGGATGCGTGCCTTGCTGGCCGCCTTGATGGTTTGGCTTGCCGCGCCGGTTTGGGCGGTGGATTTCGTGCAGACGGTCGGCAAGCTGAGCGATACCGATTTCTATCGGCTGGTCAGTTGTGGCGCGCTGCCCGGCGGGGCCTGTCAGGCCCCCCCGATCCAGTGGCCCGAGGACAAGCGCGCCAACCTGACCATCGGCTTTGCGCAGCGCGATGCGGGCTTTCCCAGCCGCACGGCGCGCGCCAGTCTGTTGGGCCTGCGCAATGCGATCCGGCAGATCAACCGCCTGAACACCGGATTGCGCTTGGTGGAATCGCCGCCCGGCGCGGTGGCGGACATCCTGATCTATTTGCAGGATATCCCGCAGGGCGGGCGGATCAGCGGCACCGGGATGCGCGGTCTGGACGGCGTGCAGATCGAGATCGGGCGCTTTCATGTGCAATGGGACCGCAACCGCAATATCACCCGCGCCGGGATCGTCCTGAGCGGCGATCTGGCCCCGCATGATGCGGCATCCGTCATCTTGGAAGAGATCGTGCAAAGCCTTGGTCTGGTCTGGGACCTGCGCAATCCGGCCTATCGCAATCGGTCGATCTTCGACGAGGACAGCAACAGCATCGTGGCGCTGCGCGGGCAGGACGCGATGGCGATCCGCACCCATTACGGGGCCATGCCATGAGGGTTTGGGCCCTCGTGTTGGCCCTGTGGGCCGGGGCGGCCGGGGCGGCCGAGTTCGTCGTAACCGACGGGCCGCTGGATGACGAGACGTTCTATCGGGCGGTGGCCTGTGGCGCGATCCCCGGCGCGGACTGCGCCAGACCGATGGCGCGCTGGCCCGAAGACCGCGCCCGCAGCCTGACGGTGGGCATTGCCCAGATCGATGACGGGTTTCCGGTCTATAAGCTCAGCTGGGCGCGCGCCGCGCTGGACGAGGCCATTGCCGAGATCAACGCCGCCGGGGCGGACCTGAGCCTGACCCGGCGTGCCGACGGGTTGCCGGCTGACATCCCGGTGTATCTGACCGGGGCCCCGCGCGGCGGGATCGTGGCGGGCACCGGGTATCGCGGGCTGGACGGGGCGCAGATCGAAGCCGGGCTGGTCACGATCTGGTGGCGCGATGGCAAGATCAGCAGCGCGGCTGTGGCGCTGAGCGCGGATGTGCGCCGCCGGTCGATCCGGTCGGTGATGCTGGAAGAACTGGTGCAGGCGATGGGTTTGCCGACCGATATTCGCGGCCCGGCCTATCGCGGCCAGTCGATTTTCGATGAAGACAGCAATGCGGTGATCCGCCTGACCGGGCAGGATGCTGCGGCATTGCGTCGGCACTACCCTTTGCCGGATCGACTTATCCAATCGGCAAGTGAATAATTCCTGAACCAAGGAAGGACCCCGATATGACCCCTGCCCGCACGGTGCGCGACTACATCCGAACGATTCCCGATTTCCCGCATGAGGGGATCCTGTTCCGGGATGTCACCACGTTGTTTCTGGACCCGCGCGGGTTGCGGCTGGCCATCGACCAATTGCTGGCCCCCTATGTGGGCCAGCAGATCGACAAGGTGGCGGGACTGGAGGCGCGCGGGTTCATCCTGGGCGGCGCGGTCGCGCATCAGCTCAGCCGGGGGTTCGTGCCGGTGCGCAAGAAAGGCAAGCTGCCGGGCAAGACGATCGAACAGAGTTACACGCTGGAATACGGGCAGGCGACGGTCGAGATCCACGACGACTGTCTGATGCCGGGCGAAAAGGTTCTGGTGGTCGATGACCTTCTGGCCACGGGCGGAACCGCCGAGGCCGGGATCAAGCTGGTGGAACAGTTGGGGGCCGAGGTTGTCGGCTGCGCCTTCGTGGTGGATTTGCCCGATCTGGGCGGGCGCAAGCGGTTGGAAGCGATGGGGCAAGAGGTTCACGCGCTGGTCGCCTTCGACGGGGCCTGAGGGGCCGGGTCGCATGGCACGCGCGCGCGCATGGCCGCCTGCGCAGGTCCTTTGGCGGGGATCTGGGG
>CAZIKH010000315.1:0-2492 GCA_964539755.1 uncultured Dinoroseobacter sp. | reverse complement strand
GCCGCGCTGCCGCGTTAACCCGTCCGACGCCGACGGTTGGCGCGCTTGGCCGAAACCGGGCCGCCATCGCCGGTGCCATCCACCGCCGACGAAAAGCCGCCGATCTGCGCCGCGATCTGATCCAGGGTCGGGCGATCCGGGACTGGCCGGGTTTCCAGCGCCTCGCGCATGGCGCGCAGATGCTCGGGCGTGGTGCCGCAGCACCCGCCAATGATCCGTGCGCCCGACGCACGCGCCAGCACGGCATAATCGGCCATCAAGGTCGGTGTGCCATCGTAATGAATATGCCCGTCCACGTATTTCGGGATGCCCGCATTGCCCTTTGCAATGATCGGACGTTCCGTGCCGGTCCCGGCAAAGCCCAGAACCGTGCGCAACAGATCCGATGCCCCAACGCCGCAATTCGCACCAAAGGCCAGGGGTGGGTTCGGCAAGGTTTCGACCATCGCGGCCATGGCCGCCGAGGTGACACCCATCATGGTGCGTCCAGCGGTGTCAAAGCTCATCGTGCCGACCCATGGCATATCGGCCAGACGGGCGGCTTCGGCGGCGGCTTTGTATTCCTCGGGCGCGCTGATCGTTTCGACCCACAGCACATCGACACCGCCCGCTTTCAGCCCTTCGGCCTGTTCATGGAACATCTCGACCGCGCGGGCATGGGTCAGCGGACCCATCGGGGCCATGATCTCGCCCGTGGGGCCCATGGATCCGGCCACGACAACCGGACGCCCGGCCTTGTCCGCGACCTCGCGCCCGATCTCGGCGCCCAGCTTGTTCAATTCGAACACGCGATCCTGCGCGTCATGCAGCTTCAGCCGCGCGGCGGTGCCGCCGAAGGTGTTGGTCAGAAACAGGTCGCTGCCCGCATCAACCGCGCCTTGATACAGCGCCGCGATCCGGTCTGGGTGATCGACATTCCACAATTCGGGCGCATCGCCCGACTGCAATCCCATGTTGAACAGGGTCGTTCCCGTCGCGCCGTCGGTCAAAAGCCAGTCGCGGGACGCAAGAAGCGTGTCAAGGGAGGTCGTCATGATCGGGGATCCGGGCAGAAGAAAAGATGCCTTCCTCTGCCAGCCCATCCGTCATGATGCAAATCGAACTGGATCATCAAGATCATGAGCCGCGCTCATGATCCCGGGAAAGCGGCCTTTACTGGCCGGCCATGATTTGCGCTTTGGCCTCAACCAGGAATTCCGCCATTTTGGCGCGGATCGTGGCTTCATCGGCCAAATCGCCCAGATCGCCCGACACTTTGCGAAACACGTCTTCGTGCCCGGCTTCTTCGAAATCGGATTTCACGACTTCGCGGGCATAGGCATCGGCGGCTTCGCCTTCCTTGCCCATCAAGCCCGCTGCCCACAGACCCAGCAGCTTGTTGCGGCGCGCATCGGCCTTGAACTGCATTTCCGCATCATGGGCGTATTTGTTTTCAAAGGCGTTTTCGCGGTCATCGAAGGTGGACATCGGTCGGGTCTCCCTTGGCGCATCGAGTGTCGGCCCCTGATATGACCTGTCGCGCAGGCTATCGCAAGGGTTGCGCGTGCGTGTCGCTTGCGGCGGTTTGGCGCTTGCCCTATAGCGGCGGTGCGCGCGGCGGGGCTTCCCGGACCGCGCAATTTGCTATTTCCCAGCGAGGGCAGCGATGGCGCGCCGCAAGAAGATTTACGAAGGCAAGGCAAAAATCCTGTATGAAGGCCCCGAACCGGGCACGTTCGTGCAGTATTTCAAGGACGATGCCACCGCGTTCAACGCGGAAAAGAAAGCCGTGATCGAAGGCAAGGGTGTCCTGAACAACCGCCTGAGCGAGTTTTTCATGGACGGGCTGAACGGGATCGGGGTGCCGACGCATTTCATCCGCCGCCTGAACATGCGCGAACAGCTGATCCGGCAGGTGGAAATCATCCCCCTCGAAGTGGTCGTGCGCAATGTCGCGGCGGGGTCGATCTCGAAACGGCTGGGAATCGCCGAAGGCACGCAATTGCCGCGCCCGATCATCGAGTTTTATTACAAGGACGATGCCTTGGGCGATCCCTTGGTCAGCGAAGAACATATCCTCGCCTTTGGATGGGCCACACATCAGGACCTTGACGATATGGTCGCCCTGGCGGTGCGCGTGAACGACTTCATGTCGGGCCTGCTCTTGGGCGTCGGCATCAAGCTGGTGGATTTCAAGATCGAGATCGGCCGGATGTGGGACAATGACTTCATGCGTCTGATCGTTGCCGATGAGATCAGCCCGGACAGCTGCCGCCTGTGGGACATGAAAACCGGCCAGAAACTGGACAAGGACGTGTTCCGGCAAGACCTTGGCGATCTGGCCGATGCCTATACCGAGGTGGCGCGCCGTTTGGGGGTGATGCCGACCAACACCGCGCATCTGACCAAACCCACGCTGATCAACTGAGTATTTTTGCCTAGAAGAAGAGGGCAGGCCGATGAAAGCCACCGTCACCGTGATGTTGAAACAAGGCGTGCTGGACCCGCAGGGC
>CAZIKH010000314.1:0-2493 GCA_964539755.1 uncultured Dinoroseobacter sp. | reverse complement strand
CGCTGACCCTGATCCAGACCGGGCGGATGGAACAGGTGCCCTTCCTGCTGTTCGGGGAAGACTTCTGGCGCAAGGTCGTCAATTTCGAAGCCCTGGTCGAGGCAGGCACCATTTCCGCCGAAGACCTGAAGCTGTTCCGCTTCGTCGAAACCGCGGACGAAGCCCTTGCCGCAATCGACGCTTGGGAAGGCGCAGGGGAAAAGCGCGGCAAGATCCCGGGACGGTAACGCCAGCCATGGCGCTGCGGCGCCGCTTTGGTTCGACGCCGCGTTGATCGCGCTGTGCCTGCCTTTGCTGGGGCTATTGCGCCGCGTCGCAGCGGCGCAACCCGCCGCTTATTCGCAAAGGTACGGGGGCAGTTCGCAAACGCGGTGATCCCGGCGCATCGTAAAGACCGCATCTTCCGCGATATACAAGCCGAGGCCCTTCAGCCGATGCAGCCATTCGCGCTTGGACAGCGACTTCGAACGCTCTTCGCAGATCAGGCCCAGAACTTCATGGGCGAACTTCGGGTCGGTCAGTTGTGCCTGTGTCATTGCTATGTCCCTTTCAGAAACAGTTTGTTCTTGGGACCAGCCTGACCCGGCTATTGGGCGCGAATTCCGCAACGATAAGGCATTTTCGGGGCGCAGTGTTTCCGATTATGGCAGGCTTCGGTCAAAGACCCGCTTCGGCGGCGATGTCCTTGCGGCTCTTGCGGGCGCGCTCGGTCGCGGATTTCAACTGACCGCAGGCGGCCAGAATGTCTTCGCCGCGCGGCGTTCGGATGGGTGCCGCATATCCTGCTTGGTAGATGATATTGGCAAAAGCCCGGATACGGTTGTTCGAAGACCGCTCATAGGGCGCGCCGGGCCATTCGTTGAATGGGATCAGGTTCACCTTGGCGGGGATGCCCTTGATCAACTCCAGCAGGCGATACGCATCTTCATCGCTGTCGTTCACCCCTTTCAGCATCACATATTCAAACGTGATCCGTTCCGAGTTTGACACCTTTGGGTAGTCGCGCAGCGCATCGAGAAGGGTCGCGATGTTCCACTTCTTGTTGATCGGCACCAGCCTGTCGCGGACCTCGTCGGTGGTGGCATGGAACGAAACCGCCAGAAGGCAGCCAATTTCCTGCGCGGTGCGGGCGATTTCGGGCACAACCCCCGAGGTCGACAATGTGATCCGCCGCCGTGACAGTGAAATGCCCTCGGGGTCCATTGCGATCTTCATCGCGTCGCGGACATTCTCGAAATTGTACAGCGGCTCGCCCATGCCCATCAGCACGATGTTCGACAAAAGGCGGGTTTCATCCTTTGGGTTGCGCCCCGGCTTGGGCCATTCGCCCAGATCATCGCGGGCCAGCATCACCTGTCCGACGATCTCGCCGGCTGTCAGGTTGCGGACCAGTTTCTGCGTGCCGGTATGACAGAACGAACAGGTCAGCGTGCAGCCAACTTGGGACGAGATGCACAGCGTGCCGCGATCTTCTTCGGGGATATAGACGGTTTCCACCTCATGCCCGCCAGCGATACGGACAAGGTATTTTCGGGTGCCATCCGCACTGACCTGCCGGGATACGATTTCGGGCACCTCGATCACGAACCGGTCGGCCAGAAAACTGCGATAGTCCTTGGCAAGGTTCGTCATCGACCCAAAGTCGCGGACGCCTTTTTGATAGATCCACTGCCAGATCTGGCCGGTGCGCATCTTGGCTTGCTTCTCCGGCGTCCCGGCGTCGATCAGGGCCTGACGTAACTGGTCGCGTGTCAGCCCGACAAGGTTCACAGGCCCATCCGGCAGTTTGCGCGGAAGGGTCAAAACGTCTTGTGTGATCGGGGCGACAGGGGGCTGGCCGCCAAGGGGCGTGTCGGACATGGATCGGTCTCCGGTGGATGCGGCGCTATATAGCGCCCCGGAGCGATTGAAAACAGCCCCCCGAAAGACGGACTGGCGGTCTTTAGGCTTGCTGTCCCCTTGGGGCTGCCCGGTCCGCACGGCGCAACCGGTCGGTCAGGCCTGTGCCCCCGGTGTCGGCCGCGTCGATGATCGGCAGCGCGTCCATCGGTCGGCGGTATTCCGTTATCCCCGCAGCGGCCCCCACCGATGCGGGGCCCTTGCCACGATGCCCGTTCGCCCAAGCCGACCCCCAAGGCAATCGGCGATTGTTCTTGTCAAACCACATGGTCCTCACCCGTTTCAGACCCCCACGGGCACCCTGCGCAGCAGGCGTTAACAGGGGTTTAACGCGCGCGGGCCAAGTGCGCGCAATTCGACCAACCTGGTCCGGGACTTGACTTTGTTGCATTTGCAACGTTATCACCCCCACAGATTTTCGCGCTCTGGGAGGGACCGTGATGAACCGCGCTGCCGATCCGCATTCGATGATCCAAGCCCCGTCCGAGGCCAGCACGACACAAGGCTACATGCCCGGCTTCGGCAATGATTTCGAAACCGAAGCCCTGCCCGGTGCCTTGCCCCAAGGCATGAACAGCCCGCAGAAATGCAATT
>CAZIKH010000313.1:0-2506 GCA_964539755.1 uncultured Dinoroseobacter sp. | reverse complement strand
CGCGCTTCGTCATAGGCGCGGGCGACGTTGAAGGGCAGGCAGTGTTCGTAAATTGCGTAATCGCGAAATTTGGGATCGCAAACTTCGCGACAGGCAGACATGGCCTCTTTCAGCGTCCCCCCGCGCAGCGCGACCTTGGCCACGGACCGATAGGTCGAGGTGACGAAATCGGCGGTGCTGTCCAGCGCCGCGTTGACCATGGCGCGCCCCACCAAGGCATCCCCGCGCCCCGGCGCGATGGCATCCAGATCGAAGCGGCGGATGGCGTCCAGCGTGCCGGGCCAGTCGTGGAAATGCCCGTCGCCGCAATAGCAGGCGGAATGATATTCGACGATGTCCCCGGTAAACATGACGTTCTGGTCGGGGACATAGACGACCGCGTCGCCTGCCGTATGGGCCCGGCCAAGTTGCATGATGTCCACGCGGCGCTGGCCCAGATAGACCGACATGCGGCCCTTGAAGGTGGTCGTGGGCCAGGTCAGGCCGGGGATTTCCTCGTGCCCCTGAAACAGGCGCGGGAAGCGGTCGAATTCGCTGTCCCAGTCTTCTTGGCCGCGTTCTACCACCATGGCGCGGGCGGGTTCCGACATGATGATCTGTGGCGCTTGGAACGCCGACGCCCCCAGCACCCGCACGGCGTGGTAATGCGTCAGCACAAGGTGGCTGATCGGCTTGTCGGTGACGGTGCGGATGCAGTCGATGACCTTGCGGGCAAGGCGCGGGGTGGCCTGGGCTTCGACCACCATGACGCTGTCATCGCCAATGATGACGCCGCTGTTGGGATCCCCTTCGGCGGTGAAGGCATAAAGGCCCTCGCCCACTTCGGTGAAGCTGGTGGTCTTGTCGGCAAGGTCGCCTGCACTGGCAAAGGCTTTGGCCATGATCTGTCCTTATCGCGTGTAGGGGTCTGCAAGGGCGGGCAGCACGGTGCCGCTGCACGGCCCGAACCCGATCCGATAGTCCGGCCCATGGGCGGCCCCATGCAAGGCCACGGTGTCGCCGTCTTCCAAGAAACTGCGCTGCTGGCCGCCGGTCAACTGGACCGGGTCGGCCCCACCCCAGCCAAGTTCCAGCAGACTGCCGCGTTCCGTGCGCGCGGGCCCCGAGATCGTGCCCGACCCCAGAAGATCGCCCACCCGCATCGGGCAGCCGCAGGCGGAATGATGCGCCAATTGCTGCGCGGCGGAATAGTAAAGCTGGGTCGCGTTGGTCCGGCACAGAATGGTTGTCGGCAGGTCGCGCGGTGTCAGGGCCACCGACAGCGCAATGTCGTAGAACATCGGCCCGCAATCGCGCAGATGCGGCAGCAAGGGCACCTCACGCACAGGCGGGTCGCGGCGGAACGGGGCAAGGGCGGCGGGTGATACGATCCAAGGGCTGATCGTGGTGGCGGTGGCCTTGGCCTGAAACGGGCCAAGCGGCTGATACTCCCAGGCCTGAATATCGCGCGCCGACCAATCGTTCAGCAGGACATAGCCAAAGATCGCGGCATCGGCTTCGGCCACGGTCAGCGGACCGTCAGACGGCACGCCGACAATCGCGCCAAGTTCCAGTTCGAAATCGAACCGCTGCGACGGGGCGAAGCGGGGCACCGTGTCGTCGGGGCCTTTCACCTGCCCCCAAGGCCGCCGCACATCGCTGCCCGACACCACGACCGACGACGCCCGCCCGTTATAGCCGATGGGCATGTGCAGCCAGTTCGGCGGCAGGGCATTGTCCGCGCCGCGAAACATGGTCCCGACATTGGTGGCGTGATGCCGCCCGGCATAGAAGTCGGTGTATTCGACCACCGTGATCGGCAGATGCAGCGTGGCCGATGCCATGGGCACCAGCACGAAGCCTGCCATGTCGCGCAACGGGCCTTCGGCGCCGTCTTGCAGTTCCTCGATCAGGAAGGCGCGCAAGGCGTCCCATGTGGGCCGCCCCAATGCCATGACGGCGTTCCATGTCGGGTCCAAGAAGGGCATGGCCGACGCCACACCCGGCAGGGCCTTCAGGAACCCGTTTTCCGCCAGAACCCGCACATCGACGATCTGATCCCCGATGGCCACGCCAAGGCGGCGCGACCGATCCGCCGTGGAAAACACGCCGTAAGGCAGGTTGTTCAGCGGAAACTCGGTCTCGGGCGCGTTTGCGCTGTCCACCCAGGACCGAAGACGATTGACCATGGCGACCCCCCTTGCCCGATGCGCCTTAGTCCTTCAGGCCGGGCGTGCCGTCAAACTTCTTTTCCAGCCCGTCCCAGCAGTCGATGTAGTCGTCCTGCAAGGGCGCTTCGGTTGCGGCGAAGGCGGTCAGGTGCTGCGGGAAGCGGGTTTCGAACATGAAGGACATGGTGTTGTCCAGCTTCTCGGGCTTCAGATCCGCGTTGCTGGCCCCTTCAAAGGCGGGGCGATCCGGGCCATGGGGCAGCATCATGTTGTGCAGGCTGATCCCGCCGGGAACAAAGCCCTGCGGCTTGGCATCATAGATGCCGTAGATGTTGCCCATCAGCTCGGACATGATG
>CAZIKH010000312.1:0-2522 GCA_964539755.1 uncultured Dinoroseobacter sp. | reverse complement strand
TACCAGATCAGGTTGTCCCAGATCATGTCTTCGAGGCGCTGGTCGTCCAGATCGTGGATGTTGTCGAACCGGACCATGCCGTCGCCCAGCTCTAGCCGGCCTTCGCCCTTGTTGGTCACGCTGAAGGCGTCGTCGAACCATGTCTTGGCGGCGGCCTCGTCGGCGAAATTCCAGCCGACCAGTTTCAGCGTGTCTTCGGACTTGAAGTCCAGAATGCGGTCGACGGATTTGGCGTTCATGTCTTCGAAATGGAACACGAAGGTGTCCGACCCGGACCCGCCCGACAGAACGTCGCTGTCCAGACCGCCGCGCAACGTGTCGTTGCCCGAGGTGCCGATCAGCGTGTCGCGGCCCGCGCCGCCATCCATGATGTCGTCGCCCGATTGGCCTTCCAGACGGTCATTGCCCGCCCCGCCCAACAGCGTGTCGTTGTCCTTGCCGCCATAGAGCTTGTCGTTGCCGTCGCCGCCATCCAGCGTGTCGTCGCCATCGTCGCCCTTCAGCGTGTCATTGCCGGCATCGCCCGACAGGCGGTCATCGCCCGACCCGCCCGACAGCGTGTCGCGGCCATCGCCCCCGGACATCACGTCCGCGCCGGTGCCGCCCGACATCTTGTCGTTGCCATGGCCGCCCGACATCGTGTCGTCCCCCGACCCGCCATTCAGCGTGTCGTTGTGGCGCCCGCCATCGAGGGTATCGTTGCCCGACCCCCCGTTCAGGGTGTCGTTGTGATCGCCGCCCATCAGCGTGTCGTCGCCCGACCCACCGTCCAGCGTGTCCTTGCCCGACCCGCCGTTCAGCGTGTCATCGCCCGATCCGCCGGACAGCTTGTCGTTGCCCTGATCGCCGTTCAGCACGTCGTCGCCCGACCCGCCCTCCAGCGCATCATTGCCCTTGCCACCGTTCAGCGTGTCATTGCCCGACCCGCCATCCAGCGTGTCCTTGCCCGACCCGCCATTCAGCGTGTCGTTGCCCGCGCCACCTTCCAGATGATCGTTGCCGCCATCGCCGTTCAGCGTGTCGTTGCCGTCGCCGCCGAACAGGCGGTCATGGCCGCTGCCGCCGAACATCTTGTCATGGCCCGACCCGCCATAGAGCGTGTCATTGCCCTGATCGCCATAAAGCGCGTCATGGCCCGCCCCGCCGTGGACCTGATCATTGCCCCGGCCCCCGCGCAGAACGTCGTTTTCGAAGATGATTTCCCCGAAAGCGTTCAACAGGTTGCCATCGGCATCATAGAAGCTTTTGCGGGCCTCGCCGTCCGTGTCGACGGTCAGACCGCCGATCAGCAGGTCATCGCCGCTGCCGCCTTTCAGATCGTCATTGCCGTCGCCGCCGACCAATTGGTCGTTGCCGTTCCGGCCATCCATCTTGTCGGCGCCCCCATGGCCGAACATCTTTTCGTCTTGGCTGTCGCCGCGCAAGTCTTCCCCCAAAGACGTGCCGAGCGTGGTTTTCAAAGTCTGAGCCATTGGTACGCGTTCCTCGTTACTGGCAGCTACAAAGGGTTACGCAGCCGGGGTCGGCAGCGTGTAGGTTTCGGGACGGTCGAAATCGTCCTCGACGCGGACGATGTCGTCATCGCCCAGGTATCCGCCGTACTGCACCTCGATCAGGTGCAGGGCGATTTTCCCGTCATTGGCGACGCGGTGCAGCGCGCCTTGCGGGATGAAGACATGGCCCTTGGGGCCGATCAGCAGGGTTTCGTCGTCCACGGTCACGGTCGCGGTGCCCGCCACCACGATCCAGTGTTCGGCCCGGTGATGGTGGTATTGCAGCGACAGGCGCTTGCCGGGCGCGACGGTGATGTGTTTGACCTGATGCATTTCGCCCGCATGCAACTGGCTGAAGGCCCCCCAAGGACGGTCTTCGTGCTTGGGCTGGTTGTCCGGCACCGCCGAAACGGCGGCGGGTTGGAACTGGGATTGGTGATACATGCTCGGTCCTCGGGTTTCTTGTTGTGGGTCTTACCAGCCGATCCCGGCCACCTGCGTGGGCGGCGGGTCGGTCTTGAACAGCCGCACCACGTCCACGGTGGGTTTGGCGGCCTGGGCGACCACGGCGCGGTAGGTGTCGTTGGCGTGGGTCACGATGATCGCGTCCGCATGGGCGGCGGCCTGCGAAGGGTCTTCGACCAGCATGTCGCCCAGATGCGCGGCCACCTTCGCCAGCCCCGGCGCGGCATGGGCCACATAGGCCAGTTGGCCCGCGATGTTGGTGTCCCGCGTGATGGCGGTGTCATGGGCGATGACCTCGATCCCGGCGTCCATCAGGTCGGCGATGACCTCGAGGATCGGGCTTTCGCGCAGATCGTCGGTGCCCTGTTTGAAGGCCAGACCCAGCACCGCGACGCGGCGCGCACCGGTGGCCTTGACCATGCGCGTGGCCTCGTCGATCTGGGCGCGGTTCGAGCGGCCAAGGTTCGAGATCAGCGGCAGGTCCACCCCCAAGCCCTTGGCGATGTGATCCACCGCGCGCACTTCCTTGGGCAGGCAGGACCCGCCATAGGCAAAGCCGGGCTT
>CAZIKH010000311.1:0-2526 GCA_964539755.1 uncultured Dinoroseobacter sp. | reverse complement strand
GTCAGCCCCCGGTCATACAGCGACTTGGCCAGCAGGCAGATCCGTTCGCGCGCGCGGCTTTCTTCGGTGATCGGCCTCATGGCACCAGCCGCGTCAGCAAGGCGACCTGCTTGGCCGCGATCATGGGGGCCACGGCGGCATCGAAGGCCTTGAAATGCGCCGTCGCCAGATGCGCGTCAAAGGCCGCGCGGTCGGTATAAACCTCGTACAGCACCACGCGCGGGGCGTCGGGATCGCGGCAGACATCGAATTGCAGACAGCCCGGTTCCGCGTGCAGGGACGCGCGCGCGTTTTCCGCCATCAAGGGCAAGAACGCCTCCCAAGCCTCGGGTTTCACGTCGAATGTGACCAGCACAACATACATGCTCACAGCGCCTCCAACCGCGCCAGCGCCTCGGCAAAGAACCCCGGCCCGCCGAAATTGCCCGATTTCAGCGCCAAGGCAAAGCGCCCGCCCGCGTCGGTCCCGAAACACCACGGCACGCCCGGCGCGATCTCGGGACCGATATCGAGGGTCCGCACGCCCAAGGCCTGCGTCACCGCCCCCGATGTCTCGCCCCCCGCCACCACGAACCGCGCCGCCCCCGCGTCCCGCGCCGCCCGCGCCAGATCGGCGGTCACGCCTTCGACCAGCGCGCTGGCGGCTTGCGTTCCCAGCGCGTCCTGCGCGGCGCGCAACGCCTCGGGGGCTGCGGTCGAACTGATCAGGATCGGGGCCGTTCCCAGATGCGCCGCCAGCCAGTCGAACGGCGCCTGACGGTCGGTCGCCAGCACCAGCGGATCAAGGTCAAAGACCGGCGCGCCCGTGGCCCGGAACGCCGCGACCTGCGCTTGGGTCATGGCCGAACAACTGCCCGACAGGATCACCGACGGGCCATCCGGGGCGGGGGGGCGGTCGGTCGCGCGCGGCGCTTCGGCCCCGAAGACCGCCGCGCCAAAGGCGCTGCCGCCCGTGGTCAGCGGCAGATGGTCAAACGCCCGCGCCGCCGCCGCCAAATCGCCCGCCGTCAAGGCATCGACGATCAGATGCGCCGTCGCGCCCGCCGCCGCCTGCATCGCCGGCGCGCCGCCCTGCACGGCATGCCAATCGACCAGCCCGACCGACCCCGTCACCTGCGGGGCCAGCACCCGGCAAAGATCGCTGTCGCGCATCGGGGTCAAGGGATGGTCCTTCATCGGGCTTTCCGCCAAGGGCACGCCCAGCACGAACAGATTGCCGCGATAGACCGTGCGGCCATTTTCCGGGAAGGCGGGGGCATAGACCGTCTGCGCGGTGTCCAGCGCCTGCATCAACGCCTCGGCCACCGGCCCGATATTGCCCCGCGCGGTGCTGTCGAAGGTCGAACAATACTTCCAGAAAAGGCGCTGCGCCCCGTTCGCGCGCAGCCAGTCCAGCGCCTTCAGCGCCTGCGCCACGGCCTCCTCCCGGTCCACCGTGCGGATTTTCAGCGCGATCACCTCGGCCTCGGGCGCGCCATCGCCGGGCGCGTCGGGCAGGCCCGTGTGCAGCCGCACCGCGGCACCCCCCCGCGCCAGCAGCCCCGCGATATCCGTGGCCCCGGTGAAATCATCGGCAATCACGCCCAAACGCATGGCACCCCTCCCTTTTTCCCGCTGGCGATCCGTGCTTTCATGCGCGCGCGGCCCTGCCTTGATCGGCAGGCTAGCCGCTGGTTCAGGCAGGGGAAAGGCCCGGATGCGATCAGCCCCGATATCCCCGCCGCTGGGCGTGATCGAAGGCTTCTTCGGGCGCGATTGGGGGTGGCAGGCGCGCCGCGATCTCATGCCCTTCTTCGCCGCCGAAGGCATCGCCAGCTATGTCTATGCCCCGAAATCCCAGCGCCGCTTGCGGCAGGACTGGCGCGCGCCCCTTGGGCCGGAAACCATGGCCGCGCTGCACGACCTGCGGGCCGAGGCCGCCGCCCATGGGGTGGCCTTCGGGATCGGCCTGACGCCCTATGGGTTTGATCCCAGCCCTGCCGCACAGGACCGCGCCGCGCTGCACGAAAAGCTGGCGCAACTGGCCGCGCTTGATCTCGATCTTCTATACCTGCTTTTCGATGACACGCCGGGGCAGGGGCCGGATCTGGCGCAACGGCATCTGGACATCGCCGCCCAAGTCACCGACGCCGCCATCGCCCCGCGCATGATCCTGTGTCCGGCCTATTACAGCGACGACCCGATCCTCGATCAGGTGTTCGGCCCGCGCCCGCCCGACTATCTGGCGCAGCTTGGCGCGGGTCTGCCGCCGCAGGTGGGGATCTTCTGGACCGGTCCCAAGGTGGTGTCGGACGCCTATCCCGACGCCCATTTGCGCGAGGTCGCCACGGTGCTGGGCCGCGCGCCCACGATCTGGGACAATGCCTGCGTCAATGACAGCCGCGCCTTGTCGCCCTTTCTGCCGCTGGCCCCGGTCTGGCCGCCCCTGTCGCCCGCTCTGGCCGCCGGACGCATCGTCAACCCGATCAACCAGCCCGGCCTTGCGCGTCTGACCTTGGCACAATTGGCCCGCGGCACCGATCTGGC
>CAZIKH010000310.1:0-2537 GCA_964539755.1 uncultured Dinoroseobacter sp. | reverse complement strand
CGCGTCACGTCGCCACACGCGCGCGCAGAAGCCCCGACAGCACAAAGGCGGCGGCGGCGCTGGCGACGATGGTCGGCCCGGTGGGCGTGTCATAGGCGAAAGACAGGCCAAGGCCGCCAAGCGCGGCGGCGATGCCGATGGCGACGCCCCAGATCGCCATCGCCTCGGGCGTGCGGGCCAGATTGCGCGCGGCGGCGGCCGGGATGATCAGCATCGCCACGATCAGCAGAACCCCCACCACCTTGATCGCCACGGCCACGGTCACGGCCAAGGCCAGCGTCAGGCCCAATTGTTCGCGCTGCGGGTCGATGCCGCTGGCCTGCGCCAGATCGGGGTTCAGCGTCGCGGTCAGCAGGGCCGACCAGCGCCACGCGACCAGCCCCAGAACCAGCGCCGCCCCGCCCCAGATCACCGCCAGATCGGTCCATGTCACGGCGAGGATGTCGCCAAAGAGATAGGCCATCAGGTCGATGCGCACGCCTTGCAGGAAGGACACCGCCACAAGCCCGATGGCCAGCGCGGAATGGGCCATGACCCCCAGAAGCGTGTCCATCGCATGGCCGCGCCCGGCCAGATTGCTGACGGTGATCGCCATGAGCAACGCGATGATCAGCGCGCCCAGAAACACCGGCAGGGACAGGGCCAGCGACAGCGCCACGCCCAGAACGGCGGCATGGGCGGTGGCATCGCCGAAATAGGCCATGCGCCGCCAGACCACGAAACAGCCCAAGGGGGCCGCGGCCAGCGCCACGCCAATGCCCGCCAGACCGGCGCGGATCAGGAACGGGTCAAGCATCGGTCGGGGCCTGTGCGGGGCTGTGGCCATGGTGGTGGCCGTGGTCGTGCCCATGGTCATGGCTGTGGTCGTGTTCGTGGCGATAGAGCGCCAGCGCGCCCTTGGTCCCGGTCCCGAACAGCGCGCGGTATTCCGGGGCGCTGGCCACCACGGCGGGGGCCCCTTCGCAGCAGACATGCCCGTTCAGGCAGATAACGCGGTCCGACGCGCTCATGACGACATGCAGGTCGTGGCTGACCATCAGGATCGCGCAGCCCAGACGGTCGCGCAGCCCTTCGATCTGTTGGTAAAAGGACGCCGCCCCCACTTGGTCCAGCCCTTGGGTGGGTTCGTCCAAGACCAGCACATGGGGGTCTTCCAGCACCGCGCGCGCCAGAAGCACGCGCTGGAATTGCCCGCCCGACAGGTCGGCCAATTGCCGCCCTTCCAGCCCCGGCACGCCGACGGCCTGCAGCGCCTCGGCCAGCGCGGCTTTGGGGCGGCGGCGCGGCAGGTTCAGAAACCGCGCGACGGTCAGGGGCAAGGTGCTGTCGATGGCCAGCTTTTGGGGCACATAGCCCAGTCGCAGGCCCTTGGCGTGATCGACCCGGCCCCGCGCGGGGGGCAGCGCGCCGATCAAGCTGCGCAAGAGCGTCGTCTTGCCCGACCCGTTCGGCCCGACGATGGTGACGATTTCCTTTGGGTGCAGCGCGAAATCGACGTTCTGCAACACGGTTTGCCCGTCCAGCACCACATCAAGCCCGGTGGCGGACATCAGGCTCATGCGGGGTGGCCTTGGCAGGCGGGGCACAGGCCTTCGGCCTCGACCACCACGCGTTCGATGGCAAAGCCCGTGGCGTCGGCCAGCGCGGTCAGCCCGGCATGGCGGGGGGTGGCGGCCTCGGCCACGGTCTTGCAGGCGCGGCAGATCAGGAAGGCGGGGCGGTGGCTGTCGCCTTCGGGATGGGCGCAGGCGATAAAGGCGTTCAGCCGTTCAAGACGGTGCGCAAAGCCATGCCGCGTCAGGAAGTCGAGGGCGCGGTAAACCACGGGGGGTTGGCTGCCCAGCCCGTCTTCGCGCAAGCGGTCGAGCAGGTCATAGGCCCCCAGCGCGCGGTGCGATTCCAGCAGGATTTCCAGCACGCGGCGGCGCGGCGGGGTCAGGCGCAGCCCGTTGGCCGCGCAATAGCTTTCGGCGGCCTCGAGGCCGGACCGGCGGCAAGCGGCGTGATCGTGGCGCGCAAATCCTTGTAAATCCATGACCGGGGTCTCCGACGCGGGGCGGTGGCAGGGGCAGCTTTCCCAGAAAATCGGGGCTTGAGCAAGGGCGTAATGTTATACTATCACATCCCGAAACCCGAATCCAACCGGAGCCTAAGATGCGTTTGAAAGCTGTCCTTGCTGCCTCTGTCCTGATGCCTGCTGCCGCGCTGGCGGATGTGCCGCGCGTGGCGACCGATATTGCCCCGATTCACAGCCTTGTTGCGCAGGTGATGGGCGATCTGGGCACGCCCGATCTGATCCTGCCGCCGGGGGCCTCGCCGCATGGCTATGCGATGCGACCGTCCGAGGCGCGCGCGCTTGCCAATGCCGATCTGGTGGTTTGGGTCGGGGCGGACCTGACCCCGTGGCTGGAGCGGGCCATGGACGGGCTGTCGCCCGATGTGGTGCGGCTGGGTCTGCTGGACGCCGAAGGCACCCTGCGGCTGGAGGGGCGCGAGACGCCGATCTTCGGGGCGTCGGCCAAGGCCGAGGAGCATGA
>CAZIKH010000309.1:0-2573 GCA_964539755.1 uncultured Dinoroseobacter sp. | reverse complement strand
TGGGGGCGCGAATACAGCCCCGAATACTGGCCGCAGGAATCCGGGCTGGCGCGGCTGGTGAAGATGGACAAGGATTTCCTGAACAAACCCGCCTATGCGGCGGTGGCGGACCGCGCCCCGCGCGAACACCTCGTGCTGATGGAAGTCGACGCGACCATCGCCGATGCCAGCGGCGGCGAGCCGATCTTCCTGCCCGATGGCACGCCCGTGGGCCAAGTCAGCAGCGGGGCCTATGGGTATCATGTCGGCAAAAGCCTTGCGCTGGGATACGTGAAAACGGGGTTCGAGACACCGGGCACCGCGCTGGACATCGCCATTCTGGGCCGACCGCACCGGGCGCATATTCTGGCCGAACCGCCCTTTGACGCGGACGGCACCCGGTTGCGGGGGTAGCGCCGCCTCCGGCGGGGATATTTGGAAACGGAAGCAGGCCGCGCGACTGACCGCCGGGTCAGTAAGACGCGCGCACAACCTTGACTTGCGGGACGGGAAGGCCTTTCTCTGGGATCAGGGGACAGGAGGCCCAAGCTTGACCGACACCGCCGCAGACGCCCTGCCTGCCTTTCGCACACGCGGATTGACCAAGGTCTATGGCAGCGGGCACAGCGCCGTGCATGCCTTGCGCGGGGTCGATCTGGAGATTCCCGGCGGCGAGGTCGTGGTGCTGCTGGGGCCGTCCGGGTCGGGCAAATCCACGCTTTTGAACATCATCGGCGGGCTGGATCGGGGCAGCGCGGGCGAAGCATGGTTCCGCGACACACCCTTGCACGATCTGGGCGATGCCGACCTGACGCGCTATCGGCGCGACCATATCGGCTTTGTCTTCCAGTTCTACAACCTGATGCCGTCGCTGACCGCGCGCGAAAATGTCGAACTGGTCACCGAAATCGCGCGCGACCCGATGGACCCCGATGACGCCCTTGCCCTTGTCGGCCTGACCGACCGGGTCGACCACTTTCCCGCGCAATTGTCGGGCGGCGAACAACAGCGCGTGGCGATTGCCCGCGCGGTCGCCAAACAGCCCGAGGTCCTGTTCTGCGACGAACCCACGGGCGCGTTGGACAGCGCGACGGGCAAGGCGGTGCTGCGGGTGCTGGCGGATGTGAACGCCAAACTTGGCACCACGGTGCTGATGGTCACGCACGCGGCCGCGACCGCGCAAATGGCCGACCGCGTGATCCATTTCGCCGATGGCGCGATCCGGCAGATCACCCGGAACCCCACCAAGACCCCGCCCGAGGAGATCCACTGGTGAGCCCCCTGACCGCGAAACTGGGCCGCGACCTGTGGGCGATGAAGGGCCAAGCCATCGCCATCGGTCTGGTCATCGCGATGGGCGTGATGATGCTGGTGATGATGTCGGGGCTGGTGAATTCCCTGTCCGAGACCAAGCGCGCCTATTACGAACGCTACCGTCTGGCGCAGGTCTATGCGCCCGTGGTGCGCGCGCCGGACCGTTTGCTGGGCGATCTGGCCGCGATCCCGGGCGTCGCGGCGGTCGAACCGCGCGTCACGGGCACCGCGTTGATCGACCTTCCGGGGCTGGAGGTCCCGATCCAGGCGCGCAGCCTGTCCCTGCCCGACCGGGGCGCGCCCGCGCTGAACGCGCTTTACCTGACCGATGGCCGCCCCCTGGACCGGGACCGCCCGGACGAGGTCTTGCTGCTGGAAAGCTTTGCCAAGGCGCATGGGCTGGAACCCGGCGACCGGATCGCGGCCACGATGAATGGCGCGCGGCGCAGCTTCGACATCGTCGGCTTGGCGCAATCGCCCGAATTCCTTTACGTGACCGCCCCCGGCGAGCTGGTGCCCGACGATGCGCGGTTCGGCGTCATCTGGATGAGCCGCAGCGCCCTGTCTGCCGCCTATGGCATGGCCGGGGCCTTTACCGAGGCCTTGGTCGGGCTGGAACGCGGCGCGTCCGAAGACGCGGTGCGCGCCGGGATCGACCGGGTGCTGGACCCCTATGGCGGCTTGGGGGCCTATGGGTTGGACGATCTGCTGTCGGACCAGTTCGTCAGTCAGGAAATCGCGGGCTTGCGCGCGGCGGCCACCAGCGTGCCGCCCCTGTTTCTGGCGGTTGCGGCCTTCCTTCTGTATATCGTGATTGGCCGGATGGTGCAGTCCGAACGCGAAGAAATCGGCCTGATGAAGGCCTTCGGCTATACCGATCTGGAGGTCGGCGCGCATTATCTGAAACTGGTGCTGGTCATCGCGGTGGGCGGGGCCATCGCGGGCAGCCTGTTCGGGATCGCGGCGGGACGGGCCCTGATCGGGGTCTATCTGATCTATTTCAAGTTTCCCTTCCTCGTCTTCACGCTGGACCCGCAATCCTTTGTCATCGGCTTTGCCGTCAGCGTGGCGGCGGCCTCGGGCGGGGGCGCGCTGGTTCTGCGGCAGGTCTTTGCGCTGACGCCCGCTGCCGCCATGCGCCCGCCTGCGCCCGCCGATTACAGCCGCACGGGCCGCATCGGGGCGGCGCTGAACCGCTTTCTGGACCAACCCAGCCGCATGGTGCTGCGCCGCCTGACGCGCCAGCCGGGCCGGATGCTGGGGGCGGTCGCGGGGCTGGC
>CAZIKH010000308.1:0-2575 GCA_964539755.1 uncultured Dinoroseobacter sp. | reverse complement strand
GTCGAACCGGTGATGATGTCGATCAGCGTCGATGTCGGCAAACCGCTGCCCCCGGTCTATCACTACCACCCGAAGGAGCATCCGCCGGAACTGGCCCGCTCGTTTGGCGCAGCCCCCGGCAAGACGCTGAAATTCGATCCCGCAGGCGATCACCCGATCCAGCAATTGATGGCCCAATACGTTGTGCGCCACAGCCAGTTGCCGACGATCTGGGAAGACGCCGGGTTCACGCGGAAAGTCTATGTCGGGGACGCGCCCGGTGCGATCAACCACGACACCTGCCGCAAGGAAATGTGGGGCGTGCCGTCCCGCGTGGCGCTGAAGCCCTTCACCCGCGATGTCGAAGACGCGATCCTGTGTCTGGAAGGCGCGATCGAGGTCGTCTGGGTCGCCGAAGATGGCAGCGAGGCATCGGTGGAACTGGGTCCGCGCGATCTGGTGCGCACGCCTGCGGGCCAAGCGCATTACATCCGCAACACCGGGGCCGGGGCAGCGACGCTTTGGACCGTGATCGGCAGCGCCCAGCCCGACGGCATCACCTTCGAGGCCGCGTGATGGCGGGCGCAGGAACCGATGCCTTCAAGGACCGTCTGGCCGAGGCGCAAGCCGCGACCGGGCGGCCCGAACTGGCCCATCAAAGCCTTGGCCGCCCGCTGACGGAGGCCGAACGCGATCTGGCGGCCGCGATGATGGACATCTATGGGGCCGGGGCCAGCGACCTTGCGGCGGTGGCGCAGGAACTGACCGCCCGCGCCCTGCCCGCCCCCAGCGACGGGTCCACCACATGGGATGCCGCCAAACTGGAAGCGGAACTGCGCGCGGCCAATGCCAGCCTCGATGCGGCCTATGCCGCCCATGGCTACGGCGCGTAACAGACAAGCGAAGGGAGACACCGACATGGCCACCGACAAGGCAGCGTTGCGCGCCCGCGTGGAAGAGCGGATCAACAATGGCCTCAAGGGGCAATGGTACCCCGTGGCGAAATCCGTCGAAATCAGGGACACACGGCCCTATGGCACGACCCTGCTGGGCGAAAAGATCGTGCTGTGGCGCGATGGCAGCGGCCAGATCAAATGTATCGAGGATTACTGCCCGCATCGCGGCGCGCCGCTCAGCTATGGCGAGATTCACGAAGGCAATATCGGCTGCCGCTATCATGGGGTGATCGTCGATGGCACCGGCACCGTGCAGCGCGTGCCCGCCATGCCCGATTGCGCCATGGAAGGCCGCAAGGCGCTGAAAGACTTCCATGTGGCCGAACACTCGGACGCGGTCTTTGTCTATGTGCCTTCGGTGGAGCGGCCCGAGCCGCCCGCCTTGCGCGTGCCCGACGAATTGAACGATCCCAGCTGGACCGGGTTTCTGTGCACCGCGATCTGGGAGGTGAACTACCGCTACGCGCTCGACAACCTCGCGGACCCGATGCACGGCTGTTACCTGCATTCCGAAAGCTTCACGCTGGCCTTCGGGTCGAAACAGGACCTTCTGGAATTGCAGCAAAAGGACGAAGGCTTCCACGTCACCCGCGTGGGCCAGGTCGGGGCCAATTTCGACTGGACCGAATTCGTCGTGTCCGAGGCCAGCATGTTCTGCTTCCTCGACATCCCCTACCCGCCCGCGGCGGGACCGGGCGGCAATATGCGCATCTTGGGCTTCGTCAGCCCGATGGGACCGCGCAAATGCAAGGTCTTCTTCTGGCGGATGCGGCAGGTCGAAGGCGCAGCCCGCGAAAGCTGGCGGTTCCTGTATCGCGCGCTGCTGGAAGAACGGCACTGGAACGTGCTGGAACAGGACCGGGTCATGCTGGAAGGGATGCCCGATGACGCCCGCACGCGCGAGATGCTCTATCAGCACGATATCGGCGTGGCCCATCTGCGCCGCGCGCTGAACCGGGCCGCAAAGGACCAATTGGCCGCCGAGGATGCCGCCGCCGCCGGGGAAGGCGTGGCCGCCGAATGACCCTTGCCGGACGTCACATCCTGATCACCGGGGCCGCGCGCGGATTGGGCGCGGTTCTGGCCCGCGCGGCCGCCGAAGCCGGGGCCAGCCTGACCTTGGCCGACATCGCCGAAGAGGAAGGCCGCGCCGTGGCCAAGGACCTCGGCGCCGCCTTCCACCCCGTCGATCTGGGCGATCCCGACAGCATTGCGGCGCTGGGACAGGCGGTGTCCGCGCCTTTGCACGGGCTGGTCAACAACGGCGCGATCGCCACCGGCATTGGCGGGATCGGGTTCGAGGACGTTGCCTTGGAAACCTGGGACCGGGTGATGCGCGTGAATGTGCGCGGAACCTGGCTGGCGATCCGGGCGCTGACCCCTGCGCTGCGGGCCAGCGGCAGCGGGCGGATCGTCAATGTCGCCTCGGATACGGCCCTGTGGGGCGCGCCGAACCTGATCAGCTACACCGCGTCGAAAGGGGCGGTGATCTCGATGACGCGGTCGCTGGCGCGCGAGCTTGGCCCGGATGGCATCGGGATAACCGCCATCGCCCCGGGCATCCTGACGACCGAAAGCACCGATTACGTCCCCGAAGCCCGCCACCAGCACTATGCCACAGGCCGCGCCGTGCCCGGCCC
>CAZIKH010000307.1:0-2578 GCA_964539755.1 uncultured Dinoroseobacter sp. | reverse complement strand
ACGTAAATCTGGTTCTCGATCGTGCGGGCCTGCGCGCAGTAGCGGACCCGCAGATGCCCCGCGCGCGTGTCGGTGTTGTAGGGCACAAACAGGATACGCGCGCCTTCATCCGCCAAACGGCGCGCGGTTTCGGGGAATTCGGCGTCATAGCAGATCAGCACGCCGATGGGCCCGCAATCGGTGTTGATCGCCTTGATTTCATCGCCCCCCGTGATGCCCCAGGAATTGCGCTCATCCGGGGTCGGGTGCAGCTTTTCTTGGGTGTGGACGGAGCCATCGCGCAGGAAGATGTAGCTGACATTGTGGATGTCGCCATCTTCGACCACGGTCGCATGCGACCCGCCGATGATGTTGATGTTGCGCGCAATCGCCATTTCGCGCAGCCGCTCGGTGAAGGTTGCGGTATGTTCGGTCGCGCGGGTGATGGCCTCGTCCGGGGGCAGTTCGCGTTCTTCGATCGACAGCAATTGCAGCGTAAAGTATTCCGGGAAAACGACAAAATCGGCGCCATATTCGCTGGCGATATTCACGAAGTAATCGACCGATTTGTAGAAGGCTTCGGGGTTGTCCAGTTTGCGGGCCTTCATCTGGACGCTGGCGACGCGCACCACCTCGGGGTCTTGCCGGGTGACGGGCTGCGCATCGTAATGGTCGTCGTGATAGGGATTGCGCCAGACCATCAGAACCGCATTGCCCCCGGATTCGCGGTCTTCGGGGTCATAGCCTTTCAGCACCATCAGCGGCTCGAATCCCTGACGCATCTGGAAGGCCATCACGGTGTCTTTCTGGTCCCCATCGCGGACCGCTTGCAGATAGGCGTCGGGATCAGGGTACTTGGCCTTGAGGCGGCGATAGCCGGGCATGCGCCCGCCAAAGGCGATGCCTTTCAGGTCCAGATCGATGCACAACCGTTCGCGCGCCTGATAGAGGCGCTGTCCGATGCGCAGGCGGCGGCGGGCGGGGTCGACCATGACCTCCATCCCGTAAAGCCAATCGCCCTTGGCATTGTGCTGGCTGGCATAGCCGCCCCCGGTCAGTTCGGCCCAGCGATGCGGGCGCATGATCCGGTCTTCGCGCAACAGGGTCGAGGCGGCATAGCCCACGACCGCGCCTTCATAAAGCACGACGAACGCCCCGTCGGGAAAGGCGGTGATCTGCCCGTTGATCTGACCGCGCGTGTAGGGGGGCACTTCGGTATAGACCTTGCGCGACAGGGCGATGATGCCGGGGATGTCGGCGGTCTTGGCGGTGCGGACTTCGATCGAAGGGCGGGAACGGTCGGGCATGGGGCTCCAAACAGGGGTTTGAGTATTTGCGCCTAGAAGAAGGGCGCGGGCTGCTGTCTTCTTCTAGGCAAAAATACGCGATTGCAACGGTCGGGGCGCGGGGCTTGCGCGACGGGGGCATCCCCTCTATAGCGGCCCCGTCGAGCAGATGCGGCGTCAAGAACCCATATCAAGAAGGGGGTCGGACAAACACCGGCCCTTTTTGCGTATGCGGACGGCACGTCGCCCGACACCAACCCAAAGACCGGCGGACACAACCGCATGGCCCGAATAGCAAACATGAATAGGAAACGTTAGACGTATGTGCGCTAAAGCAACCATGGAGGAATTCGAAGCCCTCCTTGCAGAAAGCTTCGAAATCGACACGCCCGACGAGGGCTCTGTTGTCAAAGGCAAGGTCATCGCGATCGAAGCGGGCCAAGCCATCATCGACGTCGGCTACAAGATGGAAGGCCGCGTTGATCTGAAAGAATTCGCAAATCCCGGCGAAGCGCCCGACATCGCTGTCGGCGACGAGGTCGAAGTGTTTCTGGACCGCGTCGAGAACGCGCGCGGCGAAGCTTCGATCAGCCGTGACAAGGCCCGCCGCGAAGCCGCGTGGGATCGTCTGGAAAAAGCCTATGGCGACGAAGAGCGTGTCGAAGGCGCGATCTTTGGTCGGGTCAAGGGCGGCTTCACCGTCGATCTGGGCGGGGCCGTGGCGTTCTTGCCCGGGTCCCAGGTTGATGTGCGCCCCGTGCGCGATGCGGGCCCGCTGATGGGTCTGAAGCAGCCGTTCCAGATCCTGAAGATGGACCGCCGTCGCGGCAACATCGTGGTGTCGCGTCGCGCGATCCTGGAAGAAAGCCGCGCCGAACAGCGCGCCGAGGTGATCGGCAAGCTGACCGAAGGCCAGACCGTCGATGGTGTCGTCAAGAACATCACCGAATACGGGGCCTTCGTGGATCTGGGCGGTGTGGACGGCCTGTTGCACGTCACCGACATGGCATGGCGCCGCGTCAACCACCCGTCGGAAATCCTGACCATTGGCGAGACCGTCAAGGTGCAGGTGATCAAGGTCAACAAGGACACCCACCGCATCAGCCTTGGCATGAAGCAGCTGCAGGAAGACCCCTGGAGCCTGGTCGAAGCCAAGTATCCGCTGGAATCCGTGCATACCGGTCGCGTGACCAACATCACCGATTACGGGGCCTTCGTGGAACTGGAAGCCGGTGTCGAAGGTCTGGTTCACGTTTCCGAAATGTCGTGGACCAAGAAGAACGTGCATCCGGGCAAGATCGTGTCCACCTCGC
>CAZIKH010000306.1:0-2607 GCA_964539755.1 uncultured Dinoroseobacter sp. | reverse complement strand
TTCGACGCGGAGACCGCGCAGAAGCTGGAACGCTTCATCCTGTCGGCGGGCGGCAGTCAGGAAGCGGATGTGCTTTACACCGCGTTCCGGGGCCGGATGCCGGGGGTCGAGGCCTTGCTGAAGGGGCGTGGGTTGCTGGACGCGGCCTGACGGTCACAGCCCGCATTCGGTTTGCAGGATGTGCCAAGCCCGGTCTTCGAAATTGGGCTTGGCCGGTTCCAGACAGTTTTCCCCCAGAAACCAGTAGAAATACTTGTCAAACGGGAAGCCCGCCATGTGATCGGGGGCGGCGCGCACGGCGGGGGCGACCTGATCGGCGCTGCGCGCAACCAGCGTGGCATGATGAAAGGCGCAAGGCGCACAGGTGACGACAGGCTTGCGCTGCATCAAGGCTTCGAACCCGGCGGTCGAGTTTTGCGTGACCACGACCTGAGCCGCCGCGATCACGTCATGCACATGGGCGTCGGTTTCGCGCGCATTGGGATGCTGGGCCAGCACCGCGCGGATATCGGCGATGGTCTGCGCGCGTTGTTGCGGATGCAGTTTCACATAGACCGGGTCCGGCGCACAGGCGGCCAGCGTTTCGCGCAGCATCGGCAGCGTTTCGACATAGGCGGGGTGGCGCTTGAACAAGTCAATGTGCTGGACGAAAACGGCGGCCCGGGCGGGGGCAAGGGGCGTGGCGCTGCGCGGCGTGTGGTTGTGGCGCGTCACGCCTTCGCCCAGCATATACCCGGTGACCCCGTCGAAGAAATAGCGCGCCATATCCGCATCGACCGTGTCGGGGTCGAAGGTCTTGTCGGGGATGGTGCTGAATTGCAGGATGCCCTTGGGGTCGAAATGCCAAAAGCCCCAGATATGGGTCGGCATGGCGTGCAGGCGGCGGGGGCCCGGCTTGGGACGGTCGCTGACCATGATCTGCACGCCGCGCCCGTGGCGCAAATAGCGCGACGCCCGACTGGCCATGCGGGCGATATAAAGCGGATGGCCTTCGCGATGCAGGCGGCGTTCCAGCTTTTGATAAAAGTCGAACTTGCCGGACAGGATCGTGTCATACCAGCTTTGTTCGGCATGGATGATGACCGCGTCCGGGTCCCGCCGAAGGACCAAGGCCCGCAGCGCCGAGGCGACCGGGATCGGCATCGCGGGCTATTGCCCCAGATCGCTGCTGTCGACACCCCACAGCGCGGTCGCCGGGGTCCAGCCCCGTGTGCGCCCGATGGTGATGCGGCAAAACCCGTCGCGGCAGGTGCCAAGCCGTGCGATCACGCCGGCTTCGGCGCGGGCACGGACCGGGGAATTGGCGTCGGGCGCGCTGTGCAGCGCGGCAAGGTCTTCCTGCACGATCACCGTGCGGGCGCGGCTGAGAAGGATGTGGTGCATCCAGCCGCCCGCCCCGTCGCGGTCGCGCACCTGTCGCCAATTCCCGAATTCGCTGACCACTTGCAGGGGCATGCCGCGCCGGGTGAAGACCCAGTCGATGCGATGGGTCAGGGACGGGCCGCGCCGGGCGTTGCCCTCTTCGCCCTTCAGCGAAACGAAGCGGGGCAGGGGTTGGTTGGTGACCGGACCCAGACGCTGTTCGGCCCAGGCCGCGGACGCCAAGACCGTCGCCAGACCCAAGGTCAGCGACACGACGCATACCCAATGGCGCAGATAGGGCGCCGCGATCCGGGTCTTGACTGTCATTCTTGCTGCTCGACGCGTTTTGCGTGGTTTTTTGCGAGGGTCTTTGCTTGCCCCCGTCGCGCATATGTTGCCAGTATGCGCCGGACTTGGAAAGTGCCGGGAGGGACGGAATGTCATCGCAGCGATTGAGTGTTGTTGTCACGCGACGGTTGCCGGAACCGGTGGAAACCCGGATGAAGGAACTGTTCGACGTCGAGTTGAACGCCGAGGATCGCAAGCTGAGCCGGGACGAGATCGCCGCCGCGATGCGGCGGGCAGATGTGCTGGTGCCCTGCGTGACCGACCACATCGACAGTGCGATGCTGGCGCAAGCGGGCGACAAGCTGAAACTGATCGCGAATTACGGCGCAGGGGTCGATCATATCGACGTGGCCACCGCGCGCCAGCGGGGCATCCATGTGTCGAACACGCCGGGTGTGTTGACCGATGACACCGCCGACATGACCATCGCCTTGATGCTGGCCGTGACGCGGCGGATTCCCGAAGGCCTGCACACGATGCAGGCGGGCGAATGGGACGGCTGGTCGCCAACGGCGTTTCTGGGCCACCGCATCGGCGGGAAACGGTTGGGCATTCTGGGGATGGGGCAGATCGGGCAAGCCGTGGCGCGCCGGGCCCATGCCTTTGGGATGCAGGTGCATTACCACAACCGCCGCCGTCTGCATCGCCAGATCGAACAGGATCTGGAAGCGACCTATTGGGAAAGCCTCGATCAAATGGTCAGCCGGGTCGATGTCTTGTCGATCAATTGCCCGCACACGCCCTCGACCTTCCATTTGATGAACGCGCGGCGGCTGAAGCTGATGAAACCCAGCGCGGTGATCGTGAACACCAGCCGGGGCGAGGTGATCGACGAGAACGCCCTGACGCGGATGCTGCGCGCGGGCGAAATCGGCGGCGCGGGTCTGGATGTGTTCG
>CAZIKH010000305.1:0-2609 GCA_964539755.1 uncultured Dinoroseobacter sp. | reverse complement strand
TTGGGCCGCTTCAACCTCCATCGTGCTTTTGTCGGTTTCCACTTCGAACAGCACGTCGCCGGTGGCGACCGCATCGCCCAGATCCTTGCGCCAACTGACCAGCAGTCCGGTATCCTGCGCCATGCCAAGCTGTGGCATGGTCACCGACTGGCCTTCGGGCAGCGCATCGGCTTCGGTTTCGGCGGGCGTTTCGGTCGGGGTGTGCGACCCCGCCTCGGCTTCCGCGCTGTCGGAAATCTGCGCGATCACCGCCCCGACGGGCACATCTTCGCCTTCCGAGGCGCGCACGCCTGACAAATAGCCCGACGCCTGCGCTTCGACTTCCATCGTGGCCTTGTCGGTTTCCACCTCGAACAAGGCGTCGCCTTTGGCAACCGCTTCGCCGGGGGCTTTCAGCCAAGACACCAGCTTGCCCGCGTCCTGCGCCATGCCAAGCTGGGGCATCGTTACATCATGCGGCATGGATCAGGTCCCCGGCGCAAAGCTTGCGCGCGTTTTCGGCCACCCCTTCGGGGGTGGGCACGGTCAGGTCTTCCAGCGCGGGGCTGAAGGGCACGGGCACATCCATCGCCCCCATGCGCAGAACCGGCGCATCGAGGTGGTAGAACGCCTTTTCGTTCAGGCGCGACGCGATTTCCGAGGTCACCCCATAGCTTTGGTGCCCTTCATCGATGACGATGGCGCGGCTGGTTTTCTTGACGCTGTCGATCAGCGTCGCTTCGTCCAAGGGCACGATGGTGCGCGGATCGATCACTTCGGCGCTGATCCCTTCGGCAGACAGAAGGTCCGCCGCTTTTTCCGCCACCTGCACCATGGACGATGTGGCGATCAGCGTGATGTCGCGGCCTGCGCGCTTTACATGCGCTTCGCCAAAGGGGATCAGGTATTCCTCCTCCGGGACGGGGGCCTTGTCCTGATACATCAGCTTGTCTTCGAAGATGACGACCGGGTTGTTGTCGCGGATCGCGGTCTTCATCAGGCCTTTCGCCTCGTAGGCGGACGAGGGCATGGCGACCTTCAGCCCCGGAATATGCGCGACCAAGGCCTGCAAGGACTGCGAATGCTGCGCCGCCGACCGACGGGTGGCCCCCATATTGGTGCGCAGCACCAAGGGCACGTTCAGTTTGCCGCCCGACATGTAATGGATCTTGGCCGCCTGATTGCAAAGCTGGTCCATGATCAGGAAGATGAAATCGCCGAACATCAGGTCCACGATGGGCCGCGCGCCCGTCATGGCGGCCCCCACGGCGATCCCCATGAAACCGGGTTCGGAAATGGGCGTGTCGATGACGCGGTCGGTGCCGAATTCTTCGACAAGGCCACTGAGGACCTTGAAGGGGGTGCCCGCCTCGGCGACGTCTTCGCCGATGATAAAGGTCGTGGGGTCGCGGCGCATTTCTTCGGCCAGCGCCTCGTTCACGGCTTGGGACAGGGTAATCTCTCGCATGGTCTGGCTCCTCAGTCCGCGTAAACGTGCATGTCGACCTCGGACCCATCGGGGTACTTCGCGGCCTCGGCATAGGCGACGGCGTCGGTTGCATCCTTTTCGATCTCGGCGTTCATCGCTTCGATCTCGTCCTCGGTGGCGATCCCCTGTTCGATCAGGAAGCCGCGAAACCGGATGATGGGGTCGCGGTTGTCCTTCCAATCCGTTTCTTCGGCCTTGGATCGGTAGTATTCGCGGTTGATGTCGCCGACATGGTGGCCGTGATAGCGGTAGGTCTCCAGTTCGACGAAGAAGGGCCCTTCGCCCTTGCGACAGCGCGCCACCAGTTTCTGCGCCAGATCGTTGACGGCCAGAACGTCCTGACCATCGACCTTGAACGCTTCGATCCCGAAGGCTTCGGCGCGTGCCGTGATGGACCCGGCGGCGATTTCTTCGGTCTTGGTGTATTCCGAATAGCCGTTGTTTTCGCAGGCATAGATGACCGGCAGGTTCCAAAGGGCGGCCATGTTCATCACTTCATAAAGAAGGCCTTGCGCGGTCGCGCCATCCCCGAAGAAACAGACCGTCACATCGTCCGCCCCTTGCAGTTTGGCGCGCAACGCGGCCCCGGTGGCGATGCCCATGGACCCGCCCACGATGGCATTGGCCCCAAGGTTGCCGTGGCTTTGGTCGGCGATATGCATCGACCCGCCCTTGCCCCGGCAATAGCCTTCTTCCTTGCCCAGCAGTTCGCAGAACATTTCCTTGAAGTTCGCCCCCTTGGCCACGCAATGCCCATGGCCCCGATGGGTCGAGGTGATGCGATCCGCGTCGGTCAGGGCTTCACAAATGCCCACCGCGACCGCTTCTTCGCCGGAATACATATGGGTCAGCCCCGGCATCTTGGCTGACAGATACAACTGGTTTGCGTTGTCTTCGAAGGTGCGAATGCGCACCATCTGGCGATACATCCGCAGATAGTCTTCGCTGTTGGTTTTCGTCTTGCTCTGGGCCTTGGCCATGTCACATGTCCTTTGCGGGCCGCCCCGGACCGGGTCGGGGGCGGCGGATCGGGGCGGAAACCGGGGCAAGGGCCCCGGTCCGGTCCGCGTCAATAGCGGTTGGCGATGGGCAGTTCTTCGGCCGGGAACAGGCTGATGACCTCGCATCCGGTTTCGGTCAC
>CAZIKH010000304.1:0-2611 GCA_964539755.1 uncultured Dinoroseobacter sp. | reverse complement strand
TTGGGTGTATTCGCCCAGCACCGAATAATGGAAATCGGCATAGGCCGGGATGGCCGCTTCGACCGGGGCGAACAGCGCATCAAGATGATCATCGACCTGCGCGATGGTCGCGGTTTCCGCCCGTGCGGCGGCTTCGTCGACATAGTGCGCCAGTTCTTCAAACGGGATCACCCGGCGTTGCGGGTCGAAATCGCCCCGCACCACGCCATAGCCGGTCAGGCCGACCGTCAAGATCGTCAGCGCCGCGATCAGCGCCCAGAAAGGCCCGCCGACATGGCGGCGGCCCGATCTCGGCGGCGCACTGGGCACCCGCACGGGGTTTTCCAACAGCAGGGGCGTCGTCATGGTCTGCCCCTCCTTTCTGGTGGCTTAGGGCGTGGAATTGTCTTGCGCGGCGGTGATCGTATCGACCACCAACCGGGTCAGCGAGAAACTGACCAAGGCGTTATACACCAACAACAAGATAAGCCCGAAAGGGGAAAACGCCAAGGTTTGCGTCTGTTTCGCAAGGACCCAGCCCGCCGTTTCAAGGCTGCGGGGCAGGCCAAGGACCCATGCGACGGCATGATCCCGGGGCGGCAGGGCCATTTGCGCTTGGGTGATTGCCTCGCGCAGACTGGGGGCATCTGCGGCCGCCGGGGCGGGTTCCAGATACCACCCGACCCAGAACAGCGCCGCCGTTCCCAGCGCGCCCATCAGACCCGTTGCCCATGGTGCCGCCACGACCAGAACCAGATCGCGCCGGGCGTGCCGGGCAGCCCAGCGGGCCAGCCAGACAAAGACGGGTCCGGTCAACAGGCACAGGCCAATGGCGACAAGCCCTTCCCGGGCGCTGGCGGTCAGCGCGAAATCCGCGAGGGCGATCCCGGCGGTGACCGCCGCAACCAGCCCTGTGACATGCGCCAGCAGCCGTCCTTGGAACCAGCCAAACAGCCAACTGTCCGTGCGCAGCACCGCGCGCCGCCATGTCATGCGCCGCGCGAACGTCCGGCGATAGGTGCCGCGCCAGACCAACAGCCCCATGATGGCCAAAAGCAGGATCGCCGGGTCCCCGACCGGGTAGAGCAACCGCCAAAGATGCAGCAGCCCAAGGACCAAGGCCCCGGCGACAAGGGCCGAAAACAGGCGAAGGGGTGGGTCTTGCATCATGGGTCTGGCCTAGCATGGCGCGCTTTGGCTTGTCGCGCGCGGTGCGATTGACGGGCGCAGTTGGGTCGGACTAAGTGGCCAAAACCCCTCGCTTTGGAAGATCTTATGGCCGACTACCTGTTCCCGCCCGCCCCGCAGCCCGCCTTGCCTGTGGACGGACAAGACGCTGCGCTGCCCGTCCACCGCATCTTTTGCGTTGGTCGCAACTATGCCGCCCATGCCGCCGAAATGGGCGGCGAGGTTGACCGCGAAGCGCCGTGGTATTTCATGAAATCCGCCCATGCCCTGACCCCTAGCGGGGCAACCGTGCCCTATCCGCCGGGCACCGCCAATTTCCACCACGAAATGGAATTGGTCGTGGCCCTCGGCGCGCCCGGTTTCCGCGTGACGACCGACGCTGCGCAGGCGCTGGTCTATGGCTATGCCTGCGGCCTCGACATGACCCGACGCGACTTGCAGCAGGTCGGCAAGGACAACCGCCGCCCTTGGGATCTGGGCAAGGACATCGAACACGGCGCTGTGATCGCCCCCCTGACGCGCGCCGAAACAATCGGCGATCTGGCCGGGCGGCGTATCCAATTGCGGGTCAATGACGATCTGCGTCAGGACGCGACGCTGGACGATATGGTCTGGAGCGTGCCGGAAATCATCGCCCATCTCTCCCAGTACTACCACCTGCAACCGGGGGATCTGATCATGACGGGCACCCCCGCTGGCGTCGGGCCCGTTGTGGCAGGCGATCAGATCGACGGGTCCATCGACGGGCTGGCCCCGGTCCAGTTGACGCTGACAAAGGCGGACTAGCTACCAATCCCCCCGCGCGCGAATGGCCGAACTGCTGTCCGCGCGCATCGGGATGTTCACAAAGGCCCAAGCAGGCGCGTCGCGGTGGGCCAGGCCGAACGCATCGCGCTTGCGCACGCGGTAATCCCCGTAAAGCTGCGCCGCTTTCGATGTGCGCGCCGGGATGCGGCCCCCGGGCCGGGCCAGCACGCCGATGGGCACGGCCTCGATGATCTGCTGCCAGTTCTCCCAGCGATGGAACTGCGCCAGATTATCCGCCCCCATCAGCCAGACAAAGCGCGTGCGCGGGTAAAGCCGCTGCAAGGCCCGGATCGTTTGCGCGGTATAGCGCGTGCCGATCCGCGCCTCGATATCGGTGATCGTCACATCGGGATGTCGGATCAAGGCCCGCGCCGCCGCCAGCCGCCGCTGCAACGGGGCGGGCCCCTGCGCCTTTAGCGGATTGCCCGGACTGACCAGCCACCACACGCCATCCAGCCCGAAGCGTTTCAGGGCCTCGCGCGTGATATGCACATGGCCCAGATGTGGCGGATCGAACGACCCGCCCAGAAGGCCAATCGCCTGTCCCGGTCGGGCGGCGGGCAGTTCATGCCGTGCAATCACGCGTCGATCCCTTCGTTTCGGCAAGACCTGCCCCTTGGGCGCGCGCCTGTCAAAC
>CAZIKH010000303.1:0-2619 GCA_964539755.1 uncultured Dinoroseobacter sp. | reverse complement strand
GCGGCCCAGCGCAGCGCCCAATCGGGCTTCCACTGCATCTTCACATTGCCGCCGGTCACCGGCACTTCGATGCGTTCCCCATCGGGTTCTTCATAAACGATGGTGCCCTTGGCAACATTGCGTTCCAGCGTCGGCACCTGCAGGACATGCCCGGTCTTTGGGCTGACGGGCAGGAAGGGGGAATAGGTCGCCTGCCGTTCCGCGCCCAAGGTCGGCAGCATGATTTCCATGATCTTGTCGAACCGCTCCAGCGCGCGCAGCAGCATCTCGTCGAACCGACCGCTGGTATAATAGTCGGTCGCGCTGGCGAATTCGTATTCGAAGCCGAAACTGTCCAGAAAATCCCGCAACCGCGCATTGTTGTGCTGGGCAAAGCCTTCATGCGTTCCGAAGGGATCGCGCACGCGCGTCAGCGGCAGGTTCAGGTCCTGCGCCATCGCTTCTTGGTTCGGCACATTGCCGGGCACCTTGCGCAGCCCGTCCATGTCATCCGAAAAACAGATCAGCTTGGTCGGGATATCGCTGAGCGCCTCGAACGCCTTGCGCACCATCGTGGTGCGCGCAACTTCGCCGAAGGTCCCGATATGCGGCAGGCCGCTGGGCCCATAGCCGGTCTGGAACAGCACATAGCCTTTCTCTGGCGCGCCCTTGGCATAGCGTTTCAGAAGCTTGCGGGCTTCTTCAAACGGCCAAGCCTTCGAGGTCAGAGCGGCGTCGCGCAGATCGGACATTGCGGTTTCCTTCACAAACGGCGCGGCCCTGCGCCGCGCGTGCCCCGCTAGCTATTGCCGCAGGCAAAGGGCGTCAATAATGATGCCCAAGCACGCTTGCCGCAGGAGGCCCCCATGTCCGACGACCAAATCCACACGCTGACCGCACAGGACGCGCTTGTCGCGGTGATGGTGGCGGTTTCGGCCTCGGATGAATTGATCCGCACGTCGGAACTGGTGGCGATCCAGAAGATCGTCAATCACTTGCCCGTATTCGGCGAGTACGACGCGGACCGCATCCCGCGGGTGTCGCGCTTGGTCTTCGACTTGCTGGAAGAAGAAGACGGTCTTGACGCCCTGTTCGGCCTTGTCCGCGAAAGCCTGCCGCAACGATTGACCGAAACCGCCTATGCAATGGCCTGCGACGTGGCAGCGGCGGATGGCAAGCTGGTGGAAACCGAACTGCGCCTTCTGGCGGAAATCCGGTATGAACTGAATGTCGACCGCCTTGCCGCCGCAGCAATCGAACGTGGGGCGCGGGCGCGCCACATGACGGCCTGACACGCCTGCGTGACAATGCATCCCTTGCAGGCTGGCCGCGCAAGCGTAGCATACGTCTATGGCACATGACCCCGCACCGTCCGATCACATTGGCCTTGCGCTGATCCGCGCTGGCGCAGCATGGCAGCAGCGCTATGCCCGCACCATGCGCGACGCGGGGTTTCCCGCCGCTGGCGAAGCGCGGGGCAACGTGCTGACCCAGCTTGGCACGGACGGAAAACTGCAAAGCGAATTGCCCGCCCTGTGCGGCATGACCAAGCAAGCCATCGCGCAGCATATCGAGGTCTTGGAACAGGAAGGGTTCATCCAGCGCCAACCCGTGCCGGGCGATGGCCGCGCCAAACATGTCAGCCTGACGCCCGAAGGCAAGAAACTGTTCAAGGCCGCCGCCAAAGCCAAGGCCAAGATCGAAAAGGACTTGGTCAGTGGCCTCGACGGTGTGTCGGCCGAAGACCTGCGCGGGCTTCTGGATTGGATCAGCGGCGCGCTAAAGGCCGACTGACACCGCCCGTCAAACGCCCGAAGACGGGTCTGACCAGCGCCCGGGGTAGTTGCCCGTTTGCGCCGATTGCGGTGCCTTGATTTTGCCAAGCACCCACGCGGGTCCGCTTAAGGCGCGGGACAGAACAGGGTTTTCGCGCACGGTCTTCTTGGCCTTTTCGACCTGCATGACCTCGTCGATGCGACGGTCCAGGAAGGCCCAGGTGGCGGCATGGCCCTCGCTGTCATCGCCCAGCCAATACAGCACCGTCGCCCCATAGACCCCGGACAGCGTCGCGCGTTTGGAATACCAGTTGTAGTCGTCCGACCGATCCCCCAACGCGGTCCAGATCGCGTCCGCCGTGCCCCAGATGGCCTTTGCCCCATCCGCCGCCAAGTGCGGCAGCGCAAACAAGGCCGTGCCGCGCCGCACCGCTTCCTTGTCGGCGGCAACCGCTTCCAGACGCAACCGCACCGCCTTTGCGATCCGATCGCGAAACCGCATCTGTCCCAGATCGCTGGCCTGCAACGTCGCCACCATCTGCGCGTCGCCGCGTTCATGGAAGGCCAAGGCCAGATCGACCGCGCCGCGCGGGCACAAGGCATCGGCCAGAGCGGGCGCAATATCGACTTCGCGCACGGCGGCGGCAAAGGCAGTCGGGGACCAGCCGTCAAAGGCGACATGCGGCAGGATCGCATCCAGAAGGGCGGATTTCAGGGCGGGCGTCGTTCGGGTGTCGGACATCGGGCAGCTCCGTTTCGTGGGGTGGTCCAGCGGTAGACAAGCTAGGGCGACCGTGCTATCGGGCCACTTCCTGCGATTCATGCAAACTCTAACTTAGGAAGGTGGTGACAACCACATGCAGGT
>CAZIKH010000302.1:0-2625 GCA_964539755.1 uncultured Dinoroseobacter sp. | reverse complement strand
TCGCTGGTGTCGACCTCGAAGTTGAACGCCGAGAACCGCACCGACAGCGGCCTGCCGAAACGCAATTATGCCGACGTGGGCTACCGCCGCTTTCGGGCCTATGCCAACGCCATGGAAACCTCGGGGCCGTTCATTGCCACCACGGTTGCCGCGATCCTGATCGGCGCGAGCCCGTTTTGGGTGAACCTGCTGGCGTCGGTCTTTCTGGTTTCGCGTATCGTTACGGCGCTGGTCCACATGGGCACCACGAACGAACCTGCCCGGTCCGCGACCTATCTGGTCGGCTGGCTGTGCATGTTGGGGCTGGCGGGGCTGGCCCTTGTTGCCGCCTTCACAGGCTAGCGGGCGCGCGCCCATGGCCCCGCAACACTTGGCCCAATTGAACGTCGGGCGGCTGATTGCCCCGACTGATGATCCAAGCGTGTCTGAATTCATGGACAACCTTGACCGCGTCAACGGCATGGGAAAGCGGATGCCGGGGTTCGTGTGGATGATGGAAGGGTCCGGCGAACCGGGCACCGGCAACACCGAGAACGCCATCGGTGGCGATCCCCAATTCGTCGCCAACCTGACCGTCTGGGAAGATGTCGCCAGTCTGGAAAGCTTTGTGTTCGAGACCGTCCATAAACGGTTCTTCGCACGCCGCCGCGAATGGTTCGAACGGCTGACAGACGCGCATTTCGTCATGTGGTGGGTGGCCCCGGGCCATCGGCCCGACCTTGACGAGGCTTTGATCCGTCTTGACCATTTGCGCCGCCATGGGGCCAGTGACTTCGCGTTTGACTGGGCCTATGCTTGGGCCAAGGACGGGGCGAATGCGCCCCGCTGATACGGAGGCGGTGATGTGCTTTAACCCCTATCAATACGATCAGATGACCCGCGATGCGGCGTCTCGGATGCAGGGCGTATCGCTGGCCCGCCCGGCGCGCGCGCCGCGTCTGGCCCCGATCTGGGCACGGCTGAAGGCGCTTTGGCCCGCCGCGCCATCGCGGGGACCTGCGCAGGTCGAGCCTGCCGAATGACCGAACGGCATCTGGCGCATTTCAATTGGGGGCTGTTGAAAGCCCCGATTGGCGATCCGCGCGTCGCCCCCTTCATCGACGCCGTCGATAAGGTCAACGCCAAGGCCGAAGCGGCCCCCGGTTTTGTCTGGCGCAGCGGGAACGAAGCCGAATATGCCCGCCAGATCGGCTGGGACCTGTTCACGGAAAACGAAGGCCGGATCATCGCGTCCTTTTCGGTTTGGGAAACGCCCGAAGCGCTGCATGAGTTTGTCTACAACACCGTGCATGGCGCTTTTCTGAACCGCCGCGCGGAATGGTTCGAGGCCGCCGAAACGATCAACTACGCGCTGTGGTGGGTGCCTGTGGGCCATGTACCGGAATTCTACGAAGCCCGAGACCGCGTCGAATCCTTGCGCGCGCATGGACCCTCCGACTGGGCCTTTGTCTTTGACACGGCAAACGGGATCGGAGACAGCTAGCGCCATGACCCGATTTTCCCTTGTTGCGGCCCTAGGCCTGATTGCAACCCCGGCCTTTGCCGAAGACCTTCGTCCCGCCCCCGACTATTATGTCGAGGCGCTGTTTTCGCTGACCATGGCCGAAGCCTTGGCGACCTCGTGCCGAACGGTCGGTATGGATTTGCTGGCGGCGGGGGCGGCGACGACCGGATTGACCGAACAGCTTGCCGAAGACGGGTTCGACACCGAACAGCCCTTCGCGCAGATGATCGATCCGGCGCCCGCGATCCGCGATCTGCAAGCGGACTTCTTGGTCAAGCATCCCGGTCTGAACGAGCCCACGGAAGAAATCGTCTGCAACGTGGCCTTGGCCGAAATGGCCGAAGAAACCGTCATCGGGCGCTTGTTGTTTGATGGAACCCAGCTGCAAAACCCGGAACCCACACCCGAAGGGCAGGGCGATTGACCGCCGATGCAGCGGTTATCAAGCGCTTGCTATTGCCTATCAGCCCTGTCTGCCCCCACATCCGTCTGGCCTGATCAACAGGCGCAACAGGCATCGACCACGCGGAGTGTATGATATGCGGAAGCCCTTCTTGGCCCTGTCCCTTTGTTTGCTGACCAGTCCGGCCTTCGCGGTCGATTTCCAACCCTTGCGCACCGACCCCGAAATCTCGACCGGTCTGCGCTGGATCGCAGCGGCGGATGCAATCCGCAACAACTGCCCAACGATCGAGGAACGCAGCTTCCGCGCCTTGTCCACGGCGACCCGCCTGCTGAACCGGGCGCGCTCGCTGGGCTATTCCTTCTCGGACGCCAAGGCCTATGTGGACGACGCCAACGAACAGGCCCGCGTCAAAGGCGAAGCGATGGCCTATTTGCGGCAGGTCGGCGTGACCGACGGGGACAGCGCCAGTTTCTGCGCGGCCGGTCGGGCCGAGATTGCCCGCAACAGTGCAATCGGCGTCTTGTTGCGCGAAAACTGAGTCTGCCCCTTAGAATTTCTGGTCCGTCCTGACCGACGCCCCCTGTCAACCCCCGGGCATTGGGACGGACCGCCGCATTTACCCCAAGCGTGCATCGTCTATCACGGTAGCAACAGGACCGGACAGGGCCTTGCGCAGCCATGCGCGGCCCCTTGGGAGAGATGCGCATGACCGACC
>CAZIKH010000301.1:0-2630 GCA_964539755.1 uncultured Dinoroseobacter sp. | reverse complement strand
CCCTAATCCATCCAGAACCGCCGGGTGAACAGCACGAACACGGCCATCAATTCCAGCCGCCCGATCAGCATCGCGGCGGTCAGGATCCATTTGGCGGTGTCGTTCAGCGGCGCGAAATTCCCCGAAGGCCCGATGATATCGCCCAGACCGGGGCCGATATTGGCCAAGGCGGTCGCGGCCCCCGACAGCGCCGTGATCGTATCCAACCCCGTCAAGGCCAGCAGCACCGACACGATCCCGACCGACACGGTGAACATCACGAAGAAGGCCATGACCGAATTCAGCACGTCCTCGCTGACAGGGCGTCCGTCATACCGCACGGCAAACAGACCGTTGGGCGAATGGATGCGTTTGATCTGCGAAATCACCGCCGAAATCAGGATCTGATACCGGAAGATCTTGATCGAACAACAGGTCGATCCCGCGCATCCGCCCACAAGGCCCAGAAAGAAGAACACCACCACCGGCACCGGCCCCCAAAGCTGGTAGTCGGTGCTGGCATAGCCCGTGCCCGACACGATCGAGGTGACGTTGAACACCGCCTCGCGCAGGGCGTGTTCGAAAATGTCATCGTTCAGCACCACCCGGTACAGCGTCATCGCCAGCGTCGTCGCCGCGATCAGCCACAAAAAGGCCCGTACCTGCGCATCCCGCAACAGCGGGGTCGTCGTGCCTGAAATCAGCTGCACATATCGCACGAAGGGCAGGCTGGCCAAGATCATGAACACCGATGCCACGTATTCCGGCGCCCCCTGATAGGCCCCGAAACTGGCATCGCGGGTCGAAAACCCGCCCGTCGACACCGAGGTCAGCGCATGGTTCAACGCATCGAAGGGCGTCATGCCAACCAGCAGGTAAGACAGGATGCAGGCCAGCGTCAGGCCCAGATAGATGATCGAGATCTGCTGCGCGATCTCGGCGGCGCGGGGCAGGATCTTGCCCATCGTATCGAACGCCTCGGTGCGGAAGATCTGCATCCCGCCCACGCGCAACTCGGGCAGGAACACCATCGCCACCACGATGATCCCGATGCCCCCGAACCATTGCAGCATCGACCGCCACAGCAGCACCCCGGCGGGCAGGCTGTCCAACCCGGTGAACACCGTCGATCCGGTGGTGGTCAGGCCCGACATCGCCTCGAACAGGGCATCGACATAGGGGGCCTCGGGCGCGCCCATCCAGAACGGCAAGGCCCCGAAGGCGGGCAGGAACAACCAGACCCCCACCGCCATCAGGAAGGTCTGCTGGATCGACAGGCGCTGTTCCACGCCATTGGCACAGGCAATCGCCGTCAGCAGGCCGACCAGCCCCGTGATCACCGCGCTTTCGAAAAAGGCCCAGGCATTCCCGGTCCCGGCCAGCAAATCGGCCAGAAACGGGAACAGCATCGACACGCCCAAAGCGGTCAGAAGCAGTCCGGTGACATAACCGACAGGGCGCAAGTCGTACATGGCGCAAGGCTTGGCGCTGTCCTGTCAGGCTGTCAATGGGCCAGCCTCTGGCAGAGGCGCAGCTTTGTTGCGCCCCTTTTGCAGAATTTTTACGATAAATGCTTTGCGGCCCGCGCCCGATCCCGGTAGCCCTGTGCCAAAGCAGTCAGGGAGGTGCGTGATGAACGCTTTGCTGCCCCATGTCGACCCCGACGGGTTGTCCGAATTTTCCGTGGTCTTCACCGACCGCTCGCTCAATTCCATGTCCGCCGCCTTTGGCGAGGTCATGCGCGATATCTCGGCCATGCTGCGCGAGGTCTATACCGCCGACGCGGTCGCCATCATTCCCGGCGGCGGCACCTTCGCGATGGAAGCCGTCGCGCGCCAATTCGCCGAAAACCGCAGCGCGCTGGTGGTGCGCAACGGCTGGTTCTCCTACCGCTGGTCGCAGATTTTCGAAGCGGGCGGCCTGCCGTCCGAAACCACCGTCATGAAGGCCCGCCAGACGGGCAACGGCACCCGCGCCCCCTTTGCCCCCGCGCCGATTGACGAGGTGGTCGCGAAAATCCGCGAAACCCGCCCCGAGATTGTCTTTGCCCCCCATGTCGAAACCAGCGCGGGCGTGATCCTGCCAGATGGCTATATCACCGCACTGGCCGATGCCGCGCATCAAGTCGGCGCGCTGATGGTGCTGGATTGCATCGCGTCGGGCTGCGCTTGGGTCGATATGAAGGCCACGGGCGTCGATGTCCTGATCTCCGCCCCGCAAAAGGGCTGGAGCGCGCAACCCTGCGCGGGTCTTGTCATGCTGTCCGAACGGGCCGAGGCGCGGCTGGCCGAAACCCAATCCAGCAGCTTTGCCATCGACCTGAAGAAATGGCGCAGCATCATGGCGACCTATGAAGGCGGCAAGCACGCCTATCACGCCACCATGCCCACCGATGCGCTGCGCGTCTTCCGCGACACGATGCTGGAAACCCGCGCGCACGGCTTTGCGCGCCTGAAGGATGCGCAATGGGCGCTGGGCAATGCGGTGCGCGCGATGATGGCCGAGAAGGGCGTGGTCAGCGTCGCCGCCGACGGCTACGGCGCGCCGGGCGTGGTGGTGTGCTACACCGACGACCCCGAGATCAGCACCGGCGCGAAATTCGCCGCCCTCGGCACCCAGATCGCCGCCGGGGTGCCGCTGGAATGCGACGA
>CAZIKH010000300.1:0-2630 GCA_964539755.1 uncultured Dinoroseobacter sp. | reverse complement strand
TTTCCCGCACTCTATGCTATAGGCGGCGCACATTCAGGCCGGGGGCGCCCTCGGGGCTGTCTTGTCTGGGGGACATGGGACCGACCGACAGGGCGGGAATGATCACAAGCAGGGCGTATTTGGCCCGGACATCGGAATGAGGAATTGAGAACATGAGCGACATCGCAGATCGCGTGAAGAAAATCGTTGTTGAGCACCTGGGTGTGGAAGAAGACAAGGTCACCGAAGGGGCCTCGTTCATCGATGACCTGGGCGCGGACAGCCTCGACACCGTCGAGCTGGTCATGGCGTTCGAAGAAGAGTTCGGCATCGAAATCCCGGACGACGCCGCCGAAACGATCCAGACCTTTGGCGATGCGGTGAAGTTCATCAGCGAAGCGTCCTGATCCCGGACATTTCGGTACAAGTTCGCAAGCGGCGGTCCCCCTCTGGGCCGCCGTTTTGCTTTTGAGCGGTGGCGCATTAGGCTGTGGTCCAAACACGGAGGACAGCATGACATCGGCATTGGGCAAGATGTTCGGGGCGGGCAAGGTCGACAGTTTTCTGGGCTGGCCGAAAGCCCCGGTGCGGGACTTGGGCGGGGCACAGATCGCGTTGATCGGGGCGGCGACGGCGACGCCTTATGCCAGCGTCGGGGCCTATTGCGCAGATGGGCCCGACGCGATCCGGGCAGGGGCCGCGCCTTATGCCGCGAACCGCGCGCATTTCAACTTCGATCTGGACGACGTGACGCTGCCCGACGATGTGCGGGCGGTCGATTGCGGGGATTTGCCCGTGCCGCTGGAGGACGGGTTGGCGGCGCGCGAGGCGATTGCGACGGCGGTCCGGCTGATCCGCAATCAGGGCGCGGTGCCGATCCTGCTGGGCGGGGATGATTCCGTACCGATCCCGTTTCTGGACGCCTTTGCCGAGACGGATCTGAGCCTTGTGCAGGTGGATGCCCATATCGACTGGCGCGACGCGGTGGATGGCGAACGCTATGGCCTGTCTTCGACCATGCGGCGGGCGTCGGAAATGGCGCATGTGCGCGACATCTGCCAGATCGGCCAGCGCGGCTTGGGGTCGGCGCGCGCCTCTGATGTGGCGGATGCGCGGGCCTATGGGGTGCGCTTTGTGTCGGCCAAGGCGGTGCATCGCGCGGGGCCGGACGCCTATCGCGCGGCCTTGCCGACCGGGCCTGTGGTGCTGGTTTTCGACGTGGATGCCTTCGATCCGGCGATCATGCCGGCGGCCATCGGGCGCACGGCGGGCGGGCTGAGCTTCGATCAGGCCTTGCAGATCGTCGAGGAGGTCGCAGCACGGGGCCAGATCGTGGGGATGACCTTGGCCGAATTCATGCCGGAGCGGGATATCGATGGGCAGGGGGCCTTGCTGGTTGCCCAATTCCTGACCGCCGCGATCGGCATCCTTGCGCGGAATACGCCGGGATAGGCATATATATGGGGGCGGGGCCTTGCCGCACCCATAGGCGGACGTGTATCAGGCGGACCATCAGGCAAGATCGAAGGGGGCAGCCATGCGGCGTGTCGTTGTAACGGGTCTGGGCGCGGTGACGCCTTTGGCGGCAGGGGTCGAGGCGACTTGGACGCGGCTTCTGGCCGGGCAATCGGGGGCGGGCACGATCAGCCGCTTTGATGCCAGCCATCTGGCGACCACCTATGCCTGCGAGGTCCCGTTGGGCGATGGCAGCGACGGGACGTTCAACCCCGACGACACCATGGCGCCGAAGGATCGGCGCAAGGTCGATGATTTTATCCTGTATGGCATGGCCGCGGCGGACGAAGCGGTGCGCGATGCGGGCTGGATGCCCGAGGACGAGGAAGACCGCCTGCGCACGGGCGTGATGATCGGGTCGGGCATTGGCGGGCTGTCGTCGATTGCCGATACCGCCGTGCTGATCAAGGAAAAGGGCGCGCGGCGGGTGTCGCCGTTCTTTATTCCCGGCGCGCTGATCAATCTGGTCAGCGGGCAGGTCAGCATCCGCTATGGGTTCAAGGGGCCGAACCACGCGGTGGTGACGGCCTGTTCGACGGGCGCCCATGCGATTGGCGATGCCGCGCGGCTGATCCAGTGGGGCGATGCGGATGTGATGATCGCGGGCGGGGCGGAAAGCCCGATTTCCGAGATCGGGATTGCCGGGTTCAATGCGTGCAAGGCCTTGTCCACCAAGCGCGGGGAGACGCCGCAGGAAGCCAGCCGTCCTTATGATGCGGACCGCGACGGGTTCGTGATGGGCGAGGGCGCGGGTGTGGTCGTGCTGGAAGAATACGAACACGCGAAGGCGCGCGGCGCGAAGATTTACGCCGAGGTGCTGGGCTATGGCCTGTCGGGCGACGCCTATCACATCACCGCGCCGTCCGAGGATGGCGATGGCGGGTTGCGCGCCATGCGCGCGGCGCTGCGCAATGCCGGGCTTGAGCCGGGGGCGGTGGATTACATCAACGCCCACGGCACCTCGACCATGGCCGACACGATCGAGCTGAAGGCGGTCGAGACCCTGCTGGGCGAGGCCGCGGCGCAGGCCACCATGAGCTCCACCAAATCCGCCACCGGCCACCTGCTGGGCGCGGCGGGCGCGATCGAGGCGATCTTCTCGATCCTCGCGATGCGCGATCAGGTCGCCCCGCCGA
>CAZIKH010000299.1:0-2647 GCA_964539755.1 uncultured Dinoroseobacter sp. | reverse complement strand
CCCAGCACCTTCGCCACCTGCGCGGCGAAATCCTCGCCGCGCTTTTCGAAATTGTCGTATTGGTCGAAGCTGGCCGCCGCCGGGGCCAGCAGAACGGTCTCGCCCGGTTCGGCCTCGGTCGCGGCCATCGCGACGGCGGCCTCCATCGTGGTGCAGATCGCGTGCGGCGTGTCGCCAAGACCCAGCGCAAAGGCGTCGGCCTCGCGCCCGATGACATAGGCCTTGACCACATTGGCCAGCCCCGCACCCAAACCGTCCAGCCCGCCTTCCTTGGCCAGCCCGCCGCAGATCCAGCGGATACGCGGGAAGGCGGCCAGCGCCTTGGCGGCGGCATCCACGTTGGTGGCCTTGCTGTCGTTGACATAGCGCACACCGTCCGCGTCCCCGACGATCTGGCTGCGATGCGGCAAGCCTTCGAAACTGGCAAACCCGGCCTCGATATCGCGCGGCGAGAGGCCCAGCGCCCGACAGACGGCATAAGCCGCGCAGGCGTTCTGGTGGTTATGCGCGCCCGGCAATCCCGGAATGGTCCGCAAGTCGATGCTGCCGATTTGCCGTCCCTTGCGCCATTCGGTCAGAAAGCCTTTGCGCGCATAGACATCCCAACCCGGCCCCGACAGCTTGCCCGCCGAGATGCGAATGACCCGGTCATCGCCCGGCCCTTCGGACAATTGGTTGGCCAGATAGCGCCCTTCGATCTCGTCCACGCCCACAATGGCCCGGTCCGGGCCGCCCTCGGCCAGAAGCCGCCGCTTGGCGGCGAAATAGCCGCCCATGCCGCCATGGCGGTCCAGATGGTCGGGCGACAGGTTCAGAAAAACCGCGATGTCCGGGGTGAGGGCCCGGGCCAGCTCGGTCTGGTAGCTGGACAGCTCCAACACCACGACGCCGCCATCTTCGGGCGGGTCGATATCCAGCACACCGCGCCCGATATTGCCCGCCAATTGGCTGACGCGGCCTGTCTGGCACAGGACATGGTGGATCAGGGCGCTGGTCGTGGATTTGCCGTTCGAGCCCGTCACCGCGACCACGCGGGGCGCGCGATCCATATCGTCCCACGCCCCCGTGGCGAAGGACCGGAAAAACAGGCCAATGTCATTGTCCACCGGAACGCCCGCCGCCATCGCCGCCGCGATCACGGGATGCGGTTTGGGATAAAGATGCGCAATCCCCGGCGAGGTGATCAAAAGGGCAATCCCCGCCCAATCCGCCTTGGTCAGATCGACCGTGTCGAAGCCTTCGGCCTCGGCCGCCGTGCGGCCCGCCGCGCCGTCATCCCAAACCAGAACCCGCGCGCCCCCTGCCCGCAAGGCCCGCGCGGCCGACAGGCCGGACCGCCCCAAGCCAAGCACCGCGATCGTTTGACCTTCAACACCTTGGACAGGGATCATGCCGGACCTCGCTCTGAGTATTTCAGCCTAGAAGAAGCCTGCGCAGGCGCCCGCAGCCTAGCGCACTTTCAGGGTGGCCAGCCCGATCAGCGCAAGGATCAGCGAGATGATCCAGAAGCGGATCACGATCTGCGCCTCTTGCCAGCCCTTCTTTTCGAAATGGTGATGGATCGGGGCCATCAGGAAGACCCGGTTCCCGGTCATCTTGAAATAGGCAACCTGAATGATGACGCTCAGCGCCTCGACCACGAAAAGACCCCCGACAATGCCCAGCACGATTTCGTGCTTGGTGGCCACGGCCATCGCGCCCAGCGCGCCGCCCAAGGCCAAGCTGCCCGTGTCGCCCATGAAGACCGCCGCCGGGGGCGCGTTGTACCACAGAAAGCCAAGGCCCCCGCCGATCAGCGCCGAGGTGAAAATGAAGATCTCGCCCGTGCCGGGCACGTAATGCACATCCAGATAGGCGGTGAAATCGACCCGGCCCACGGCATAGGCGATCACCCCCAGCGTGCCTGCCGCGATCATCACGGGCATGATCGCCAGCCCATCCAGCCCGTCGGTCAGGTTCACGGCATTGGCCGCCCCGGCAATCACCAGCATGCAAAAGGGGATGAACAGCCAGCTGAGATTGATCAGCACATCCTTGAAGAACGGCAAGGCCAGTTGGCTGGACAGGTCCGGCGGATGCATCCATGTCGCCATAACGCCTGCAAACCCGGCGATGATGAAGCCCATCCCCAAGCGCACGCGCCCCGGCACCCCCGCATGGCTGTTGCGCGTCACCTTCTGGTAATCGTCGATAAAGCCGATCATCCCGAAGCTGACCGTCACGAACAGCAGCATCCAGATATAGCCGTTGTCGAGCCGCGCCCACAAAAGCGTGGACAGAACCAGCGCCGACAGGATCAGCAAGCCGCCCATGGTCGGCGTGCCTTGCTTGGTCTGCAAATGCGATTCCGGCCCATCGGTGCGGATCGGCTGGCCATGGGTCTGGCGCCGCCGCAGGGCATTGATCAGCGGTTTGCCAAAGAGAAAGCCAAAGACCAGCGCGGTGAAGAAGGCCCCGCCCGCGCGGAAGGTGATGTAGCGAAACAGGTTGAAGAAATCCCCCCCGTCCGACAATTCCGTCAGCCAATACAGCATACGCCCTGCCCGCCTTGTTCTTCTTGCCCCGGTCCCGCTTCAGTCCGATTGGCCCAATTTCCGCAAGCCGTCAACTGCGGCAGACACGCGACTGCCTTTCGAGCCTTTGACCA
>CAZIKH010000298.1:0-2669 GCA_964539755.1 uncultured Dinoroseobacter sp. | reverse complement strand
GGAAAAACCGACTGGTGCCCAGGAGAGGACTCGAACCTCCACGTCCATACAGACACTAGCACCTGAAGCTAGCGCGTCTACCAATTCCGCCACCTGGGCAGGTGTCGTGAGGCCGCGTGTTAGTCCCGCCCGCGCAGGGTGTCAACGGCCTTTTTGCAGGACAAGGGGGCGCGACGGCATTGCGCCTTGTCGCAACCCGCCGACCCCGGTATCCCCGACCCGAACAGACCAGCCGGAGCCCGTCCCATGACCATATCCCAAGCCAAACTCGTCACGATCTACGGCGGATCGGGCTTTGTCGGGCGCTATATCGCGCGTCGGATGGCCAAAGAAGGCTGGCGGGTGCGCGTGGCCGTGCGTCGCCCGAACGAAGCCCTGTTCGTCCGCCCCTATGGCGTTGTCGGACAGGTGGAACCGATCCTGTGCAACATCCGCGACGACGCGTCGGTCAAGGCCGCCATGGAAGGCGCGGAGGCAGTGGTCAACTGCGTGGGCATTCTGGCCGAACTTGGCCCCAACAGCTTTGACGCGGTCCAGCATGAAGGGGCCGCGCGGATCGCGCGGATCGCGGCGGAAACGGGTGTCGAACGGCTGGTACATGTGTCCGCCATCGGCGCGTCGATGGAGGCCGCCAGCGCCTACGCCCAATCCAAGGCGCGTGGCGAAGCCGCGATCCTTGCGCATTTCGGCACCGCGATGATCCTGCGCCCTTCGATCATCTTCGGCCCGGAAGACCAGTTCTTCAATCGGTTTGCGGGCATGGCCCGCCTCGGCCCGATCCTGCCCGTTGTGGGCGCCGAAACGAAATTCCAGCCGGTCTATGTCGAAGATGTGGCCCGCGCCGCCGTGATGGGTGTCACCGGCCAAGCCGCGCCCGGCGTTTATGAATTGGGCGGACCGCAGGTCGCCAGTTTCCGCACCCTGATGCAGGACATGCTGCGGATCATCAACCGCCGCCGATTGATTCTGAATATGCCGTTCTGGATCGCCAATATCATGGCCTTCGGGTTTGACATGGCCCAGAAGGTCAGCTTCGGCATCCTGCGCAACGGCATGATCACCCGCGATCAGGTCAAGAACCTGCGCAACGACAACGTCGTGGGGGATGGGGTGCGCGGCTTGGCCGATCTGGGCATCGAACCGACCGCCTATCAGGCGATCCTGCCCGATTACCTGTGGCGCTTCCGGCCATCGGGCCAGTACGACGCGATCAAGGGTTCGGCGCAGAACCTGCGCGGCTAGCTATAGGCGATCCCCAACAGGACAACGCCCAGCACCACCCGGTAGATCACATAAGGCGTAAAGCTGACGCTGCGCAGCAGGCGCATCATGATCGCCAAGGCGGCAAAGGCCGACACAAAGGCAAACAGCGCCGCGATCGCCCCGTCGCGGGCAACCGCCATGTTGGCGTCGGCAACGACCTCGACCCCCAGAACCGCGCCGGACGCCAGGATCACCGGGATCGACATCAGCATCGACAGGCGGGCGGCGTCTTCGCGGGCATAGCCCAGAAACCGCGCGCCGGTGATGGTGATGCCGGACCGCGAGGTGCCGGGGATCAGCGCCACCGCCTGCCACAACCCAAGGATCAGGGCGTGCCGCAGGCTCCAGCTTTCGGCGGTGCGGTCGACGGGGCCTTTCTGATCCGCCCAATACAGAAGCAAACCGAACAACAACATCGTCCAGCCGATCACGGCCATGGACCGCATCATGTCGTCCAGCCCGGTCAGCTTCAGCGCCAACCCGAACAGCACCGCCGGGATCGTGGCGACCAGCAAGCACAGCGCCAGCCATGCTTCGGGCCCGTCGATCTGCCAGCGCAGCAGCTTGGGCACACCCGCCAGCGCCCGGCGCACATCGGACCAGAAATACAGCACAACCGCGCCCAAGGTGCCGACATGCACCGCCACATCCACCGCCTGACCTTGGTCTTGCAGCCCGGTCAATTCGGGCAACAGAATCAGGTGCCCTGACGAGGAAATCGGCAAAAACTCGGTGATCCCCTGGATCACAGCGACCAGAAACAGGTGAAACAGGGTCATGCGATCCCCCGCAATGATTCGGTGCCAAACGGCATAAGTGCTTGTTTCAAAGGTCTCTCTGGCCAATTAGGTAAACTGTACTGACCTAATTTTTGCGCATCAGCGGCAGGAATCCCCGCTGCGCGACACAAAATCCCAAAATAGGTCAGCATGTATGACTTTTCTTTCTGATCCGGCTCGGATAAAGGGGGGCGGCCTGACCTTTGGGAGGTGTTTGAATGGCCAAGCAACCTATGCTCAAGTTTGTCTCCGTTGAAAAGGAGATGCCGGAAAAGCGGCCTCCGAATCTTCGTAAGGAAGACTTTAACGAGATTTACGCCGAGTATGCGCGCGACAAAGCCGCCGAGCAGGCCGGTCGGTGCAGCCAATGTGGCGTGCCCTATTGCCAGTCGCATTGCCCGCTGCACAACAATATTCCCGATTGGCTGAAGCTGACCGCCGAAGGGCGCTTGCAAGAAGCCTACGAGATCAGCCAATCCACGAACACCTTCCCGGAAATCTGCGGACGCATCTGCCCGCAGGACCGTCTGTGCGAAGGCAATTGCGTCATCGAACAATCCGGCCACGGCACTGTCACCATCGGCAGCGTCGAAAAATACATCACCGACACCGCCTGGGAAGAAGGTT
>CAZIKH010000297.1:0-2679 GCA_964539755.1 uncultured Dinoroseobacter sp. | reverse complement strand
GGGGCCAGCGCCGCTTGGACCGCATCTGGCAAGGCCATCGCCCTGTCCGACAGCCCAAATCGGTCTTTCACGGGCCAAGGCGTTTCCTTGTCCAGATTGGCGAAGGCTTCGATCTGGCGCAGGGCCTTCTTCGGTTTGTCCATCACCGCCCCATAGGGCAGGATCAACAGCCGCCGATCGTCGAACGCGCCCTGCCACAGCGGAAGGGCCTGCGCGACATCGCTGCCCGGATCGGTCGTCCAACGCCGCGCGGCGGCCTCGATCTGGCTGGCCTCGGGCGCGGGCTGTCCGTCGAATTCCGCCGCCAGCGCGGCGGCGATCCGGTCCATCGGGTCGCGCAGCACGCAGACAAAGCGCGCCTCGCGCAGGAACTTGGCGACGAAGGCCACCCCTTCGGCGGGCAGGCCCAGATAGGTGTCCGAGACATCCACGCAGCGCCGTTGCAAGGGCGCGCGCGCAAAGACGGCCTTGTACCAGGTGCCATTGAACAGGGGCGGTTCGCCCAAGGCCTGAAGATAGGACAGATAGGCCTCATCCGGGGTGGGCTGGTTGGTGCGGTGGCGGGTGGCGGCGGCGTCCAACGCCGCGCGCAGGGCGGATTTGCGGCCCGCGCGCCCCTCGGGCAGGAACTTGTGCGTGAAGAAGCCGACCTCGGGCAGGGGGGGCACCCATGTGTCTTCGCGCGCGCCCATGACCCGGTGCACCCAAGGGGCCACGGTGTGCGATGCGCCGATAAAGACAAGGTCCGGTTTGCGCCCGATCATGCTGTGCCCCTCGCGTGTTGCCTGCGTCCAAGGGTGTAGCGCCCCAAAGGCGTGCGGGCTAGCCTTCGGCTTTCTCTTCCAGCCGCAGCCACTCTGCCTCGGCGGCCTCCAGCGCGGCTTGGCGCTGTTCCAGGGCCTGCGTGGCCTTGGCGAATTTGTCCGGCGCGGTTGCATAAAGCTGCGGGTCCGACAGAAGATCGGCCAGTTTCGCGATCTCGGAGTCCAGCTTCGCAATCTCGTCCGGCAAGGCCGCAAGCCGGTGTTTTTCCGTGAAACTCAGCCCGCCGGACTTGGGTTTGGGCTTGGCGGCGGGGGCGGGGCTGGCCGATTTGGCCGCAGGTTTGGCACCCGGGTTGGGGGCGTCGGTTTCGGGACGCTGGCGGCGATAATCCGACCAGCCGCCCGGATAGGCCACCGCGCGCCCGTCGCCTTCCATGGCGATGGTCGTCGTGGCCACCCGGTCCAGAAAATCGCGGTCATGGCTGACCAACAAAACGGTGCCCGGAAAATCGGACAGCAGTTCCTGCAGCAGGTCCAGCGTTTCGATGTCCAGATCGTTGGTCGGTTCGTCCAGCACCAGCAGATTGGCATTGCGCGCCATGATCCGGGCCAAGAGCAGCCGCGCCTTTTCGCCGCCCGACAGCGACCGAACGGGCGCGCGGGCCTGCGCGTCCGAGAACAGGAATTCCTTCAGATAGCCCACCACATGTTTGGGGGTGCCGCGCACCATGACCTGATCGGCTTGGCCCGACACGCGCATCTCGGGATCGCCCGTCAGGCTTTCCCACAGCGACAGATCGGGGTCGAGCGCGCTGCGCGTCTGATCAAAGACCGCCATTTCCAGCCCGGTGCCGTGTTGCACGCTGCCCGCATCGGGGGCGACCTCGCCCGTCAGCATCTTCAGAAGCGTTGTCTTGCCCACCCCGTTCGGCCCGACAAAGGCCACGCGGTCGCCGCGCAGCACGCGCAGATCGAAGGGGCGCAGGATCGTGCGGTCCCCGAAGGATTTGGTGATCCCGCGCGCTTCGATCACGCGTTTGCCCGATTGCGGGCCGCCCTCCAGCGCCATCGCGGCGGTGCCCTGACGGCGGATCATGTCGGCGCGTTGCTGGCGCAGATCGCCCAAGGCGCGCACCCGGCCCATATTGCGTTTGCGCCGCGCGCTGATGCCTTCGACCGCCCAACGGGCTTCGGCCTTGATCTTGCGGTCCAGCTTGTGGCGCGCGAGGTCTTCGTCGTCCCATGTCTTGTCGCGCCAGGCTTCGAAATCGGCAAAGCCCTTTTCCTGCCGCCGCACCACGCCCCGGTCGATCCACAAGGTGGCGCGGGTCAGGGCCGTCAGAAAGGCGCGGTCATGGCTGATCAGGACAAAGGCGCTGCGCGTGCTGGCCAGATGATGTTCCAGCCAGCCGATGGCTTCGATGTCCAGATGGTTGGTCGGTTCGTCAAGCAGCATCAGATCGGGGTCTTGCGCCAGAAGCCGCGCCAAGGCCGCGCGCCGCCGTTCCCCCCCCGACGCGGCGGACACGGCGGTGTCCAGCCGCAGCTTCAGCCCTTCGGCGACCATATCGATCTTGTAGGTTTCCGACGGATCGAGATCCTGGGTGGCGAAATCGCCCAAGCTGGCAAAGCCGTCCAGCACCGGGTCCTGTTCCATATAGCCGACATTGGTGCCCGGGGCCGCGACGACCGCGCCGCGATCCGCGTCGACGATCCCGGCCATGACCTTCATCAAGGTGGATTTGCCCGACCCGTTGCGCCCCACCAGCGCGACCCGGTCGCCGGGTTGCACCACCAGCGACAGGTCGGAAAACACCGGATCGCCGCCGAAGGTCAGCGCGATGTCGGTCAATTGCAAAAGCGGGGGTCTGGCCATGGCGCGTCAGCTAGCCGATGGGGCAGGTGAAGAAAAGGG
>CAZIKH010000296.1:0-2681 GCA_964539755.1 uncultured Dinoroseobacter sp. | reverse complement strand
CCTTGGGTCAGATAGATCGCCTCGGCCACCTCGCCGTATTGGCTGCGGCGCGTGCCGGAATGGACGAGTTTCGTGCGGGTGTTCCAGTCGGTCATGTCGGTCTCCGTTCCCCCTGTCGCCTGCAAGGTGTCGGGGGGGACCGAAACCTTTTTAGCAGTTTGTTTAACGTGGCCTGCAATCCGGCATCAAATCACCACGCCGGATCGGGTAGCCGCGTTGCGGGATGCGGTCAAGCATCGTCACGGTGCTGTAACAGGTCCTTCATGCCGCTGTCGTATGGGTGCGCCATCTGTCTGCCCCAAGATGTAGTGGGAACTGCCCCATGCCCTTAGTCCGCATCAATACCGGCCCGCACGGCCCCGCCTTGGCGACGGGGGACGGCGATTTGGCCGCAACCTTGGCCCAGGCTTTGGCGAACCTGCCCCGCGAAGCGCCCATCGTGGTCTTGTTGCATGGGCTGCGTTATTCCCCGTTTACGCGTGATCATGACCCGCACGGCCATATTTTCGGGCTGGGGCAACGGTCCGATTGCTGGAAAGCCGTCAGTTGGCCCCGCAAATTGGGCTTTGGCCGCGGGCGGCCCGACGAAGGCCTGTGCCTGCCTTTCGCATGGGATGGGGCGCTGCGGCTGGGGGCGGGGTATCGCCGGGCCGGCGCGGCGGGACACCAATTGGCGCAGGTGCTGGACCTGATCGCGACGCTTGCGCCGGACCGCTGCGTTGACCTTTTTGCGCATTCCTTGGGCGCGCGTGTCGCGCTGAAAGCCATTGCCCGGACGCGGGCGCGGATCGGGCGGGTGATCCTGTTGACCCCGGCGGAATTCCATGCCCCGGCGCAACGCGCCTTGACCAGTGCCGCCGGGCGGCAGGCGGAGTTCCTGCACATCGCGCCCCGCGAAAATCGCCTGTTCGATCATCTTTTCCAACTGGCGGCCCCGCGGCGGCGCTGGGGGGACGTGACGCTGGGGCTGAGGTCGCCGCGCGCGCCCAATTGGGTGACGCTGCCCCTGTCCGCACCCCGGCAATTGGCGCATCTGCGCGGCCTTGGCTTTCGCATCGCGCCCCCGGGCGTGCGCATCTGCCATTGGTCCGCTTATCTGCGCCCGGGGGTCTTTGCCCTCTATCGCGCGGTTCTGCGCGACCGCGCGGCGCTGCCCCTGTCGGCCTTGCGGGTCGGGCCGAGGATGCGACGGCAAAAAGAACCGCTAACCCAAAGGGCCCGGTCGGCGTTCTTCGGTCAACAAGACATTGGCCTCAACCTCGCCCACGCCGGGCAAGGTCATGATGCGCCGCCGCAAGACCCGTTCGAAATCCGACAGATCGCGCGCCACAACCCGCAAGCGGTAGTCATAGGCCCCCAGCACATGCTGGACCACTTGCACCTCGGGGATCGCGGTGATCGCGCGTTCGAAATCCGCCACGCTGGTGCGGCCCTTGGTGGCCAGCTTCACACCCAGAAAGACCGTCACGCCAAATCCAAGGGCTTCGGCATTCAGCCGCACGCGGCGCCCGGTCACGACGCCCGCATCCTCTAGCCGCTTGATCCGCCGCCACGTGGCGGATTGGCTGAGGCCCAGTTTGCGTCCCAAGGCGCTGGCGGGCTGGCGGGCGTCCCGCATCAGGGTCCGCAGCAGCGCCCGGTCGGTGTCGTCCAGATCGATCATAGCGGCAGCGCCTCGTCCGTCTTGACGGTGGAGACCAACATCAATTGTTCGATGTCTTGGATATGGGGCAAGGTCAGGATGCGGTCGCGATAGACTTGGGTGTAATGGCCCATATCCCGCGCCAATATGTTCAGCCGCAGATCGACGCGGCCAAGAAAGGTCTGAATTTCGAGGACCTCGGGCACCTCGCGCGCAGCGGCGATCATCTGGTCGAAGGCGTTGGTCTGGGTCTTGTCGAGGGTGATGCGCAAGCTGACCTCGACCCCATAGCCCAAGGCGCGCCAGTCGATCACCGCTTCGACATGGGACAACACCCCGGCTTCGGTCAGCTTGTCCAGCCGCCGCCACGCCACGGCCGGGCTGACCCCGGCGCGATTGGCCAGTGTCGCGGTGCTGGCGGCCGGGTCGGCCTGCAACTGACGCAGCAAGCGCCGATCCGTATCGTCAAGCATGAGTATTTCCACCTAGAAGAAAAACACGCATGAATTTTTTGCCTTGTCGGGCATTTTGGCGATATCTGCAAGGTGTGCTGGGGGCTTCGGGGGCATTCTGCGCGCCAATGATAACCCGGTTTGGAGGAAAACCATGCGCGTCTATTACGACCGTGATTGCGATATCAACCTGATCAAGGACAAGAAAGTGGCCATCCTGGGCTATGGCTCCCAAGGCCATGCCCACGCGCTGAACCTGCGCGACAGCGGCGCGAAGAACCTTGTCGTCGCCCTGCGCGAAGGCAGCGCCAGCGCCAAGAAAGCCGAAGCCGAAGGCCTGACCGTGATGGGCATCGCCGAAGCCGCCGCCTGGTGCGACGTGATCATGTTCACCATGCCCGATGAATTGCAGGCCGAGACCTACCGCAAATACGTGCATGACAACCTGCGCGAAGGCGCCGCGATTGCCTTCGCCCATGGCCTGAACGTGCATTTCGGCCTGATCGAACCGAAGCCCGGCGTCGATGTCATCATGATGGCCCCCAAGGGCCCCGGCCATACCGTGCGCGGGGAATTCACTAAAGGCG
>CAZIKH010000295.1:0-2703 GCA_964539755.1 uncultured Dinoroseobacter sp. | reverse complement strand
CATCGAAGAAGACGAAGCGCCCAGACATCTTCTGGTCAGCGATTACCGTGGGGTGCTAGGCGGTTGACCAGATCTTGCGTCGCCGTTCTTTGACCTGCTCCAGGGCTTCGGGGGTGCCGTCATGCAAGGTGCCGAACCAATCGTCCCACGGCGTTTCCGGTGCCCCGTAGTTGCAGTCGAAATAGCGGTGATGCAGCTGGTGATAGAAGTCCCCCACATCCAGAACGGGCCGCCGCCCCACTTGCACCTTGTCGAACCCGGTATGCGATGTGGGGGCGCCGATCCCGTGATGGAACATCAAGAACAGCACATGGATCGGATGCGCGGGCACGATCAGGAAGATCAGCACATCGGTCATCAAGATGAAGCTTTCCACAGGGTGCATTGCCAGCCCGGACCACGGGCCGACATTGATGTTCTTGTGATGCCATGCATGGACATGTCGATACAGAAACCCGACATGCAACAGCCGATGATGGGCATAGAAATAGGCCCCGGCATAGATCGGGATCAAAACGATCAGCAGGACGAACCAGACCGGGTTTGACTGAAAGGTGATCATGGTCGCCCAGCCATTGGCAAATGCAAACCACATGAAACACTCGATGGCGGTCCAGAATTGCAGGGCCACGAAAGACCACAGCATGTTGTCCCAGACCTGATTGCGGAACCAGAACGCCCGCGCACCTTTCATCATCGGGCGCATGTCATAGCGATAGGCATCGCCTTGCGCGCGAAACGCCCACAGAACCAAGTGCAACCCGCCCGCAACGGTGAACAGGATCACGAAATTGCGCAGCCACACCTCTGCAATCCAGTCAAAAGACAGGGTTTGGGCGCGCGTCAGGTCCGGGGTGAAGAAGGCCCACGCGATCAAGGCCGCCACCAGCATCAGGCAGCGCGTCCCCAGCGGCGACCAACTGCGCAGCAGATACAGCGCCGACGCCACGGGTTTCAGCGGCCAATCCCAATACGGCGCGGTTTGCAACGGCAGCGCCGGGGTGAAGTTCCACAGCTTGCGGGCAGGGCGCGTCATGGGATCACCGCCGGGTCTTGGCAACCGCCGCATCCACCAGCGGACGGCGTTCACCGGGCAGCAGAACCTGCGGGTCGTAGGGCCTGCGCGCAAAGACGTCCTCGACCATCGGGGCAAAGAAACTCAGCGGTAGGGTGTCGTAATCCGGATCGAAACTGGCCTGATCCCAGCGTTCGCAAAACGACGCGCAATCGTCGAAATAGGGGTGCCCGGCATGGCGGTCGCGCTTGTGCTGGTCAAACCCGTCCAGATGATGCCCGTAATACAGCATCTGGAAATCGCCATGGGTCTGGACGCACCACGCGCATTGTTCCCGCACGAAAGGCCGCAGAATGGTCGCGGCGTATTCGTCATGGTTATAGGGGGCGTAGATATCCCCGATATCGTGCAGCAGCGCCGACACCACCCAGTCCACATCGGCCCCGTCGCGCCAAGCCCGGGTTGCCGATTGCACCGAATGACCCAATCGGGTGATCTGATAGCCTGACAGGCTTTCGTCCAGCTCTTGCAGGGCTTTCAGCAGGCGGGTCGCGGTGTGCCTCGTATGCGCGATCTCATGCGCGGTCAGGAATTCATATTCCTCCTTCGTGCCATCCTTCATCTGGGTGAAACGCACCTTGTCCATTCCGGGTCCTCCGTCGCAATTTGGGCCATCCTGCCCGAGGGGGCGCTTTACGGCGAACCGAAAAAGTCGCATCTTTCGATATCTTTTCTTTATGAAAGCTCATCATGCGCCGTCGCTTGCCCCCGCTGAATGCCCTTGCCGCGTTCGAGGCCGCCGCCCGGTTGGGCGGGTTCACCCAAGCCGCGCGCGAAATCGGTGTCGCGCAACCCGCCGTCACCCGCCATGTCGCCAATCTGGAGGCTTGGCTGGGCACCCGCCTGTTTCATCGGCAGGGCAATCGCATCGCCTTGACAGAACCGGGCGAGGCCCTTGCCCAGTTGGCCACGGCGGTCCTTGACCGGGTCGAGGTCGGGGTGCGCAACTTGCCCCGCGGCGGTCGGGACGAGATCGTGATCGGGGCGTCCTTCGGCATTGCCCATCTGTGGCTGATGCCCCGGATCGGCGATCTGCGCCGTCATGCCGGCGTGCCCGTCACCTTTGTCACCGCCGAGGATTACCGCAGCTTCGAGACTGCCGCCATCGATTGTTCGATACGTTTCGGGCATGGGGCGTTTCGCGGGTTGGAAAGCGATCTGCTGTTTGCCGAACGCTGCCAGATCGTGGCCTCGCCCGCGCTGCTGTCCCGGTATCCCGGTTTCGATCCGATGGACCCCATTGGCAGTTTACCGGACGGTCTGGTTCTGGATCACGGCGATCCCTTCGGGGCGGGTTGGATGACATGGGCCGCATGGTATGACGCCTGCGGCAGGGCGTTTCCGGGACCCCAATCCCTGCGGATCGTGCGCAGCTATCCCACCATGCTGGATATGATCTGCGCAGGCGAAGGGGTGGGGATCGGGTCTGAAGGGTTGGAAGACGCGCAGGTGGCGGCAGGGGATCTGGTGCGGGTCGGGCCGCCCATGCAGCGCCCCGACCATGGCTACTACCTTGTCTATCCTGCCCATGCGCAGGAAATCCCGGCCTTTCAAAAGCTGCGCGCCGCCCTGCTAGACCAACATGGTCCTCGGGTCGCCGATCAGACCGGCGTAGTGGCTTAGGAAGC
>CAZIKH010000294.1:0-2708 GCA_964539755.1 uncultured Dinoroseobacter sp. | reverse complement strand
GGCGCATCGTGTCCAGATAGGCCAGCGCGCCCGACAAGGCCGGGACCGGAACACCTGCCGCCACCGCCGCCCCGACCACGCGGCGCAAGGCGGGCAGGCCGTCTTGCAGGGGCGTGCGCAACCCGTCGGCCAGATAGAGCGCGTCGCCCGGCAGGCCTGCACGGGTCGCACTGGCAATGGTATCCAGCAGCGCCGACCGGATGATGCAGCCCGCGCGCCAGATCTCGGCGACCTCGGCGCGGTCGACGTCCCAGTCAAACTGATCCGACGCGGCGGCGATCACATCGAAACCCTGCGCATAGGCAAGAATACGGGCGCTGAGCAGGGCGGCGGACAGGTCCGACAACGCCAGCGCCTGACCGGTGATCGCATCGCCCAGCATCTTGGCCCCCAACGCGCGACGGTCGCGGGCCGCCGACCAGCCCCGCGCGCCCACGGCGGCTTCGATCACATTGGCCGAAACCCCCAGTTTCAGGGCCTCGATCACGGTCCAGCGTCCGGTGCCTTTTTGGCCCGCGCTGTCGAGGATGACATCGACCATGGGCTGGCCGGTTTCAGGGTCGGTCGCTTGCAGAACCTTGCCGGTGATTTCCACCAGATAGCTGGCCAAGGGCCCGTCGTTCCACACCGCGAACTGCGCGCCGATCTGGGGCGGTGTCAGCCCGTTCAGATGCCGCATCAGGCCATAAACCTCGGCGATCATCTGCATGTCGGCATATTCGATCCCGTTATGCACGGTCTTGACGAAATGCCCCGCCCCGTCGGGGCCGATATGGGCCGCGCAGGGCTGCCCGTCATATTGGGCGGCGATGCGGCGCAGGATCGGGCCAAGGCGGTCCCACGCGGCCTTGGTGCCGCCCGCCATGATGCTGGGGCCATGGCGCGCGCCGTCTTCCCCGCCCGAGACACCGATGCCCATGAAGTTCAGGCCCTTGGCGGTCAGCGCGGCCTCGGTCGCGCGGGTGTCGTTGAAATCGGCATTGCCCGCATCGACAAGGATATCGCCGTCGTCCAGCAGGGGCAGCAGGCTGTCGATGACCGACCGCACGGGGTCCCCGGCCTTGACCATGATGACGATGGCGCGGGGCTTGGCGATGGCGGCGACGAAATCGGACAGGGTGTCGGGGGCGGTCAGGCGATCCGCCAAAGACCCAGCCTGTGCCAGAAAATCCTGTGTGCGCTGGGCCGAGCGGTTCCAGACCGCGACCTGATAGCCCTTGTCGGCCATGTTCAGCGACAAGGCCGCGCCCATGGTGCCCAGCCCGATCAGGCCGATATCGGCTTGCGCGGTCACTTGCCCAAGGGGAAGGTCACCCCGGTGACCACCACCGCGCCATAGCCGCCGCCCGCCTGACGGCCAGCAGGCTGGATTTGCACGAAAAGATTGCGATAGCCCATGGTCGGGCCGCCGGTGACGATAAAATCGCTGTCGCCGATCTGGGTGGCGATCAGCCGGGCGTTGTCGTGGTAATTGGCCACGCCAATCGTGGCCCCGAAGGTCAGGTCGCCCGCGATGATCCATTCCTTGCCGACCCCGGCATAGATCGAAAAATCGTCATAGCTGTTGATGAACCCGCCAAAGGTATAATCCAGCCCCAAGCGCCCGCGATCCGCATAGGTCAACAAGACGCCCGGGTTCAGTTCGTTCCATGCCGCGCGCCCGAAATTGGTCGGGTCGATGTTCACATGGCGCGAGGCCAGAGGAAAGGTGATGCGGTCCACCCCAAGGCCCAAGCCGGGCGTCGCGGTTTCCTGCGCCGCGCCGAGCGTGGCGGTGAAGACCCCGGTGGCCAAGACCACGCTGCACAGAATGCTTCGAATCATGTCAATCCTCCGACGGATAGCCCCAGACTGCCACCGTATCTGGGGGAAGGAAAGCCAGACGCCGCAAGCGATGGTGTAGGGCTTGGGGTTCTGACCCTACACCCCCAGACAATGGCGCATGATCGCCTTTTGCGCATGCAGGCGGTTCTCGGCCTCGTCGAAGATGACCGAGTTCGGGCCGTCCATCACCTCGGACGTGGCTTCGTCGTCGCGATGCGCGGGCAGGCAATGCATGAACAGGGCATCCGGTTTGGCCTTGGCCATCAAGGCCGCGTTGACCTGATAGCCGCGCAACTGGTTGTGCCGCCGTTCCCGCGCGGATTGCGGATCATGCATGCTGACCCATGTGTCCGTCACCACCAGATCGGCCCCCTGCACGGCGATATGCGGGTCCCGCTCGGTCGTATAAAGCCCCGCCAAGGCGGGTTCGGGGTCCAGCGGTTCGGGTCCGGTAAAGGTCAGGTCAAAATCGAACTGCTTGGCGGCATGGGCGAAGCTGGCAAAGACATTGTTGCCATCGCCGGACCAGACCACCTTGCGCCCCTGAATGGGGCCGCGATGTTCTTCGAAGGTCATGATATCGGCCATGATCTGGCAGGGATGGGTGCGGTTCGTCAGCCCGTTGATGACCGGCACATCGGCGTATTCGGCCATTTCCAGCAGCGTCGCTTCCTCAAACGTGCGGATCATGATCAGATCGACATAGCGCGACAGCACCCGCGCGGTGTCGGCGATGGTCTCGCCATGGCCCAGCTGCATGTCGGCCCCCGACAGCACCATCGTCTGCCCGCCCATCTGGCGCACGCCCACATCGAAGCTGACCCGCGTCCGGGTCGAGGGTTTTTCGAAGATCAGCGCCACCATGCGCCCGGCCAGCGGTTGGT
>CAZIKH010000293.1:0-2717 GCA_964539755.1 uncultured Dinoroseobacter sp. | reverse complement strand
GTCGAACAGGACATCCTGTCAAAGAACGATGCCTATGCCGCGGCCAACCGTGCTGCGCTGCAAGCCAAGGGCGTGGTTGCGCTGAACCTTGTCTCCTCCCCCGGGTCCGGCAAGACCACGCTCTTGTGCAAAACCATTCAGGCGCTGGGGGATACGCCCCTCGCGGTGATCGAAGGCGACCAGCAAACCAGCAACGATGCCGACCGCATCCGCGCCACCGGGGCCAAGGCGGTGCAGGTCAATACCGGCAAGGGCTGTCATCTGGACGGGCACATGGTCGGGCACGCGCTCGAACATCTGAATCTGGCCGATGGCAGCCTGCTGTTCATCGAAAATGTCGGCAATCTTGTGTGCCCCGCCGCCTTCGATCTGGGCGAAGACTGCAAGGTCGCGATCCTGTCGGTGACCGAAGGCGAAGACAAGCCGCTGAAATACCCCGACATGTTCACCGCCGCGCGCGTCGCGATCCTGAACAAGACCGACCTTGCGCCGCATTGCGACGTGGACCTCGCCGCCTACGAGGCGAACCTGCGCCGCGTCAATCCGCTGATCGAAATCATCCCGCTTTCGGCCCGCACGGGCGACGGGATGGAGGTCTGGCTGGCGTGGTTGCGCGCGCAACTGGCGATCAAGGCCGCGCGCCAGACCCGCCCGCAGGCGGCGGAATAAGCCCATGACCCTGACGCCGCGCCCCACGCTTCTTGTGGCCGACCCCGACGCGGCGGCCCGTGACGCGACCTGCGCGGCGCTTCAGGCGGATTTCGATGTGCTGGAAGCGGGCGACCGCCGCGCCGCGTGGCGCATTCTGGAAGATCAATACGTGCAGGCGGTGTTCTATGGGATGGGCCCCGACTGCGCCGAGGCGGAATCCTTCCTGCGCCAGTTGCGCCAGCGTTGGCCCGAGGTGATCCGCATCGTCCTCAGCGATCCGAACCAGACCGAGGCGCTGACCGCCATCCTGCCCCAGATCGGCCCGCAGCAGGTGTTGTCCCGCCCCTGCCCGCCGGACCTGTTGCGCATGGCCGCCCGCAACGCCGCCGCCGCCTTCGATCTGGCCCGCGAACATGATCGGTTGCGGCTGGAATTGCGCTGCCTCGGCACCGGCGGCGCGCAAAAGATGCAGGCCCAACGGGCCGCCCACCAAGACCTGCACGGCTTTGACAAGCTGCTGCGCGCGCCCAATTCCCCCATGGGCCCCATCGTCACCCGCGCCCTGCATTTCGCCAGCTTCGATGTCCCGGTCCTGATCCAAGGCCCGCCCGGTACAGGCAAGGCGACGATGGCGCGCGCGATCCATGACAGCTCGCTGCGGTCCGATCAGGCCTTTGTCGCCTATAATTGCGCGGGCCTGCCCGAAGACGTGGTCGCCGCTGCCTTGCTGGGCACCCGGCGCGGCCTGAATTCCGGCCCCCGCGACGGGGCCATCGCACGCGCCGATCACGGCACGCTGTATCTGGCCGGGCTGGACCAGCTGCCCATGGTCTTGCAACGCGCGGTGCTGCGCCTGCTGCAAACCCAAAGCTACGCCCCCCTTGGTGCGGTCGAAGAACAGACCAGCCGCCTGCGCCTGATTGCCTCCTGCGATGGCGACCCGTGGGACGCGGTGCGCGCCGGACGGCTGGACCCCGATCTGTGCTATGCCCTGTCGGTCGCCGATCTGGCCCTGCCCCCGTTGCGGGCGCGGCGCGGGGACATTCCGCTTCTGGCCACCCAGATGCTGTTCGATGCCGCAGCACGCCATGCCAAGCCCGTGCGCGGGCTGACCGACACCGCGCTTGGCTTTCTGCAAGCCTATGACTGGCCCGGCAATCTGCGCGAATTGCAGAACGAGGTCACGCGCATGCTGATCTTCGCGCAGGACGCGGTGCTCGATGCCGATCTGATCTCGCGCCACATCCTGCAAGCCGCCCCTTTGGAGCCCGGCCCGAACACCGCGCCCATCGCGCTGGACGGATCGCTGCGCGACCGCGTCGAAGCGATGGAAAAGCGCATCATCCGCGAAACCCTGACCCGGCTGAAATGGAACAAAAGCCGCGCAGCCGACGAACTGGGCCTGTCCCGGGTCGGGCTACGCGCCAAGCTGGACCGTTACGGCATTGCCCCCACCGACACGCGCGAACCACAGGAGGCCTGACCGATGTGCCTTGGAATACCCGGACGACTTGTTGAACTGACCGATGCCGAACGGCTGATGGCGATGGCCGATATCTCGGGCGTGCGCCGCGAGGTGTCGATTGCCTGCATCGCCGGACAGGACCCCGCCGCCTGCATCGGCAAATGGGCGCTGATCCATGTCGGTTTTGCCATGTCGGTGATCGACGAAGCCGAAGCCGCCGCCACCCTGAAAGCGCTGGAAGACCTTGGCGAAGCGCAGGAAGAACTGGCCGCCATGGCGCAAGGCGATGCCGCCCTGGCAGGAGCGTAAGACATGAAATACGTTGACGAATTCCGCGATCCCGCCAAGGCCAAGGCGCTGCTGGCCGCGATCGAGGCCGAAGTGACCGTGCTGGGGGCCAATGCCGAAGCCCCGATCCACATCATGGAAATCTGCGGCGGGCACACCCATGCCATCTTCCGCTATGGCCTCGACAAGCTGACCCCGCCGGGGATCGAATTCATCCACGGCCCCGGCTGCCCGGTCTGCGTCCTGCCCATGAGCCGCGTGGACGAATGCATCGACCTTGCCGAACGCCCCGAGGTGATCTTTTGCACCTTCG
>CAZIKH010000292.1:0-2721 GCA_964539755.1 uncultured Dinoroseobacter sp. | reverse complement strand
CATACCGCCCACCCCCGGCGACGGAGCCGAATTGCACGGTCTGGCCCTTGTCGTTTTGCACGTCAAAGGTCAGTTCCGCTTCATAGACAGGGCCGGTGTAGTAGCCGAGGCCGCGCACGACCGAGGGGTCGATGACGATGCGGTCCGGGCCATAGCCTTGGGCGGCAAGCAGATCTGCAATCTCGCGCAGTTCAGCGACGCCTTCCTCCCCGATGGTCGAGCCTTCGACAAGCTCGGCCAAGCGTGCGCAGGTTTCAACGCCGGATGGGCGCAACGCGTCCATAAAGCCCATGACGATTTCGGCCTTGTCTGGGGTCATGCCTGCCCCCTTGGTGAAATCGCCGCTTTCGTCCTTGCGCCCTTCCCCCAACAACGCCCGCACCCCGTCTGGCCCAAGGCGGTCCAGCTTGTCGATGGCGCGCAGCACGATCCCGCGCGCGGCCTCGTTTTCGTCGCCCGACAGCCCCGCTACTTCGAGCACGCCGTTCAGCACCTTCCGGTTGTTGATCCGCACGATGTAGTCGCCGCGCGCGATCCCCACCGCCTCCAGCACGTCCGACAGCATTGCGCAAATCTCGGCATCCGCAGCCACGCTGGGCGCGCCAACGGTATCGGCATCGCATTGATAGAACTGGCGAAACCGCCCCGGTCCGGGCTTTTCGTTGCGCCAAACAGGCCCCATGGCATAGCGACGATAGGGGCTGGGCAGATCGTTGCGATATTGCGCGGCGACGCGCGCCAAGGGCGCTGTCAGATCATAGCGCAGCGCCAGCCAGTCTTTCTCGTCCTCCTGCCACGCAAAGACGCCCTCGTTCGGGCGGTCGACATCCGGAAGGAACTTGCCCAACGCCTCGACCGTCTCGACAGCCGATGTTTCCAGCGCGTCAAAACCGTACAGCTGATAAACCTCGGCGATCTTGTCCAGCATCGCCTTGCGTTCGGTCACCTCAGCGCCGAAATAATCCCGAAAGCCCTTCGGCGTCTCGGCCTTGGGACGGGGCTGTTTTTTGACTTTGGCCATGGCGGGTCTCCGGTTTCGGGCGCGGGATACGCCATGGCGGGAAAGCTCGCAAGGGAGGCAGCGCCATGAGCACGGCTCTGGAAGAAAAGATCGCCCATCTGGAACGGGTCGTCGATGACCTGTCCAGCATCGTCGCCAGCCAAGCGACCGAGATCGAAACCCTGACCCGGCAAGTCACCGTCTTGGTGGCGCGGGAACGCGACCGCACCGCGGATGGCGGCGGCGGGGTGATCTTCGCGGATGAACGCCCCCCGCATTATTAGGACCCCCTGCCCGCCAGAATACCGGACAGGGGGCTTCTTCGCTTTACGGTCATCGGCGTCCCCGCCTGTACCGTGACCCAACCCTAGCCGTAGAAAGGTTAACGCTTGGTTTCTTTGCTTTCTTAAATATCCAAAGGCAGCGCGCAACGCTGCGCGCCTCCGGCGGGGATATTTGGAAAAGCAAAGACGCCTCAGACCTCCTCCACCGTCAGAACCCCGGGCACGGCCTTCAATGCGCTTTTGAACTGGGGGCTGACCGGCAGATCGGGCCCAAGCCGCACATCCACCTCGCCACCGATGTCTTCGGTCATCAGACGCAGATCAATCGGACCCCGGCTGGTCGTGGTTTCGCGCGACATCCGGTCCAGAAGGGCCGCAACCGGGGCGACCGCATCCACGGCTTCGATGTAAATTCGCAGACCCATGGCGTTGCCGGGCTGCGCGACCGCTGCATCAATCGGCTGTGCTGACCGCATCAGCAGCTTCAACTGATCGGCTTCCAATTCGGCTTGCACGGTCATCAAGACCCGCGCCCCGGTTTCCAGATGGGCGCGGTGCGCTTCCAGGGCTTCGGAAAAGACCGTCACCTCGTAAGACCCGGTTGGGTCCGAGGCCTGCACGAAAGCAAACCGATTGCCCCGCGCCGATTTTCGTTCCTGCTTGCCCGAGATGACCCCGGCGATCCGGGCCACATGGGGACCGCGTTCCGCCCGGGCGGCGATCTCGGCCAGGGTCATGATCCCCTGCCGTTTCAGCGCGCCCATATAGTCGTCCAGCGGATGCCCGGACAGATAGAACCCGACGGCGGCGTGTTCCTCGGCCAGCCGTTCCATCGGCAGCCAGTCTTCGACCGGGCTGAGGCGGGGTTCGGGCAGGTCTTCGCCCGCCTCGCCAAACAGCGACACCTGATTCGAGGCCTTCTGTTCGTGGATCGCCGCCGAATAGGCCGTCAGCGCATCCAGACCGTCCATCACCCGGCGGCGATTGGGGTCCAGTTGATCAAACGCCCCGGCGCGGGCCAGGTTTTCCAAGGGGCGCTTGCCGACGCGGCGCATATCCACCCGGCGGGCAAAATCGAACAGCGTGGCAAAGGGGCCGCCTTCATCGCGGGCCTTGGTGATCAGGCTCATGGCTTCGACGCCGACATTCTTCAACGCGCCCAGCGCATAAAGGATCTGCCCATCCTCCACGTCGAACAGCGCGCGGCAGCGGTTGACGCAGGGCGGCACGATCCCGATCCCCAGCGTGCGCCGCACTTCTTCGGCATAGACGCTCAGCTTATCGGTCAGGTGGATATCGCAATTCATCACCCCGGCCATGAATTCAACCGGATGGTTCGCCTTCAACCAGCCGGTCTGATAGCTGACCACGGCATAGGCGGCGGCGTGGGATTTGTTGAACCCGTAATTGGCGAACTTGTCGAGAAGGTTCCAAACC
>CAZIKH010000291.1:0-2724 GCA_964539755.1 uncultured Dinoroseobacter sp. | reverse complement strand
GCGGGTCATGCGGGTCTCCGATTGCTGCGGGTCTGGTTTGGGGCAGGGGGGGCGCAAGGTCAAGCGGGCGCGGTGCGTCTCCAGAACCGCAGGGGCAGGGCAATCGCGGCCAAGGCCAGCCCCGCGCTGTAGCCCAGCCAAATCCCCGACACGCCCCAGTCGAAGACAAAGGCGAACAGCGCGGCCAGCGGCAGCGCAATGGCCCAGTAAACCGTCAAGGTGATCGCGACCGGAATGCGCGTGTCGAACATGCCGCGCAAGGCGCCCATCGCGGTCGATTGCAGCCCGTCGAAGACCTGCATCAAGGCAATCAGCAAGAACAGCGGTCCCGCCAGCGCCAAGACCGCCGCATCGTCCGTAAAAAGGTCTGCGATCCGCGCCCCGAACAAGATCAGGAAGGCCATGACCAACAGCATCCAAACCGTCACCGCGCCGCATCCGGCCAACAGGATCGGGCGCAGGCGTTCGGGTTGTTTCGCGCCCACAGCCTGCCCGACGCGGATCGAGGCCGCCGTCGCCATCCCCAAGGGCAGCATATAGAAGACGCCCGCGACCGAGGTCATGATCTGGCTGGCCGCCAGCGCCGTGGCCCCCAGCCAGCCGATCATGAAGACCACCAACGAATAAGCCCCGCCTTCGGCCAAATAGCTGGCCCCGACGGGCCAGCCTTCGCGCAGCAGGTGACGCATCCGGGTCCATTGCAGCGGTTCAGGCTGTCGATACAGCGCCAGCGATGGCGCAAGTCGCCACCACGTGACCATAATCGCCAAGGACAACACGCCCGACAGGCAGGTCGCCAATCCCGCCCCTGGCAGGCCGAACCCCAACCCATAAATGAACAGCAGGTTCAGCGGGATGTTGACCGCCGTGTTCGTGAAGGCAAAGGCGGTTGCCAGCCACGCCCGGTCGGTGCCGTCGAACAGGCCTTTCAGGGTATAGAACAGGCTGAAGGGCAGAAGGGAAAGCGCGATCCAGATCCAATAGGGCCCGATGATCGCGCGCAGCTCCGCAGGTTGTTGCAAGACCCCCAGCAGCGGCAGGATCGCGATCATCAGACCCGCGCCGCACAGGCCGACAAGCGCCAAGGCCGCCATCCCATTGGCCATCGCCCGCGACACACGCACCGGGTCATCTGCCCCGACGCCCTGCGCCACTTCGATCCCGACGACCGCCGCAAACCCGTAGATCCCGGCATAGAACAGGATCGCCACGCTGACCGTCAAAGCCGCCGCCGCCAAGGGCACCGTGCCCAGCGGCGAGATCATGATCGTGTCGATCAGACCCGACATCATGATGGGCATCATCCCAAAGACGATCGGCAAGGCCAGCGACAACAGCGGGCGCAGTTCGGATCGAGCCGTTTGGAACAGGGCGGTCATGACAAGCTGGTTCTGGTGGGGGTCGCCGGGCGCACGACCAATCAGACAAAAAAGCGTGCACCCTAGCCGCGCAAGGCACGCAGGTCGCCTAGACCAAGCCCTTGTCCTGGGTCAAGCCTGCGGTCCCCCGGGCGGGGCGGCGCCTGTGCCCAGACAGCCATGGTTGGGGCCATTTGGCCTGCGATTGTCAGGGACGGCGTCTGTTTCATCGCCACCCCGGCCCGGTGCCGAGTGTTGCACGCCCGCGCGCGCCTGCATAGAAGGCCGCAAAGCTTTTGCAGGAGAGCCGCCAGATGGGCTTCAAGATGGGTATCGTGGGTCTGCCGAATGTCGGCAAATCGACCCTGTTCAACGCGCTGACCAAGACCGCCGCCGCGCAGGCCGCGAACTTCCCGTTCTGCACGATCGAACCGAATGTGGGCGACGTGGCCGTGCCGGACGCGCGGCTGGACAGGTTGGCCGAGATCGCCAAGTCCAAGCAGATCATCCCCACCCAGATGAGCTTTGTGGACATCGCGGGCCTTGTGAAGGGCGCCAGCAAGGGCGAAGGGCTGGGCAACCAGTTTCTGGCCAATATCCGCGAAACCGACGCCATCGCCCATGTGCTGCGCTGTTTCGAGGATGGCGACATCACCCATGTCGAAGGCCGCGTGGACCCCGTCGCCGATGCCGAGGTGATCGAGACCGAACTGATGCTGGCCGATCTGGAAAGCATCGAAAAGCGCCTGCAGAACATCGTCCGCAAGGTGCGGGGCGGCGACAAGGAAGCGGTGCAACAGGAGCGCCTGTTGAAAGCCGCGCAAGCCATGCTGGAAGACGGCAAGCCCGCGCGTCTGGTCGAGGTGGACGCCGAAGACGCCAAGGCGTGGCGCATGCTGCAATTGCTGACAACGAAACCGATCCTCTATGTGTGCAATGTCGATGAAGGCTCCGCCGCGACCGGCAATGCCTTTTCCGACAAGGTTGCCCAGATGGCCGCAGCCCAAGGGGCGGCGCATGTCGTGATCTCGGCTGCGATCGAAGAAGAAATCGCGCAGCTCGAAGCCGACGAGGCCGAGATGTTCCTGACCGAAATGGGGCTGGAGGAAGCCGGTTTGGATCGGTTGATCCGCGCAGGCTATCAGTTGTTGAACCTAGAGACCTATTTCACCGTGGGTCCGAAAGAAGCCCGCGCCTGGACGATCAAGGCCGGCACCCTGGCCCCCCAGGCCGCCGGGGTCATCCATGGCGATTTCGAGCGGGGCTTCATCCGGGCCGAAACCGTGGCCTACGAAGACTATGTCGCGTGCAACGGCGAAGCGGGCGCGCGCGAAAAAGGCAAGCTGCGGGCCGAGGGCAAGACCTA
>CAZIKH010000290.1:0-2725 GCA_964539755.1 uncultured Dinoroseobacter sp. | reverse complement strand
GCCTTGATCTGTTCGATCACCTGCGGCGTGCCGGTGGTGACGATGGTGATGCGGCTGCGATGGCCTTGGGCATCGACCTCGGCCACGGTCAGGCTTTCGATGTTGTAGCCGCGCCCCGAAAAGAGACCGATCACCCGTGCCAAGACGCCCGCTTCGTTGTCCACCAACACGGCCAGGGTGTGGGTTTCCTGTACGTCCGAGAAGGTCGGGCGCAGATTATAGGCGGAATGGCTGGTGGAGCCTTGCTTGATCTTTAACGCGGACATGGCCATCGCTTTCTTGTCGGGTTCGGAGGCCCTGAATACACGCACCCCCGCCGGGATCAAGCCGGATTGGCCGATCCCGACGGGGGCGGTGTCGGTGTGTGGCGTTGCTGCCGAGGGGTTTAGCGCAGCAAGGCCCGTTCCGATTGCAGGCCGCGGAAGATGCAATAGCAGATCACCAGCAGCACGACGGTAAAGGGCAAGCCGGTCGAGATGACCATCGCTTGCAACGAGGCAAGCCCGCCGCCGATCAACAGCGCGATGGCGACCAGCCCTTCAAAGGTGCACCAGAACACCCGCTGGGGCATCGGCGCATCGACCTTGCCGCCTGCGGTGATCGTGTCGATCACAAGGCTGCCCGAGTCCGACGAGGTCACGAAGAACACGATGACCAGGATGATCCCCACGGTCGAGGTGATCGCGGCCAAGGGCAGGCTTTGCAGCATCGCAAAGAGCGACAGTTCCGGCTTGTAGGCGTCGATCACATTGGCCTTCACGGCACTGGTGTCGGCATTTGCGATCATATCGTTGATCGCGGTGCCGCCGAACACGGCCATCCAGAAGACGCAGACCAGCGACGGGATGATCAGCACGCAGGTGATGAATTCGCGCACCGTGCGGCCGCGCGACACGCGGGCGATGAACATGCCGACAAAGGGCGACCAGCTGATCCACCACGCCCAGTAGAACGCGGTCCAGCCTTCGCGGTAGCCGTCATCCTCGCGTCCGATGGGGTTCGACAGGGGCACGATTTCGCGCGCATAGGCGACCAGCGTGTTGCCGAAATCGGTGAAGATGCCGACCGCCCCGGCGGTGAACAGCACGAACAACAGCAGGATGACCGCCATGACCATGTTGATTTCCGACAGGACCTTGACCCCGCCATCAAGGCCGCGCACGACCGAGATCAGCGCGAAACAGGTGATCAGCACGATCAGGACAACCTGCGCGGTGGTGCTGTTGGGAATGCCATAAACGAATTCCAGCCCCGCATTGGCCTGTTGCGCGCCCAGCCCCAACGAGGTGGCGAGGCCAAACAGCGTCGCAAAGACCGCCACGATGTCGATCAGGTGGCCCCACCAGCCCCAGACCCGTTCGCCCAAGATCGGATAGAAGGCCGAGCGGATCGAAAGCGGCAGACCCTTGTTATAGGTGAACAGCGCCAGCGCCAGCGCCACCACCGCATAGATCGCCCAAGGATGCAGCGCCCAGTGATAGGACGTGGCGGCCAGCGCCATGCGTTTGGCTTCTTCGACATTGGCGGCGATCAATTGGCCGTCTTCGGTGAAGGGCCGCACCGTGCCGAGGGGTTCGTCGCCCCAAGGCGTGCCAAAGTAATAGGCGGGTTCCAGCACACCGAAGAACATCAGGCCGATGCCCATTCCGGCGGCAAACAGCATCGCGAACCAGCCCGCATAGCCGTAATCGGGCGTGGCATCCGCGCCGCCCAGCCGGACCGAGCCATAGGGCGAAACGATCAGCGCAAGGCAGAAGATCACGAAAATATTGGCCGCCGACAGGAAGAACCCGTCAAAGGTCGAGGTCAGCGCCGGGCGCAGCCAGCCGAAGAAATCGGCGGCTTGGGTCGGGGCCAGCAGCGCATAGACCACGAAGGCCACGACCGACAGGCCGGAAATCAGGAAAACGGGGTTGTGAATGTCAAAGCCGAACGGTCCCAGATCGCCTTCGATATTGTCCTGACCGATGTCGTAGTCGGTTTCGATCAGGTCCGCGTCGCCGTCCGGCGCGGGTATCCCTTGGTTGGTCATATCTGACATGTAACTGTCCTTATTGTATGGGGTTTGTCTGGTCTGCCCGGGCCGTCAGGCCGCATCGCGGACCAGAAAAATCGATTTCGAGGTCAGCTTGGCGAGGTGGCCGCCATGGCTGCCAAGATCCAGCCGCCGGGGAATATGGCTGCCCATCACGATCAGGTCGCAGCCCAGATCGTCGGCGGCCTTGGCCAGCGCGCTGTCCAGATCGGCGCTGGGGTCATGCGCGGTGATGGCATGGCCATCGGCGGTCTCGATCCCTTGATCGGCGGCGAATTGCGCCAGCTTTTCCGCGAATTCCTTGGGGTTGTGGGCCACGCTGCCCGGTTGGGCGGCGGTCACCCCGACAAAGGTCACCTTGGCGGCGTGATGCTGGGCCAGATCGGCGGCGACCTTCAGGGCGCGCCCGAGTTTGTCCGCGTGGGCAAGGTCCACGGGTACCATGATGTGTGTGAACACGAGGCCTGTCCTTCCTTCCTTCCTGTTTTGCGGTCGCCTTGGGGAAAGAGGGGCCAAACATGCGGCATGATGGCGGACGCAGGCCCCGGGCGACATGTTTTGTGTAGGGGCACCCTAACAGACTGAGAAAATGTCGCAACCGGGCCATTTGGGGTGGTTTATGGGTCAAAAACGACATTTTGGACCCGTTAGACGCGAAAAGGGCGCGGCGGTTGCCCGTCGCGCCCTGTG
>CAZIKH010000289.1:0-2732 GCA_964539755.1 uncultured Dinoroseobacter sp. | reverse complement strand
GGGGCCAGCGGCACCAGCAGGATCACGGCCAGAAACACGGCCACGGTCGAGATCAGCGCGATGCGGTTCGACCTGCGCCGCACGCCCGCCTCGTAAACCTCGCGCCGGGTGGGCGCGGCGGAGGAGGCCCCCGCCGCGCGGTGTTGCAGGGTGCTGTCGGTCATTTATTCGATGACCGGAACGCCCGTCGCCTCGGCCAGCCAGCGGGCCTCGATCGCGGCCAGTTCGCCGCTTTCGGTCAGCTCGGTGATGGCGGCATCGACGCATTCCTTCAGCGGGTTGCCCTCTTCCATCAGCAGGCCGAAATTGTCGGGCGTGTCCGACCGGTCGGCGGGGAACTGGCCCAGCAGCGCGCCGCCTTCGACCACCACGGCCGACAGATACAGGGCGGTCGGCAAGTCGAACAGCGCCGCGTCGATCTGGTTGGCCTGCAAGGCCGCCGTCACATCGGCATTGTCGTTATACAGCTTGATCGACTGGTCGGGCTGGATCATCGATTCCAGCAATTGCTGGTTCGTCGTGCCGGCCTGCACGCCCCACAACAGGCCCTTCAGGCCCGCCATGTCGGCGGTCGCGCCACCCTCGATCACCGATTGCTTGGTCAGAACCGCCATGGCCGAGGTGTAATAGGGCAGGCTGAAATCGACCATCTCGTCCCGTTCCGGCGTGATCGAATATTGCTGCATGTTGAAGTCGAAATTCTTGGCACCGGGCTGGATCGCCTCGTCAAAGCTGGTGCGCACCCAGGTCACGTTCTCGGGCGCAAAGCCCATCTTGTCGGCGATGGCATAGGCGACGGCGGCCTCGAACCCTTCGCCGGATTCGGGCGCGTCGTTCATCACCCACGGGTAATAGGCGGGGTTGCCCGTGGCGATGGTCAGGGTGCCTTCGGTCAGGGTCTTGCCCGCCGCACAGGCGCCATGGCCCATGGCCAGCGCGGCGGTCCCCGACAGGACCAGTGCAAAGGTCGAAGCGGTCAGCAGTTTCATTCGGATATCTCCCCGTTATGCGGTGTCTTTCGCACAGGTTTGGCGCGGTCTGCCGATTTGTCCAGAGCAGGGCGGGATCGGTTCGGATTTCGCAGATTAATCTGTGCTCATATGAACCGAGACGGTGCGATTATCGGTGTTTTGTGCGAAATTATGCAGGTCTAAATCCGGGGAAACCACGTCTATAGGAGCTTGATATGAGCTGGAACCCCGCGCTTGATCCTGATTGCCCGACCGGCGATGCCATTGACGGCATCGAAACCGTCATCGTGCCGCGCGCCCGCGATCTGGGCGATTTCGAAGTCCGCCGCGCCTTGCCCGCGCCGCGCCGCCAAATGGTCGGCCCGTTCATCTTTTTCGACCAGATGGGCCCTGCGGAATTCCTGACGGGGCAAGGCGTGGATATTCGCCCGCACCCGCATATCGGATTGGCGACGGTCACCTATCTGTTCAAGGGCCGCTTTCACCACCGCGACAGCCTTGGCACCGATCAATGGATCGACCCCGGCGCGGTCAACCTGATGACGGCTGGTCACGGGATCACCCATTCCGAACGCATTGACGGCGCGGCGCTGGAATCGCCCTACACCTTGTCGGGCATCCAGACATGGCTGGCCCTGCCGAAGGATCACGAAGACCGCCCCGCGGCCTTTGCCCATGCGCCCAAAGCCACGCTGCCGCAGATGGAGGGCGAGGGCAAAGAGCTGCGCCTGATCCTTGGCACCGCCTATGGCGAACGCGCGCCGGTCGAAACGGTGTCCGAGATGTTTTATGCCGACGCGATCCTGCAGCCGGGGGCGCATCTGCCTTTGCCGGACGACCACGAGGACCGGGGCGGCTATGTCGTTGCGGGCAGCGTGACCTCGGGCGGGCATCGGTTCGACGCCGGGCAGATGTTCGTCTTCCGCCCCGGCGACAAGGTGTCGGTGCGGGCCGGGGCCGAGGGCGCGCGGCTGATGATCCTGGGCGGCGCGACCTTGGAAGGGCCGCGCTACATCTGGTGGAACTTCGTCGCCTCGTCGCGCGACCGGATCGAGGCGGCCAAGGAAGCGTGGCGCGCGGGCGACTGGGCGCATGGGCGCTTCAAGCTGCCGCCGGGGGATGACGCCGAATTCATCCCGCTGCCCGAACGATGATCCTGCGCGATGCCAAACCGGGCGACCTGCCCGCCATCGCCGCCTTGCATATCGCAAGCTGGCAGCGGACCTATCGCGGTCTGCTGCCGGACGCCTTTCTGGACGATGACTTGCCCGACCGGATGCGCGCGCGGTGGGGGGCGCAGGCGCTGGCGGGGCGGATCACCTGCGTGGCCTTTGCCGAGGGGCTGCTGGGCTTTGCCGTGACCGCGCCGCTGGGCGACCAGCCGCCCTATCTGGACAGCCTGCATGTGGCCGCCGCCGCGCAGGGGCAGGGGGTCGGGCGGGCCTTGATGCGCGCGGTGGCGCAGCGGTTGCGGGCAAGGGGGGCGGACAGTCTGGCGCTGGATGTGCTGCAGGGCAACGACCGGGCCTTGGCGGCCTATGGGGCGCTGGGCGGGGTGGCGGGCGCGCCGGTGCCCGCGCAGGTTTTCGGCCATCCGGTGACGGATATCCCGGTGCGCTGGGACGGGTTGGGGCCGCTTCTGAAAAAATGAGATCGAGGGGCGAAACGCGCTTGACGCCACTTGGCCCGGGGCCTAAACGGACCTCCACGCGCGGTTGTAGCTCAGTTGGTTAGAGTACCGGCCTGTCACGCCGGGGGTCG
>CAZIKH010000288.1:0-2741 GCA_964539755.1 uncultured Dinoroseobacter sp. | reverse complement strand
TGACGGCGTCACCCCAGTGGTGATCGGTGGCAATGACTGGGCGGCTGCCTGGGCCGTGGATGAAGCGGGTCGCCCGATGTTTCCGGTCGGGCGGGGCTTTTCCGGGCGTCAGCAACGGGAACTGGCCTATCGGTTTGGCGTCAACCTGATCATGCATGTGCTGACCGGGAACTACAAAAGCGATCAGGTGCATGTGCCGGCGCTGCTGGAAAGGCTGGGCCAATGAACGGCACCGTGATTTTCGATCCGCTGCTGCCTTGGGCGGTGTTGGCCGGTCTGGCGCTGGTCTTTGCCGTCTTGCTGGCCTTTGCGGGGTGGCGCGGTCTGCTGGGCGCGTGGATCCGGGCCATGGGCGTGGCGGTGATCCTGCTGGCGCTGGCGAACCCGTCCTTGCAGGAAGAAGACCGCGAACCGCTGTCGGATATCGTGCTGGTCGTGGTGGATGAGACCGCCAGCCAGCGCATTGCCGACCGCGCGGCGCAGACCGACGCGGCCTTGGCCGAGCTTGGCGCCGCGATCGAAGGGCGCCGCAACACGGAATTGCGCGTGGTGCGCGTGACCGACGCCCCCGGCGACGGTGGGACCTTGGCCATGGGGGCCTTGGCCGAGGCCTTGTCTGAAATCCCATCGGCCCGTTTGGCGGGCGCGGTGCTGCTGTCGGATGGGCAGGTCCATGACATCGAAGGCGCGCCCAGCTTGCCCGCGCCGCTGCATGTCTTGCTGACCGGCCAGCCCGAGGATTGGGATCGACGCTTGGTGGTCAAGACCGCCCCGGCCTTCGGCATTATCGGGGAAGAGGTCACGCTGACCTTGCGGATCGAAGATCAGGGCGCTGTGCCCGAGGCGGTGCGCGCCGCCCGCGCCAACCTGACCGTGTCGATTGATGGGGGGGACCCCTTCACCGTGCAACTGCCTGTTGACCGCGATATCGAAGTGCCGCTGGTTCTGGAACATGGGGGGCTGAACGTCGTGCAGTTCACCCTGCCCGAGGCAGACGGGGAATTGACGACCCGCAACAATGCCGCGGTGGTTCAGATCAACGGCGTGCGGGATCGGCTGCGGGTGCTGCTGGTGTCCGGCGAACCGCATGCGGGCGAACGAACCTGGCGCAATTTGCTGAAGTCTGACAGCGCGGTTGATCTGGTGCATTTCACCATTCTGCGCCCGCCGGAAAAGCAAGATGGCGTCCCCGTCACGGAATTGTCGCTGATCGCTTTCCCGACGCGGGAATTGTTCCTCGACAAGATCGACGAATTCGATCTGATCATCTTTGATCGCTACACCCGTCGGGGCATCCTGCCGCCGATCTATTTCGAGAATATCGCCAATTATGTGCGCCAAGGGGGCGCGGTGCTGATCGCGGCGGGCCCGGGCTTTGCCGCGGCGGAATCGATCTATCGGTCGCCTTTGGGCGCGATCATCCCGGCTGCCCCGACCGCGCAGGTGTTGGAACAAGGCTTCAAGCCACGCATCCCCGAACTGGGTCAGCGTCATCCGGTGACGGCAGGGTTGGCCCCCTCCACCGATCCCGAGGCCGACCCCCCATGGGGCCGCTGGATGCGGTTGATCGAGGTTGAACCGACCTCGGGCCAGACGGTGATGGTCGGACCCGGCGACAGGCCGCTGTTGCAATTGGACCGGGTGGACGACGGGCGCATCGCGCTGTTGGCGTCGGACCATGCGTGGCTGTGGGATCGCGGCTTCGAAGGGGGCGGCCCGCAACTGGAATTGCTGCGGCGGTTGGCGCATTGGATGATGGGCGAACCCGATCTGGAAGAAGATGCCTTGGTGGCCGAAGCCGAAGGTCAGACCCTGACCGTTACGCGGCGCACGTTGGAGGCCGACGCGGGCGATGTCACGATCACGGGTCCGGATGGCGTCGTCACCGTCCTGCCCTTGGACGAGGTCGCGCCGGGGCGATTCCAAGCGGTCTATGACGCGCCCGAACCGGGGCTTTACCGTCTGGTCGAAGGCGATCTGGAAACCGTCACAGCCTTGGGTCCTGCCGCGCCGCGTGAATTCGAAAACACCATCGCCAGCGCGGATCCCTTGGGGGACGTGGTGCGGGCGACGGGTGGGGGCATCCTGTCCTTGTCGGACGGTGTGCCGGCCCTGCGAGAGGTCCGCCCGGGCCGTACCGCCGCTGGCCGTGGCTGGATCGGGATCACCCCGCGCGATGCGGCGATCACCACAAACCTGACCGTTTCGCCCCTGATCGCGGCATGGTTGTTCTTGCTGTTGGTGGCGGGTCTGACCCTGTTGGCATGGCTGCGGGAAGGTCGGCGCAGTTCCTGACGCAAGGCAGGCGCTGTTTCGCAAAACTGATACGTTTCTGTCACCTTGCCGTTGCCTGCAAGGCGCACTTGACCCTGCGACACTTACAACAGGGGAATCTGTCCATGTCCAAGCGCTGTCTGCTGGCGACCACGGCTTTCGTGGTCTTGGGGGCGATGCCAGCCTTCGCCGAGATGAACTTTAACCGCATCGCGTCCTTCCCGGTCACGGCGAACTGGGGCGGCGATGCGCCGGAAGAAACTTCGGCCGAGATCATCTCGGCCACGGCGGATGGCATGACGCTGGTCTATTCCGACAGCCCGGGCGGCGTGATCGGGGCCATCGACATCAGCGATCCGGCGAACCCGCAGCCGCTGGGCGTGATGGAAATGGATGGCGAGCCGACCGCCGTGTCGATCATCGGCACCACCGCTTTTGTGGGCATCAACACCTCGGAAAGCTACACC